>CAJUEU010000097.1 GCA_910585735.1 uncultured Oscillospiraceae bacterium | reverse complement strand
TTATCAAAGCGCCGTCCCGCAAAAGAAAGCCCTGTGTCTGGATCGCCTCCAAGGTGTCTCCCGTTACTTCGCCGTATAGCTTCAGGTCGGTGTCCACCAGCATTTGCAATGTGGTCTGCACTTCGGTGGAAATGGCCTGTCTCCGTTTCAGTGTGGCCGGTTCCGATTTCTGCTGGACAGCGGCCTCCTTGCCCGCCTCCACAATCGACTCTCTGATCTGCTTTGCCATATCCGTCAGCCTGCCAAGGTCAGAAAGCCACTGATCTGCGATAGTTTTTGGGAAATTTTCCATATCATACAGACGGTATACGTCTCCAATTTCAGGTCCCACATCTTCTGTTCCCACAGCAGTAGAGTGATCTAGCAGGCATTTGTCGATTGCCTCTATCAGCGGGCGTTTTGTCTCATAGTCCATAAGGGTTTACCTCCTTTCCAAATTGTAGCATTAACTCAAAAACACAACTAAGGCGGAACCGCCAGACGGCGGAGAAGGTGCATTAGGTTTTGCCCTTCTTTTCCTCACGGGCAAAGCGTTCCTCCAGCCGTTCCACGCTCCAATCCTTCTTGAACTGTCCCAGGGGGCCGGGGCCGAATATGGCCCGCGCCCGATTGTCCATATCCCGTAGCCGCGCCCACAGCTCCGGATGGTGGATTCGTATTTTCCGCAGATTGTCCATACTATTCAAGGGGCAGCACCAACAGGAAGCCCGATGATAAATCTCGTACAGCCCACCAAAATCAAATCCCCGGTTGTAGCAAACCTGCAACGCTTGGGTTTCAGTGATCCCCCACTCTACCAAGGGATAGCGATGGGAAGTGTCGTCCTTGCACCGCTGTGTCTCATCAGCGGCAATGCCGATATAGTGCAGGGCGTTCTTCTCCCTTTTGAGCCGGTTGACCTCTTTCCGAATCAGGCGGGTTTTCAGTTCTCCGGTACACCAGCGCACCTTTGCACCCGGCCAACCGTTGCCTTGGGGTGGTATCCCCATCCGGGCGCGGCGCTCCAAACAATCGGGGCGCTGCTTCGGCTGGTCGAACATCAGCCACTCAAAACCATGGGGATGGCGCAGAGTGATGATATGGATGCCGCGTTCCCGATAGAGAAGATCGTCCAATTTGGCGATATGGGCCTCCATCTCAGGAAATTCCATGCCCGTATCCGCATAGAGAACGCAGTCAATGGGCATTTCCTTTTCCATCATCAGCAAAAGGAGCGCAGAACTGTCTTTTCCTCCGCTCAGGCTGACAGCGTGATAAAAGTTTTCATTTCCGCTTGTTTTCGTCAAATATACCTCCTTAAACGCAAAATAAGCCCCGGAAGGAGCAAAGTCCTTCCGGGGCTGAAAGTGTTATGGGATTATCCCAGGGCGGTCCACTGTTCCGTGGAGCCGTTCATGCTGAAACTGTGACCATTGGACGCTTCCACAATGTCCCAATAGTACCACGCGCCGGTGGGTACATCGGAGAAGGTCTTGTAGCCCTTGACCACCGTGCCGGCGTTGACGCTGCGGCCCAGGATGCGGTTGACCATCACAATGGTTTCCGCGCG
>CAJUEU010000096.1:616-1564 GCA_910585735.1 uncultured Oscillospiraceae bacterium | reverse complement strand
AAACGTGACCGAACCGCTTTTGGCCCCCAGGCAGAGGAGCTGGAGGCGTCCGGTGTCTGTCTTCGCCTGGGAACGGATTACCTGGACCATTTGGAGGGACAGGATGTCATCTTCCGCACCCCCGGAATGCGGCCCGATCTTCCGCAGCTGAGTGCTGCGGTGAAGCGTGGGAGCGTTCTCACCTCTGAAATGGAAGTGTTTTTCCAGGTTTGTCCTTGCCCTATCATTGGCATTACCGGCAGCGACGGAAAAACCACTACCACCACTATTATTGCTGAATTATTGAAGTCTGAAGGGTATCGGGTCCATCTGGGCGGCAATATTGGCAATCCCTTGTTACCGGAAGCTGGGGACATTACCCCCGCCGATTATGCGGTAGTAGAACTTAGCTCCTTTCAGCTTATGACCATGGACTTGAGCCCCCATATCGCAGTGGTCACCAATCTGGCGCCCAACCATCTGGATGTCCACAAGTCTATGGAGGAGTATATCGCCGCAAAGAAAAACCTTTTTCTTCGCCAGAGGACAGGGGACCGGGTCATTTTGAACACTGACAACGATATTACCCGCTCCTTTGTCTCCGAAGCCAAGGGTGCTGTTACGCTTTTCAGTAGAAAAGAGGAGCTGGAAGGTTCCGCTGTGTTCTTGCGTGACAATACCATCTGGATCCGAGACGGCGAGGGAGAACGGGCAGTCCTTTCCAGAGAGGGGATCCTACTTCCTGGCGATCACAATGTGGAGAACTATATGGCGGCCATTGCCGCGGTCAACGGCCTTGTGAAGGATGAAACCATCCGTACCTTTGCCGCTTCTTTTGGCGGAGTGGAACACCGCATTGAGCTGGTACGGACTCTAAATGGGGTCCGGTACTATAATGATTCCATTGCCTCCAGCCCGACCCGAACGATCGCAGGTCTGAGATCCTTTTCGGAAAAGGTCATCTTGATT
>CAJUEU010000096.1:0-606 GCA_910585735.1 uncultured Oscillospiraceae bacterium | reverse complement strand
TGCCGGAGGATACGATAAGCATATTCCTTTTGAGGCCCTGGGCCCCGAAGTTCTAAAGCATGTAAGGCGTCTTATCTTGACAGGAGATACTGCTTCCAAAATTCGTACTGCGGTAGAAGGTGCCCCGGGTTTCCGGGAAAGTGGCCTTCCCATTGAAGAATACGACGATTTCCGCCAGGCTGTTGAGGCCGCAAGAGATGCAGCCTCTGAAGGAGACGTGGTGATTCTGTCTCCCGCCTGCGCGTCCTTCGATCGGTTCAAAAACTTTATGGAGCGCGGCAAGGCCTTCAAAGATATCGTTCAAGGATTTTAAAATGTAAAGGAAGTGAAAAGATGGACTTTTTTGATACATTAAACCGTTTGTGCTGCCTGGCTGGGCCTTCCGGTTTTGAGGGCACAGTCGCCCAGACCGCGAATGAGCTGCTAAATCCTTTCATGGATGAAGTTTCCGTTGATACTCTGGGCAGTGTGATCGGGGTTCGCCATTGCGGAAGGCCTAACGCCAAAAAGATTTTACTGGACGCTCATTTAGATGAAATTGGACTGATCGTCACCGGGATCGAAGAGGGTTTTCTCCGTTTTGCCACCATTGGCGGGGTGGATCCA
>CAJUEU010000095.1 GCA_910585735.1 uncultured Oscillospiraceae bacterium | reverse complement strand
AGATTCACCGCTCCGATGGCGTGGTCGCTGACCACATGGAAAAACTCCTCATTGATGTTGCCCACCATGATCATGTCCACCATGGAGGCAAGGCTGGCCAAAAACAGCTCTACCAGGGAAGGCCAGGCGATGCGCATGATGTCCCGATACAGGGTGTTGCTGCTGCAGCCGTCGGGGAGCAGCTTGCGTTCCTTCCGGCTCTTCAGAGCGTCAGCACGGAGGAGGGCCTCATCGCCCTGAGGCAGGTCGTCCAGATAGGTACGGACCATTTTCCGTTGCTGGCTCTGGCTTTTTGACTCCTTTTCTTCTCTGCTCACGGGGGAATACCTTCTTTCGTCATTTTTCTATATACTTCTTTATTTTACACCAAAAATATAACATAAACAAGGGGGAAATGTACAAAAAACGAGGTCTCTCCACCGGGAGAGACCTCGCTTTTTGATGGAAAAATCAATAGTTCTTGGCCACCAGCTCAAAATAGGCCTGGGGATGGGAGCAGACGGGGCAGACAGTAGGGGCCTCGGTGCCCATGTGGATGTGGCCGCAGTTGCGGCACTTCCAGATATAGACCTCTCCCTTCTTGAATACCTTGCCCGCCTCCAGGTTCTTCAGCAGGGCCAGGTAGCGCTCCTCGTGCTCCTTCTCGATGGCTCCGACACCCTCAAACAGAGCGGCCAGCTCGTCAAAGCCCTCGGCCCTGGCGGTCTCGGCCATCTCCTTGTACATGTCGGTCCACTCCTCATTCTCCCCGGCAGCGGCGGCCTTCAGGTTCTCGGCAGTGGTGCCGATACCCTGGAGCTGCTTGAACCACAGCTTGGCGTGCTCCTTTTCGTTGTCGGCGGTCTCCAGGAAGAGGGCGGCGATCTGCTCATAGCCCTCCTTCTTGGCCTTGCTGGCAAAATAGGTGTACTTGTTCCGGGCCTGGCTCTCCCCGGCGAAGGCCTTCCACAGGTTGGCCTCGGTCTTGCTGCCCTTGAGTTCCATATTGTTCTTCTCCCTTCAAAAATTTTACCTCCTCAGGTATCCTGAGAAGGGCGGTCACAGCTTTGCTGTCGCTTGCGGCAGGCGGGGCACAGCCCAGTGAAGGTCAGCTCGTGGCGCTCCACCAGAAAGCCGGGCTGGGCCGCCTCGGCGGCATCGTCCAGAGCCCGGAGCTGGGGGGCGGTGAGGTCGAAGTGGTCAAAGTCAAAGACCTGGCCGCAGCTTTTGCAGCGGAAATGGCTGTGAGGCTCGGTGACGGCGTCATAGCGCTCCACCGGGAAGGGCATCCGGGTGAGGATACCCTCCTCTGAAAGCAGGTTCAGGTTTCGGTATACCGTCCCCAAACTCAGGTTGGGGTTGTCCGGCTTGAGCCACTGATAGACCATCTCGGCGGTGGGGTGCTGGTCAGAGCCTTGCACAGCCTGGTAAATGAGCTCCCGCTGTCTGGAATATCGCTTGCCCGGCATAATGTCACCTCCTGAAATTTGATAGGAATAGTTCTCAATAATAAGATATCACACTTTCCTTCCGGTGGCAAGATGTTTTTACGACAGGTCAGGGGCCATTTTTTTACAGGGAGAAAATTCCTAAGAAAGATTAAAATTTTTCCTGAGGACTTGACCGGGGACTTGATACTCTTTATACTGTCCCTCATAGAAAAAAGGAGCGTGTCCTATGGAACATACTGTCACCATACTGGATCTTGAGTTTTATCTGATTTGCTATG
>CAJUEU010000094.1 GCA_910585735.1 uncultured Oscillospiraceae bacterium | reverse complement strand
ACCATCGACTTCGGCACCGCGGAGAAGTACGGCGGCCTGTGCAATCTCCGCATGGACGACACCAATCCCGCCAAGGAGGACGTGGAGTACGTGGAGGCCATCCAGGAGGACATCCACTGGCTGGGCTTCGACTGGGGAGACCGCTTTTTCTACGCCTCCGACTACTTTCCCCAGATGTACGAGTACGCGGTGGAGCTGATCGAGAAAGGGCTGGCCTATGTGTGCGAGCTGTCCCCGGAGGAGTTCAAGGAGCACCGGGGCACCATCGGCGTGCCCGCCACCTCCCCCTGGAGGGACCGGCCGGTGGAGGAGTCCCTGGACCTCTTTGAGCGGATGAAGAAGGGGGAGTTTGAGAACGGGAGATACACCCTGCGGGCCAAGATCGACCTGGCCAGCGGCAATTTCAATATGCGGGACCCGGTGATCTACCGCATCAACCACGCCCACCACCACCGCCAGGGGGACAAGTGGTGCATCTATCCCATGTACGACTTCGCCCACCCCATCGAGGACGCCCTGGAGGGCATCACCCACTCCCTGTGCTCCCTGGAGTTTGAGAACCACCGGCCCCTGTACGACTGGGTGGCAGAGAACGTGTCCATCCCCTACCACAAGCCCAGGCAGATCGAGTTCTCCCGGCTGGGCATCGACCACACCGTCATGTCCAAGCGGAAGCTGCGCCAGCTGGTGGAGGAGGGCCGGGTGTCCGGCTGGGACGATCCCCGTATGCCCACCCTGTGCGGTCTGCGCCGCCGGGGCTACACCCCCCGCTCCATCCGCAATTTCTGCGACCGGGTGGGGGTGACCAAGTCGGACAACACCATCGAATATGCCTTTTTGGAGCACTGCCTCCGGGAGGACCTGAACGAGACGGCCCGGCGGGTGATGGCCGTGCTCCGCCCTGTGAAGCTGGTCATTACTAACTACCCCGCGGGGCAGACTGAGACCTTTGAGGTGGAGAACAACCCCAACCATCCCGAGGACGGCGCCCGTACCGTCACCTTCTCCCGGGAGCTTTGGGTGGAGGCGGAGGACTTCCTGCCCGAGCCTATCCCCAAGTACAAGCGGCTGTACCCCAACGGACCGGAGTGCCGGCTGAAGGGGGCGTACCTCATCAAGTGCGTGGGCTATGAGACGGACGAGGAGGGGAACGTCATCGAGATCGCCGCCGAGTACGACCCGGACAGCCGGGGCGGCAACCCCGCCGACGGTCGGAAGGTGAAGGGGGCCACCATCCACTGGGTGGACGCCGCCACCGCCGTGGACGCGGAGGTGCGGCTGTATGACGACCTGTTCTCGGATCCGGACCCAGATGGGGCGGATAAGGACTTTGTGGCTTGTTTGAATCCCAAGTCCCTAGAGGTGCTCACCGGGTGCAAGGTGGAGGCGGGGCTGGCCCACGCCCAGCCGTCGGAGCGGTTCCAGTTCATGCGGCAGGGGTATTTCTGCGCCGACAGCAAGGATAGTAAGCCCGGACATCTGGTGTTCAACCGGGCGGTGAGCCTGAAGGACAGCTTTAAACCGCAGTAATAGGGAGGGACGGTGTTATGGCTGTGTTTGTCAACGAAAAAGTTGTGCAAAAGGGCTCGAAAAAGTTGAGCACCCTCAGCACCGATGTAATTGGATCAAGGTCCGGGAATAAGGGCCTGCCAAGAAGCCCCAATGCGTAATTTTTGAAGCCCTTTTAGACAAAGAGAAAATAAGGGCAGGAGCGCGTGCCCAAACGCACAACTTTTGAGGCTCGTAAGAGCATGATGATGTTATAGGTGATTTCAGGGGAGCCGGTTGGAACTGCGAGGGCAGGTCTAACCGGCCTCTAAATTTAAAAGAAGGCCCAAATCCGTACTGCAATCCGTGGTCAAAACGATCTCTTTTCGCTATGGCTGGTCATTATTCCGCCAAGCTGCTGAAACGCCAGCACTCATAAG
>CAJUEU010000093.1 GCA_910585735.1 uncultured Oscillospiraceae bacterium | reverse complement strand
CCGCCCTTGGCGTAGGGGCAGATGAGGTCCACCACCTTGATGCCGGTCTCCAGGATCTCGGTGGTGCTTTGCTGCTCATCGTAGGCGGGGGGCTGGCGGTGGATGGGCCAACGCTCCTGAGCCTCAGGGGCGGGCCGGTCGTCCACAGGCTCTCCCAGCAGATTGAAGATCCGCCCCAGGGTACACTCTCCCACGGGGACGGTGATGGGTCCCCCGGTATCCACGGCAGGCATGCCACGGGTCAGGCCGTCGGTGCCTGCCATAGCGATGCAGCGGGCCACATTGTCGCCGATGTGCTGGGCCACCTCCAGAGTGATGGTCTCCTCCCCCCGCTGTACCGTGACGGCGTTGAGCAGCTCAGGCAACGCTCCGTCGGGAAATTTGATGTCCAACACAGGTCCGATGACCTGGATCACCGTGCCGATATTCTTTTGCTCCATAACATTACTCCTTTCCCCATAGGAGGGAGCGGCAGAGCGCAGCCTCCGGGGAGTTGTGTAAGCGGATCAGTTTTCCGCTCCCGCCACGATCTCGGTGATCTCCTGGGTAATGGCGGCCTGGCGGGCCCGGTTATAATGGAGAGACAGGGTCTCGATCATCTCTCCGGCGTTCTTGCTGGCCGCGTCCATAGCGGCACGGCGGGCGCTCTGCTCACTGGCCTCGCTCTCGGCCAGGGCACCGTAGAGCAGCCCGGTCACATACCCGGGTACGATGGCGTTAAACACCTCGGCGCCCGAAGGCTCGAAAAGAGTGACGGGCTCGGGCTTCTGCCCGCCCTGGGGCTGCCCCTCGTAGTGAAGAGGAAGCAGCTTCATGACCCCGGGCTGCTGGGTGAGCATGGAAACAAAGTTGGTGTAAGCCATGTTCAGCTCGTCAAACTCGTCCTCCCGGAAAGCCTTGCAGAGAAGCTCGGCCATGGCCGAGCAGTCCCCCAGACTCACATCCTCCACCAGGTCGTATTCCTGGGTCAGCATGGGGATCTGGTTGCGCTGGCAGTACTCCACCGCCTTTTTGCCGATGGGCAGGGCCACGCAATCCCGGCCCCGGCGGTGTTCCTCCATGGCCTTGAAAAGGTTGGTGTTGTACCCGCCGGCCAGCCCCCGGTCGCCGGCGATGATCACATAGCACAGCTTGTTCACCGGCTGGTCCTTCACATAGACCGAGGTGAACTCCCGGTTGGTCTCAACAATGTCGGAAAGGGTCTCGTAAAGTGTGGTGAAGTAGGGCCTGGTCCGCTCGGCGTGCTGCTTGGCCTTGCGCACCTTGGAGGAGGCTACCAGCTCCATGGCCTTGGTGATCTGCATGGTGCTTTCCACACTTTTGATCCGCAGCTTGATATCCTTCATGGAGGAAGCCGCCATGTTGACTTCCCTCCTTTACTGGTGAAGCTGGATAAAGCGGGCGGTAAAATCGTCCAGCGCTTCATTCAACGCCTGCTCGGTATCCTTGTCCAGCTTGCCGGTGGTCCGAATGGGGGAGAGGACGTCCTTGTCATGGAGATTCTTCAGGTCCTCGTAGAGCTCCATTTCATATTGGCGAACATTCTCCACCGCCACATCGGTGAGTTTGTCGTGGGTCACGGCATAGAGGATACACACCTGAAGCTCCACGGGCACAGGAGCGTTTCGGTCCTGCTTCAGGACCTCCACAATCCGCTCGCCCTGGGCCAGCCGCCGCTTGGTGTCGGCGTCCAAATCAGAGCCAAACTGGGCAAAGGACTGGAGCTCCCGGTACTGGGAGTAGGCCAGCTTCAAGGTGCCCGAAACCTGCTTCATGGCCTTGATCTGGGCGTTGCCGCCCACCCGGGACACTGAAATGCCCGGGTTCACCGCCGGCATGACGCCCGCGTGGAAGAGCTCGCTCTCCAGGAATATCTGGCCGTCGGTGATGGAGATGACGTTGGTGGGGATATAAGCCGACACGTCGCCGGCCTGGGTCTCAATGATGGGTAGGGCGGTGATGGAGCCGCCGCCGTACTCGGGGGCGAT
>CAJUEU010000092.1 GCA_910585735.1 uncultured Oscillospiraceae bacterium | reverse complement strand
ATGCCCTTGACCTGCGTCCCAGTCAGTTGGGTTCTGCCGATATCATCGGCGACGCCTATGAATACATGATTGCCATGTTTGCCTCTGATGCCGGAAAGAAGGGCGGTGAGTTTTTTACCCCCAGTCAAGTTTCCGAGCTGGTGGCCTCTCTGGTACAGCCCAAAGAAAACGACCGCATTTACGATCCCACCTGCGGCAGCGGCGGCCTGCTGCTGAAAGCGTATAAGAAGGTATCCAGCGGGAAGGCGGCAATCTATGGCCAAGAAAAGAATCAACAGACCTGGGCACTTTGCACCATGAATATGTTCTTGCACAGCGTGGACGATGCCCGGATCTGGCAGGGCGATACCCTCTCCAACCCACAAAATATTGAGAACGATGCCCTGATGAAATTCCAAGTGGTGGTGGCAAATCCCCCATTCAGCTTGGACAAGTGGGACAGTGGTTTCCTCTCGGAGGCGGAGGCAGACAGCAAGGGCAAAAAGAAAATGTCCGCTGAGCTGGACCCCTATCACCGTTTCAACTGGGGCGTGCCCCCTGCCTCCAAAGGTGACTATGCCTTTGTACTGCACATGCTCTCCAGTCTGGATACGGAAAACGGCCGCATGGTGGTGGTGTTGCCCCACGGTGTGTTGTTTCGCGGAGCCAGCGAGGGGAAAATCCGCCGTCAGCTGGTGGAAATGAATCTACTGGACGCGGTCATCGGCCTGCCCGCCAACCTGTTCTACGGTACTGGCATTCCCGCATGTATTCTGGTGTTTAAGAAAAATCGCCCCCGTCGGGATGTGCTGTTTATCAACGCTTCGGGCGATGGGAACTTCGAAAAGGGCAAAAACCAAAACATCCTCCGAGACTGTGATATTGACCAGATCGTCAGCACCTATGAGGCCAGGAAAGCAGTGGACAAGTATAGCTATGTGGCCTCTCTTGACGAAATCAAGGAGAACGACTTCAACCTAAATATCCCCCGGTATGTGGATACCTTCGAGGAAGAGGAGCTGGTGGATATTGATGAGGTAAAGCGGAACATTGCCAACATTGAGGCGGAACTGGCACAAGTGCGGGCGCAAATGTCGAAGCATTTGAAAGAGTTGGGACTTTGAAAAGGAGAGATAGAAATATGGCAATTATTCCCGATTTTTTTATGAATGCAGTTGTTGCATTGGGTGTCGAGACTCCAAACCAACCTCATTCGTGATTAGTGAGGCGGAGCTCTCCGGCCCGCCCTTTATACTTCTGCCAGACGGTCAAAAGGGAGGCCGCACCATGGATAAAAATGCGTACTTAGAGCGCAACGCCAGCCAGCAGCCAGCACTTGAACTGCTTCAGGCCATGGGCTACATTTACATTTCACCAGAGGACTGTGCTTTGCAGCGGGGGAGCTGCTATCATGTGTTGCTGAAAGACATTCTCCGCGGCCAGCTGCGGCGGCTCAACCGCTACGCCTTCGCGGGCGCAGAAAACGAGTTCTCCGCCGCCAATATTGAGCGGGCCATGGAGGATTTGGACGAGCCTCTTACCGACGGCCTGGTGCGTACCAGTGAAAAGATCTATGATGCCCTTCTGCTGGGGAAAAGTTATCCGGAAACCGTGGGCGAGGGAAAAAACCTCAGCTTCAACCTGAAATACATCGACTGGGAGCACCCGGAGAATAACCTTTTCCATGTGACCGAGGAATTCGCGGTGGACAGCCGGGACAAGCTTCACAACGCCCGCCCGGATATTGTGCTGTTCATCAACGGTATCCCCTTCGCAGTGATTGAGTGCAAGGCCCCACAGGTTAGCGTGGAGCAGGCCGTGGAGCAGAATATCCGCAACCAGCAGAAGGAGTACATTCCACAACTCTACAAGTTTGCTCAGATTGTAATGGCGACCAATAAAAACGCTGTGAAGTATGCCACAACCGGAACGCCCAAGAAATTCTGGAATATGTGGAAGGAACAGGATACCGCTTTTCTGGGAGATGCGCTGGCCCGGTATGTAGACGGCCGCACCCCCACCGAGCAGGATCGAAATTTGATTTCTCTGTTCAGTCGAGAACGTGTGGTGGAGTTGATTCGGTACTTTGTGCTCTTTGACGCCAATGTGAAGAAAATCTGCCGGTATCAGCAGTATTTTGCCATCAAAGAAATCGTTAAGACCATCCGGCAAC
>CAJUEU010000091.1:1897-2163 GCA_910585735.1 uncultured Oscillospiraceae bacterium | reverse complement strand
GGTGTTGGACAAGCAGCAATATTCCCGGCCATTCCGATTTTTGTAGATCTGCCCAACCACGGGCAGGATGTACTTCTTTTGCATTTTGCAACCCTCCTTATTGGTTTCCTTAAAAATCTTCCTCCCAGGGATCAGGCTCTATACTGCCCTCAGCCTGGGCGGTCATTCCCCCGCGTTCCTTCTCGGCGGCTTTCCTGGCCTTGGCCTCCGCCGCCTGCTGAGCTTTCAGAAAACCCATAGCCAGGGCCTCGCCGCCCACATCCTCA
>CAJUEU010000091.1:0-1868 GCA_910585735.1 uncultured Oscillospiraceae bacterium | reverse complement strand
CGCTGCTTTTTGCCCGGCTTCTTCCTGCACCGCTCCAGGGCGGCATCGTAGTCATAACCGATCCCGGCCTGGAACTTGTCGGCCACCTCCCGCAGCTTTTTCGCTTCAAACTCATACTTGACGCGGTGGAACCCCTGTAAGTCCCAGGTATCACACAACATGGTCAGCAAGCGGGAGTAATCCCGCAGGGCGTCCACAATTTTTCGGATATCCCCGTAGCAGATCTTGATCTCCCGGTCGCCGTGGATGTCAAAGACGTACAGGGCAGCCTCCGTCCCCAGAAACCCCAGTTCTACCGTCTGGGAGATCACTGGCTCGTATTCCTCGCGGGGCAGATCCAGCTTTTCGTTTTCTCTGGCTTCATCCATAAAAGCGCACCTCATCTTTCCACCGCGCCGGGGTCCATGAGTGCAAACCCATAAACCCCGGCGCGGACTTCAAATTATTCTGCGGGGGCGGGGAACGGCTTCCCGTCCCCGTCCTTTACATCGTAGTGCTGGTCGAACACCTCATCATAGCCCTCCTTGCCGGTGGCGCCGCAGTCGGGGCACGTCCACACGGCGAAACCGCCATTGTCGGAACGGATGGTATCCACATACTCCAATTCGCCACCACAGACAGGGCAGACGCCGGCTTCTTCCGTGCCAGGGGCCTTCATGTCCAGACCACCGCGCCGGATGTAGTCCACCAGGATATTGGTATCCAGGGCAGCCAACTGCCGGCAGACATCCACGATCTCCTGGAGCGCCCCCTCCGCGAAAAACCCGACGATGCGCCCTTTACAGGCGTCAACCAATTTCAGCGGTTCCTCCCGCTGGATCGTGTTACGGCCATTTTGAAGCAGCAGCTCCAGCGCCAGAACCAAGGTCACCCGGTCGCCGTTGGCCAGGCGGTTGAAATCTTCCAAGGTCATTTGTTCCATATGCCTCAAGTCCTTTCTATATATTAAGAGCCTATCCCAAAATAAAAGCATCTGAGGTATAATACTCACGGGTGATGAAAATGAGTGAAAAGAAGAGCTATCAAGCATGGACGATTTCGGATGAATTTTGGGAAGCAGTCAAAGAAGAAATACCGAAAAAGGAGAGGGATCCGGCAAAGAAATACAAGAATGCTCCCGGTCAAGGGCGGAAGCCAATGCCGGCAAGGAAAGCTCTGGAAGGGATATTCTATGTGCTGCGAACTGGCTGCCAATGGAAGGCACTGCCTCGTGAATACGGAAGCGGCAGTACAGCGCACAGAAAGTTTCAGGAATGGTTGGCGGCCGGTTTTTTTGAAAAGATTTGGAGTAGAGGTCTGGAGCAGTACGATGAATTGGAAGGAATCGGCTGGGAGTGGCAAAGTCTGGACGGCTGCATGGTAAAAGCACCCCTGGCTTTGGAGTCCGTTGGGAAGAATCCAACGGACCGAGGAAAAAATGGGGACAAAACGCAGTGTACTGGTGGATGAAAAGGGGCTTCCACTGTCAATCATTCTTTCTGGGGCAAATACGCATGACATCAAATTGCTGGAAGAAACTCTGGACCATATCGTAGTGCTGCGTCCGGAGCCGGATGAGGAGCATCCGCCAAATCTGTGCTTAGACGCAGGGTATACTGGCAGCACACAAGCAGTTGAACAGCGCAAATATATTCCACATATTCGGCCCCGGGGTGAGGAGAAGAAGGAGTTGGAGCACAACCCCAACTTTCGCGCACGCCGCTGGGTCGTTGAGGTGACGCACTCTTTTTTCAATCGTTTCCGTAAACTCTTGGTTCGCTATGAGAAGAAAGCTGCCAACTACATGGCCCTGCTTCAGTTTGCCTGCGCTGTTATCGTCTGGCGTAAACTCATTCGCGTTCATCGTTAATTTCGGGATAGGCTCTAAG
>CAJUEU010000090.1:301-2293 GCA_910585735.1 uncultured Oscillospiraceae bacterium | reverse complement strand
CCGTGGTCTTGCAGGCTTCCGTAATTTTTTGGAATGGAACCATAGGCATTACCTCTTGGTCAAAGCCCCTGCACACGGCGGCAAATTGGAATCTGAGCTTCGCTCTGCACTTCTGACCCTCTACCAATTTAATAACAATGGTCAGGACACAAAAATGCGCACTCTCCGAATCTTGGGAGAATTGGTGTCAACGCTTGATGCCAAGGATCAGGAAAAACTAGTATCCTACGGAGAATTTTTGGATGCACAGAGCCAGAAGAAAAGGGGGATTTCTATGGAACACCCTTACCAACGCGAATAAAAGGAAAGGAATTTTTATGGCATCAACCAGAAAACGAACCACCAAAGACGGACAAATCTTCTATGAGATCCGGGTCAGCCGTGGACGGGGGAAGTCCTACCTAACCACCCGCTGGTATCCTCCGGAGGGCTGGGGGCAAAAGGCTATTGAACGTACACTGGCAAAGGAGGCCTCGGAATTTGAGCGCCGCTGTCGGGAAGGCGAGGTCGTCAGTCGTGCGGAGCAAAAAGAAAGCGACCTCCGGCAGAAGCGGGAGGCCACAAAGATTCAGACGTTGCGACAGTACGGCGAAGCAGTATTTATGCCAGCTAAGGGCGTCACAATGAGCGAGAATGGCCGGTGCGCTTACCAGGGCAATCTCAATCACTGGATATATCCGGCTCTGGGCAATCTGAAAATGCCCGATATTACCCCGGCCAATATCTCCGCTCTGTTGCTCTCTATGCAATCGGATGGCAAAGCCCACGCAACCTGTGTCAAGGTCTATACCATCCTGCACAGCCTTTTCAAAATGGCCTATATGGCCGATGTAATCTCTGCCAATCCTATGGATAAGGTGGAACGTCCAAAGCCCCGCAAAGGCGAGATCAAGGATAAGGACGTGGAGGCCTACACAACGGAGGAGGTCCAGCGTATCTTTGCCGCACTGGAACATGAGCCGTTGAAGTGGCGTACCTTGATGCGCTTACTAATCGACACCGGCATCCGTCGGGGCGAGTGCTGCGGACTCCAGTGGAAAGATATCGACTTCAAAGCTGGTACGATCACAATCCGAGGGAACCTCTGCTACACACCTCAAAAGGGCATTTACCTTGACACCCCCAAAAGCGGTAAGGTGAGGACGATAGATGTTGACCCGGAGATTATCCGGCTACTTCAGCAGCTCAGGCTAGAACAGACGAGCCACGCCATTAGCACCTATGTCTTTACCCAGCAGGACAGCCCGGAACCGATGCACCCTCAATCCCCGGCCAGGTATATGCAGAAGTTTTCCAAGAAGTATGATGTACCCGGTCTTCATCCCCATAAACTCCGTCATACCTTTGCCAGTATCGCGATCACCAACGGCGCCGATGTGGCCAGTGTATCTGAGAAGCTGGGGCACAACGACAAGGCCGTCACCCTCCGCATGTACACCCACGCAGATCAAGAAAGCATGAAGCGGGCCAGCCAAATTTTCAGAGATGCTCTGAAAAAAGCTGGTCAGGCGTAATGTGAATCAGTACCTTAAAATCTATCGGTATGGGTTTCTGTATGGGTTTCCTGCTGGGCAGTTTCTCCTCCAGACAAATGGAAAAACCCGCTATCCCTTGCAGGACAACGGGTTTCTCTGGAGCTGCTACCCAGATTTGAACTGGGGACCTCATCCTTACCAAAACGCCCCGGTCTATGTTACGGTGTACCCATTCATCCCCTCTTGTCCCGTTTTCTCCTTGTGCTACAAGGATTTTCTATTATTTCAGTTTATTTCGTCCCGCCAAATTTCACCTCAATTTAACCGTTTGTTGGAAGATTTGTTGGAAAATCTTTCGACCTCATTCTTTCCTATACCAGTATATAGGGGCCTTGCCAACCGGCAAGGCTCTATTTTTTGTTTCTACACCTTCAATTCCCGCCCACAAAAAATCCCGCCCCGGAAGTTCCGAAGCGGGGTTACAGTTTGTTCAGAATTAGTAGCGGGAGTAGACGTA
>CAJUEU010000090.1:0-291 GCA_910585735.1 uncultured Oscillospiraceae bacterium | reverse complement strand
TCACTTTTTGCTTGTTGTAACTTTTTATATCGTCTGTAAGCCCTTGTAAACACAAGGTTTTCAGCTCATAACTTTTGTATCGTATTATCCTTTGGGGTGAATTTTTATATGGTTTCACCCCAAATTCACCCCACGTCACTCCAGGCACATTGACTTACTTGATAAAAAACCAGCCAGGGATTTCTCCCTGGCCGGCCTCGGTTGATATTAACGATCAGACCCCCTCCGTGTAAAGAAGCACGTCCGCTTCCCCCTGGTCATCATGCGGCCCCTCCAGTTCATCGCGGTCAG
>CAJUEU010000089.1 GCA_910585735.1 uncultured Oscillospiraceae bacterium | reverse complement strand
AGGTCCTGGAGGCCGTGGTGGGCGATCTGACCAAGATCACCGGCCAGAAGGCCATTATCACCAAGGCGAAGAAGTCTGTGGCGAACTTCAAGCTCCGTGAGGAGATGCCCATCGGCGCCAAGGTCACCCTTCGGGGGGACCGGATGTGGGAGTTCCTGGACCGCCTTTTCAACGTGGCCCTTCCCCGTGTCCGTGACTTCCGGGGCATCAACCCCAACTCCTTTGACGGCCGGGGCAACTACGCTCTGGGCCTGAAGGAGCAGCTTATTTTCCCTGAGATCGAGTACGATAAGATCGACAAGATCCGGGGCATGGACATCGTGTTCTGCACCACCGCCAACACCGACGAGGAGGCCCGGGAGCTGCTGACGCTCATCGGCGCTCCCTTCGCCGCCCGGGCGTAAGGAGGAGATACTATGGCAAAGAAGTCTATGATCATCAAGCAGCAGCGCACGCCCAAGTTCTCCAGCCGCCGCTATAACCGCTGCAAGCTCTGCGGCCGTCCCCACGCCTATCTGCGGGACTACGGCATCTGCCGTATCTGCTTTAGAGAGCTCGCTTATAAGGGCGAAATCCCTGGAGTCAAAAAATCTTCTTGGTAAGACCCGGAGCGGCGGGGGGCAAGCCCCCGCCCTACGGATTTTATGAAAGGCGGCTTTGCTGCCTTCACAAAAGCCCTTCACCAACCGAAACCCAATGAAATCGGATTTCGGTTGGAAAGGAAGAGCTGCAAAGTGAGTGAGCTTTCGCCGGAAGGCGGAAGCGAACGATACGGAGCTTGCTCTGACGCTCGACAGCGGTTAAACAGGTCGAAGCTGCCTAACTTCGATACCTTGCCGCTGATACAGGCGAAACGCCTGTAACTCTAAAAGGAGGTAAAACGTATGCACATCACAGATCCTATTGCGGATATGCTCACCCGTATCCGCAACGCCAGCAATGCCAAGCATGACAGTGTTGACGTGCCCGCTTCCAACATGAAGAAGTCCATCGCTCAGATCCTGCTGGATGAAGGTTATATCAAAAACTACCAGCTCATCGACGATGGCACCCAGGGGATCATTCGGATCACCCTGAAGTACAGCCAGCCCAACAAAGAGAAGGCCATCTCCGGCCTGCGCCGCGTTTCCAAGCCCGGTCTCCGGGTGTACGCTGGCGCCGACGAGCTGCCCCGGGTCATCAAGGGCCTGGGCGTCGCCATTGTCTCCACGTCCAAGGGCGTTATGACCGACAAGGCCGCCCGTGCCGCTCATGTGGGCGGCGAAGTGTTGGCCTTCATCTGGTAAGGAGGGGAATAGAGAATGTCAAGAATTGGTAGAATGCCGATCTCTGTCCCCGCCGGCGTGGACGTGAAGATCGAGGCGGACAATCTGGTTACCGTCAAGGGCCCCAAGGGCACCCTGGTCCAGCAGCTGTCCCCCGCCATGACCATCAATCAGGAGGGCGCTGAGCTCCATGTGACCCGGCCCAACGACCTGAAGGAGAACCGCAGCCTTCACGGCCTGACCCGGAGCCTCCTGAACAACATGGTGGTGGGCGTTACCGAAGGGTTCAAGAAGAACCTGGAGGTCAACGGCGTTGGCTACCGTGTGGCCAAGGAGGGCAAGAAGCTGGTGATGAACCTGGGCTTTTCCCATCAGGTCATTATGGAGGAGATCGAAGGGATCACCATTGAGGTCCCCGATGCCAACCATATTGTCATCAGCGGCCCTGACAAGCAGAAGGTGGGCCAGTTTGCCGCCGAAGTAAGAGAGAAGAGACCTCCCGAGCCTTACAAGGGCAAGGGAATTAAATATGCTGACGAGGTCATCCGCCGTAAGGAAGGTAAGACCGGCGTCAAGAAGAAGTAAGGAGGTGTGCTGATATGATTAAAAGACCCAATACCAACGCCCAGCGGCTCAAGCGCCACAAGCGTGTCCGCGGCAAGATCTCCGGCACGCCCGAGTGCCCCCGTCTGAACGTGTTCCGCAGCGAGACCAATATCTATGCCCAGATCATCGACGATGTCAATGGCAAGACTCTGGCCTCCGCTTCCTCCCTGGATAAGACCCTCAAGGGCGTCGGCGCGAACTGCGAGGCGGCTAAGAAGGTTGGCCAGCTGGTGGCCGAGCGTGCCAAGGCCGCCGGGATCACCACCGTGGTATTTGACCGTGGCGGCTATGTCTACCATGGCCGTGTGGCCGCTCTGGCCGAAGGCGCCCGTGAGGGCGGCCTGGAATTTTAAGGGAGGAGGAAAACGAATATGCCTAAGTTTGAACGTGAGCAGAGCGAGTACAATGAGAAGCTCGTCTATCTCAACCGGGTATCCAAGACCGTCAAGGGCGGCCGCGTGATGAAGTTCTCCGCCCTGATGGTGGTGGGCGACGAGAAGGGCAACGTGGGCTTCGGCACCGGCAAGGCCGCCGAGGTCCCCGAGGCCATTCG
>CAJUEU010000088.1 GCA_910585735.1 uncultured Oscillospiraceae bacterium | reverse complement strand
GTATTGTAACAGCTCCACTCTTGGCCAAGGTGTCCTCAACGTCACCAAGAGTTATTACTACCCCGCCGAAAGATAGGAAAGAAGCGGATGGAGGAAAAAACGAATAACCCGAGAGGGATTATGCTGGAGCCGACGCATAAATGAATGAATCTTATGAGAGATATCCTGCGCCGTATAAGGAAGATTCCCAGTATGCACAGAGAGCTTCAGCGCGTGGTTCAGGTATTCATCCGGATTGTATTCCGGTGCATAAGGCGGAAGGAAAAACACCTCAATTTGCGCCTTTTTCTTCTCCAGCCAAGCCTTAACAAGTTTGCCATGATGAACCTTCAGGTTATCCAAAACCAGGAACACTTTCCGCTCAGACGTGCGGATCAAACGCTGCATAAATTGGATCAGCCGCCCCTGGTTCATGGCGTCCTGATAGACCATGAACCTCACATGGCCCTCGCGGCTGATTGCCGAAAGCATATTGACCCGTTCCCGCTTTGTTTCCACCGGCAGAACCGGTGGCCGGCCCTTGGGGGCGAATCCCCGTTCCACCGTCTCACAATTGCTCACCCCGGTTTCGTCCCCCCAATAAACCACGGCGTCTTCCCTTGACGCGCGCTCCAAAATGGCGGGGGCTTCCTCAGTTTTCCACCCTTAGATACGCGTGGGATCCTGTTTCCGGGCGCGCTTCGCCGGACGCTGGCAGCTCAGCCCCCAGCGCTTCATATATTCCGACAGCCTCCGTTCGCTCACGTCCTTATGGTATTGTTTCATGATGTATTGCCTCGTTCGGCCCAGCGTCCAGAGTTTCCCTGGTATCCCGAAATCCTCCGGCGTTTTCTCCACCACAACCTCGCGAATTTCCCCCTGCTCCCAGGCCTCCAGCAGCATATGGGTCCCTGGTTTCCTTCCGTATTTCTTCCGCTCCAATGACGCTTCTCCCTCTCGCTGATACGCGGTCCATATTTCGCTGATCCGATTCTGGCGTACTCCTACGAGCTCCTCTATCTCCTTTCCGCTCTTGCCCATTTTCTTGAGCCGTACCACCTGACTGCGTATCTGCTTGAGCCCTTCTTTTCCCACTTTCCGCAAATCGATATATTCCATATCCCTATTATATCACTCTTCCTCTCTTTTTCCTAGCCTTTTGAGCGGGAGTAATAATGAATTTTCCCTGGTTTTTGGCCCTACAGGGCGTCTGTGATCCGGCGCAGGTCTTCGTAATTAACGTCCTGGTAGTGGCGCAGCATTTCGGTGCTGGTATGGCCCATCAGTTCCAGCTTATCCTTGTCCGGGGCTTCCACCCGCTTCATCAGGGTGGCGAAGGTGTGGCGGCAGGAGTGGGGCGTGTACTTCTTGCGGTTAACTCCATCCACCAGCTCTGTGGGGTTTTCTACACCGCAGTCATCCAGAACCTGGTAGAAAAGGGCACGGTACTTTTTGATGCCCATGGCCGCTCCGTCTTCCCGGCAGAAGACCGGGCCGGAAAGCTTGCGGGCCGTTAAGCGGTCCACAATGGGCTGGATTTTAGGCGATACCGTTACGATGCGGTCCTGGCCAGCATCGGTTTTGGACCCCCCTACAAAAGCCCGCTCTTCCCGGTTGTACTGGGCGGCGTCCAGCGCCAAAAGTTCGGAGGGACGAAAGCCCAAGTAGCATTGGCACAGCACGTAATCCGCCCCTTGGACCTTGCCTACGTTTCGAGAGATGGCTTCCACCGCCTCCAAGGAAAGCCCTTCCTTGCCTTCGGTTCTGCCGCCGCGCACGGTGAGATAGGTCCCCATGTTTAAGGTTGCCAAATGCCGGGGAATGGCGTACTTGTACAGCAGCCCGCACAGGGTGTGCATGTTTTCCTTGGTACGCCGGCCTTTGGGACAGTCGTCCAGGCATTCTTGCAGGTCGTCCACGGTGATGTCGGCAATCTTCATGTGCCAGACCGGGCGAAAATACTTCACAGCGGCCCGGTATCCATCCATGGTAGACTTTCCCGCCCGGTGGGTGGGCTCCCAGGCTTCATAGAGCTGATAAAAGCTGACGGCCCGCAGCTTGGGCTCCATGCTGATTTGTGGCAGATAGTCCAGGGCCTCCTTTTTTGTCTTAAATCCGGACTTGGAGCGGGTCACCCGCTTCAAAGAACCGTCCGGCCGGGGTTCGTAGCCCATGGTTTTTATCGCAATCCATCGCTTATTGGGCAGCTGGTACACGCTGCCCTGCCCGTTTCCCCGGTTTTTTGGCTTATGCTCTACCTCCTTGCTTGGCCCCGCAGAGGTTACAGAATTTGCTGCCCTTGGGAATTTCTCCCCGGCATTTACGGCATTTCATTTAATTTTCCTCCTATTGGGTGCTATAATAGAAGGACAGACGCGTGAGAAAGCTTCTGCCCTTTTTTGGCCCGTCCCTGCTGCAACAGGGGCGGGTTACTTTTTTATTGTTCGATTATGCTGGTGAAGGCTGCAATCATTCTTTTTCTTCCCCTACATAAGAATCTACAATCTGATTCACTTCTTCATCTGTGAATCCGGCGTCAGATAAAAATGAAATTCAGGTGTATGCCGTACTTAGGGTAGGGAATTGCCCCGGCGGACAGTT
>CAJUEU010000087.1 GCA_910585735.1 uncultured Oscillospiraceae bacterium | reverse complement strand
GCTTGACGTGCTGGAACTCGACGACCTGCATCACCTTGCCGTCCATCTCGAAGGTGACACCGTTGCGGAACTCGCCGGCAGTAATAGTAGGCATATTGATTTCCTCCAGAAAAGCAAAATTGGTGAGATTATTTTACTCCATCTGCCAGGTTTTTGCAATACCTTTTGCGGAATTTCCGGGTCCGAACCGATAAATGTAAACGAAAACGCCCGAAGTCTTTCGACTTCGGGCGCTCTCCTTTGGCGCAGAAGGAGGGATTTGAACCCTCGCGCGGTTTTACCCGCCTACTCCCTTAGCAGGGGAGCCCCTTCGGCCACTTGGGTACTTCTGCATGGCTGAAGAAAGATAAATTATGGCGGAGAGAGTGGGATTCGAACCCACGGCCCCTTGCGGGGTCACCAGTTTTCAAGACTGGCTCCTTAAACCACTCGGACATCTCTCCAAATGGACGGCGGTCAAAGGCAAGGAATATGATACCATGCTTTTTACGTTTTGTCAACCTCAAAAATTTCCCTTGCGAAAATGAAACGAGGGCCGGCACAGATGGGTGCCGGCCCTCTCCGTTATTCCATTGCTATCTTACTTCTCGTCCTTCTTCTCCCCAGCCTTTTCGTCCTTCTCCTCGTCCTTCTTGGGCTCCATGTCAGCAAACATTTTCTTCATCTGCTCCATGCGCTCGGTGACCTTGGGGGCGAAGCTGCGGGGAATGGGGTTGACCCTGGCGTTCAGGATGGTCTCGGCATAGTCAGTCACAAAGGCCACACCGTCGATAAGGGTCTTGGGGTCCACCTCGTCCATGGTATCCCGGTAGTTGTGGATCTCGGCGCCGCCCCGGGGCATATCCTGACCGAAGGAGCAGGCAGGCACGCCGGCGTTGGCAAAGCTGGAGGAGTCACTGGAGTACATCCCCATCTCCCCCTTGAAGGCCCAGCCCTTCATCTTGGCGTAGGTCTCGGTATAATAGTAGGTGGCCTCGCTGGCGCTGGCACAGAACAGGTTTCGGGACAGCGGAGCACCCAGCATATCAATGTTGATGTTGTAGATGACCTTATCCAGCTCGTCCTTGTGCATCTCGCAGTACTTCTTGGAGCCCACAAGGCCGATCTCCTCGCTGCCGCACCACAGGAAACGGACGGTACGCTTGGGCGGATTGGCCTTGAAGTGGTTCATAGCCTCCAGCAGGGTGACACAACCCGTGCCGTTGTCCCAGCTACCCAGGGCATAAATGACGGTGTCGAAGTGAGCGGAGAGGACCAGCACCTCCTCGGGAGTCTCGGTGCCGGAGATCTCGGCGATGACGTTCCGGGCGGTCCACTTGCAGGGGGTTTGGTCCAGCTTCAGAGTCAGCTCCTCCCCCTGGTGATTGCATACCAGATCCTTCACGTCCCGCATGTGGATAGCCACCCCGGGCAGCTCGATCTTGGCGGAGGCAGACATGACGGGAACACGGGGACCGTTGGCGATACGCTCGTCGTCAAAATAGCCGCCTACCGAGACCACATAGGCCACGGCGCCCTTCTCCTTCAGGGTCCGGGCCAGCTTGGGGGTAACACGGCCGGTGACCAGAGCGATCTTGCCCTTCAGATCCACCAGGTCGGCGTCCTGGTCGCCGTTGGTGACAAACCGGAAGGGGGCAGTAATGCCCTCGGCGGGGGTGTTTCCGGTGTGGGCCACGCCGTAGGCGGTGTATGCCTTGCCTCCCTTGAGGGTCAGGGCGGCGGTATGGATGTCAGAGTGGTCGATCTCGTACTCCTCGATGGCAGCGGGGATGCCCAGCTCCTCGCAGCATTTCTTCAGATACTCGGCGGCCAGCCGCTCCCCTTCGGTGCCGGTGACCCGGGCGTAGGCCCCCTTCTCCTCCTCGGTGCCCTTGCCCCAGATGTAGGACAGGTCATGGAGGTACTTCCAGGCACGATCCTGATTGACAGACATGAAAAAACTCCCTTTCACTGTAAAATAAAAGCGTTAAAGACTATGTTTAACAGTATATCACGTTAAAGAGAAATTGCAAGGAAAAGGTAGAAAAGAGGAATTGTTCTATTGGTTATTGGTACAGCTGGAAGGACCGTCGGCTGCGCCGACACTAACTCTCCGTAGGCGGCTTTGCCGCCTACGGAGATTAAGTCGAACCTTCGGTTCTCGTCCAACATAACAACACCAAAGAAAAAAGCACCCCAAATGGGGTGCTTTTTTCTTTGGTACGGCTGGAGGGACTCGAACCCCCGACCTACTGGTTCGTAGCCAGTCACTCTATCCAGCTGAGCTACAGCCGCATACCGTCTTATTGACAGCTTGATTATTTTAGCACAACAGACGGTAAAAAGCAAGTCCTTTTTTCAAAAGGTAGAAATTTTTCTCAAAAATCTTCTTCACTCATATCAAAAGGAGGCATTTCGGTGGGCTGGGGGATCACATCCCGCTCAAACTCCAGCTCCTCGGGCACAGGCTCGGAGACAGGGGGAGCATCAGGCGCCACATCCACCATCCCCTGCTTATACTGCATCTCCTGCCACTGCTCCTTGGAGATGAGCACCTGCCGGGGCTTGGAGCCCTCAAAGGGCCCCACGACCCCCTTCTCCTCCATCTGGTCCACCAGCCGGGCGGCCCGGGAGTAGCCCAGCTTCAGCCGCCGCTGGAGCATGGATACACTGGCCATGCCGGTATCCACCACCACCTCGATGGCGGCG
>CAJUEU010000086.1 GCA_910585735.1 uncultured Oscillospiraceae bacterium | reverse complement strand
TCTGGTGTTGTTTTGTGTCCTTCACGTTGTTTAATTTACAAGGTGCATGCCGCTCGCATCGGGTGTTTCCCGCAGCGAACTTTGATAGGATACCATGGCCCGCTCACTTTGTCAAGCACTTTTTTCCACTTTTTCAAAAAAAGTTTTTGAAGGGGGCAAAATGTCCCCTTCAGGCCCCATCCATCAGCCATCTTTATATTTAATGATAAGGCCGTATCCCGTCTATCCTGATACTGCGCTACTACGCACTCCATAGAGTTCAGCTTCCCGCCTAAAAGGAGCATTCGCCTCGAAAATAAACTGACCCCCCGGCCTTCTCCATCAAGACCGGGGGGTCACTTCTGGGCGGGCTCTAACATCAACTGGTTACCTCACTTTCTACGGAATGCTTGTGTTGCTTCGCGGAAATCAGAACGTCTTGCTTGCTCTTCCATACAGCTCTGCCTGAAACCGTTTGGGTCACTCATCGTACCCTGTCTCACATTGTGTGAATGGTTTGGGTCTGTTTTCCTGAGCCTGTTGTAACCTCTGATTCGCTCTGCCTGGGACTCGTTCTGACTCCCTTTGGGGAAAGGGTTTCTCGCCGGACTTCTTAGCCCATTGGACTCACCTCTTTCTGTCTATAATATACAGCATTCATTTTGGAATGTCAATAGTTTTTATGAAGTTTTCAGAAAAAATTTTTCTTTCCTCCGTTCACACCCGCTCCTGGAGCTCATATACTGCTTCCAGATGTCCAAGCTCTCAGCACATACTTGTTATATTTTTCACCGTTTTCTCCCGCATTTCCGTCTGTTTTGACAAATATTGCGCACTTTTTTGCCGCTTTATTCGCTATTTTGTCGAGTTTGCCTTGCCTAACCCGGAGAGTTCCCATTATAATAGAACCATAAGCTCACCGCCCCGCCATTCTGCCAAAAGGAGTGAAGTCCCTATGCCAAATCTGAAGACCGCGGTCCCATACCAGGGTACGCCGGAGCAGGAAGCCAAGCTTCGGGAGGTCATCGCCGCCCATAAGGGCCAGCCGGGCGCTACCATGCCGGTGCTCCAGGCCGCCCAGGACATCTTCGGTTATCTTCCCGAGGAAGTCCAGATCATGATCGCCGAAGGTCTTGACATACCCCTCTCCGAGATCTACGGTGTCGTATCTTTCTATGCCCAGTTCTCCGTAAATCCGAAAGGAAAATACCGGGTCTCGGTCTGCCTGGGCACCGCCTGCTATGTAAAGGGCGCCGGCGACATTCTTCAGGCTGTGGAGAAAAAGCTGGGTATCACCTCGGGAGGCATCACCCCGGACGGTAAATTCTCCTTGGACGCCTGCCGCTGCATCGGCGCCTGCGGCCTGGCCCCGGTCATGATGATCAACGACGATGTGTATGGCCGGCTCACCCCCGATCAGGTAGCCGGTATCCTGGATTCTTATACATAAGGAGGGAAGGTCATTGAAAACGTTAGAAGAGCTGAAAGTCATCCGTGCCCAGTCCAAGGCCGCCATGGCCCTCCGTCACAGCAAGGGCCCTCAGGTCCCTGTGGACGGGATCCGCTCCCATGTGATGGTCTGCTGCGGCACCGGCTGTACCTCCTCGGAAAGTCCCAAGATCGCCGCCGCCTTCGAGACTGAGCTGAAGACCGCCGGCCTGGAAAAAGAGGTCAAGATCGTCCGCACCGGCTGCTTTGGCCTGTGCGCCGCCGGCCCTATCGTTATGGTCTTTCCCGAAGGCACCTGTTACAGCCGTGTGAAAGCGGAGGATGTTCCCGAGATCGTCGCTGAGCACCTGGCCAAGGGCAACATCGTGGAGCGTCTCCTTCACATGGAAGGGGACAACGGCGAACTGGTCCACTCTCTGGCCGAGACCCAGTTCTACAAGCATCAGACCCGTATCGCCCTGCGCAACTGCGGTGCTATTGATCCCGAGCGCATTGACGAATACATCGGCACCGATGGCTATTTGGCCCTGGGCAATATTCTGGAAAACCATACCGATCCTCAAACCGTCATTGACGAGATCAAGAAGAGCGGCCTTCGGGGCCGGGGCGGTGCCGGCTTCCCCACCGGCAACAAATGGCAGTTTACCAAGGACGCCGTCAGCGAGAGCGGCGTCAAGTATGTCTGCTGCAACGCCGACGAGGGTGACCCCGGGGCTTTCATGGACCGTTCGGTGTTGGAGGGCGACCCCTTCAGCATCCTGGAGGCCATGACCATTGCCGCCTACGCCGTGGGCGGGACCCAGGGCTATATCTATGTCCGGGCGGAATATCCCATTGCCGTGAAGCGGCTGGAGATCGCCATTGGCCAGGCCCGGGAGTATGGCCTGTTGGGTGAAAACATTTTGGGCAGCGGCTTCTCCTTCGACATTGAGCTGCGGCTTGGCGCCGGCGCTTTTGTCTGCGGCGAGGAGACCGCCCTGCTCACCTCCATCGAGGGTCACCGGGGTGAACCCCGGCCCCGTCCTCCCTTCCCCGCCTCCAAGGGCCTGTGGCAAGAGCCCACTCTGCTCAACAATGTGGAGACCTATGCCAACATCACCTGGATCCTGAACAACGGCGCCGA
Organism: uncultured Oscillospiraceae bacterium; assembly: GCA_910585735.1. Taxonomy (GTDB): domain Bacteria; phylum Bacillota; class Clostridia; order Oscillospirales; family Oscillospiraceae; genus Vermiculatibacterium. Next base: position 266 of record CAJUEU010000086.1, on the reverse strand, counting down.
CAAGTTCGCCGCCATTGGCACCGAGAAGAGCAAGGGCACCAAGGTCTTCGCTCTGGGCGGCAAAATTACCAACACGGGCCTTGTGGAGATCCCCATGGGCACCACCCTGCGGACCATTATCGAGGACATCGGCGGCGGCATCCCGGGCGGGAAAAAGTTTAAGGCCGCTCAGACCGGCGGCCCCTCAGGCGGCTGCATCCCTGCGGAGCTCATTGACACCCCCATCGACTATGACTCCCTCACCGCCATCGGCTCCATGATGGGCT
>CAJUEU010000085.1 GCA_910585735.1 uncultured Oscillospiraceae bacterium | reverse complement strand
GTACCAGGTTGTATGTCGGTTGCACGCCAAGTTGTACCGGGTTGTATGCCAGTTGTACGGGAAAAAGAGGAAGTTGCACTCTGGTTGTACGCCAAAAAGAGGAAATTGTATGGAAAAACGGGGATTTTCTGCTCCAAGGGGAGGGCTTCAGACATGGGGGACCATTCTTGGTGTCAAGAAGCTCTCAAGTAGAGAGACCCCGGGCAATAAGTTGCCCGGGGCCTACGCTAAAAACTTGCCCCCGGCAAGTTTTCTTCACGCTGCGGGGTGGCGCCGCCGCAGGCAGTGACGGAGGGAGTGCAGACTCGGCAGGGCCCCCTCATCCGTCAGCCCTTCGGGCTGCCACCTTTCCCGTAAACGGGGAAGGCAAAGGGCAAGGTCCGGCCCCTACATAACGGGTCCCGGCTCGGGGGGGCTTTGGGCTTCCCTTGGGGGAAGCTGGCGAGCGAAGCGAGACGGATGAGGGGAACTTTAATCCATTTCTCCCAGGCTCCACTATGCGACAGGCTCCCCCTCATCCGTCAGCCCTTCGGGCTGCCACCTTCCCCGTAAACGGGGAAGGCAAAGGGCAACCCCTTCCCCTACAAGGACCGCCCAGGCGGTCCCTACTGCTCTACATATTCAATGATATCCTCCACCCGGCAGTGGAGAATACGGCAGAATTCGTCAATGCTTTCTGTTGAGAGAGGTTTTCCTTTCCTCATTCGGGTAAAACGGTTGCTACTGATGCTATACTGGTTAATCAAAACATAGGTAGAGACCCCTGTTTTCTTCAATGTCTCCCAAAACGGACGATAAGAAATCATAAATTTCACCTCACCTCTATTCTAATTTATAGTCTCCCTATTGACTATATACTATAAATAGCTTATAACAAGGCTGAGGTGATATTTATGGAAAAGCCAAAAAATTGTACCGGGCCCAATATCCAGCGCTACCGGGAGGCGGCGGGGCTCACCCGCACCGCCCTTGCCCGGGCCCTGCGGGAGCGGGGCTTTGTTATCACACCCCGGCGGATCAAGGGGATCGAGGAGCAGACCGCCCTTGTTTATGTGGATGACCTGGTGGCCTTTGCCCGGTTTTTTCATGTGCGGATCGCGGACCTGTTTGACGAATAAAAAATTCCCGGAAGCCATGGCTTCCGGGAATTTTCGCTTGATGGGAGTTGTCTTACTTCAAATTGAAGAAAGCGTCATGGCCCAGGTACTGAGCCACATCATCCAGCTCCTCCTCGATGCGGAGCAGCTGGTTGTACTTAGCCACCCGGTCGGTACGGCTGGGAGCGCCGGTCTTGATCTGGCCGGCGTTGGTGCCCACCACGATGTCGGCGATGGTGGAATCCTCGGTCTCGCCGGAGCGGTGAGAGACCACGGCGGTGTAGCCGTGACGGTTGGCCAGCTGGATGGCGTCCAGAGTCTCGGTCAGGGTGCCGATCTGGTTGACCTTGATGAGGATGGCGTTGGCAATGTGGTTGTCCAGGCCCATCTGGAGCCGCTTGGTGTTGGTGACGAACAGGTCGTCGCCCACCAGCTGGACCCGGTCGCCCAGGGCCTTGGTGAGCATCTGCCAGCCCTCGATGTCGTCCTCACCCATGCAGTCCTCCATGGAGATGATGGGGTAGGAATCGGCAAACTTCTTCCACATGTTGACCATCTGCTGCTTGGTCATGGACTTCTTGGCCTTGGGCAGGTCGTAGCAGCCGGTCTCGGCGTTGTACCAGTCGGACACGGCGGCGTCAATGGCGATCTTGAAGTCCTCGCCGGGCTTGTAGCCGGCCTTCTCGATGGCGGCCACGATGCACTTGAAGGCGTCCTCGTCCTTCTTCAGGTTGGGGGCGTAGCCGCCCTCGTCGCCCACGCCGGCGGCGGGGGTGCCGTTCTCCTTCAGCACGCTCTTCAGGGTGTGGAACACCTCGGCGCACATACGAAGGGCCTCACGCCAGCAGCAGGCGCCCACGGGCATGATCATGAACTCCTGGATGTCCACATTGTTGGTGGCGTGAGCGCCGCCGTTGAGAATGTTCATCATGGGCACGGGAAGAGTCTTGCCGTTGACGCCGCCAATGTAATTATAGAGGCTGACGCCCAGGGACTCAGCGGCGGCCTTGGCGCAGGCCAGGGAAGCGCCCAGGATGGCGTTGGCACCCAGGCGGGACTTGTTGGGGGTGCCGTCCAGCTCGATCATGGCCTTGTCGATGGCGGTCTGATCCAGCACGTTCATGCCCACCAGGCACTCGGCGATCTCGGAATTCACATTGTTGACGGCCTTCAGGACGCCCTTGCCCAGGTAACGGCCCTTGTCGCCGTCCCGGAGCTCACAGGCCTCATGGACGCCGGTGGAAGCGCCGGAGGGCACGCTGGCGCGGCCAACGGTGCCGTCCTCCAGATAGACCTCCACCTCAACGGTGGGGTTGCCGCGGGAGTCCAGGATCTCACGGCCCAGGACGTCAACGATCTCGATGATCTGCTTCATTGGAATCTACTCCTTTCAAATTAAGGGCGTTTCGCCCAGGGATAACAATAATTGTAGGTGGCTTGGTCACGCTCCGATGAGCGTTTCCCCCGTCATTTCCTTCGGCTTTTGCAGCCCCATCAGATCCAGCATGGTGGGGGCGATGTCGCACAGCTTGCCGTCCCGCAGCTTCACGTTGGCGCCCACGATATAGAAGGGCACCAGGTTGGTGGTGTGGGCGGTGTAGGGGGTTTTGCCATCGTCCTCCAGCATTCGGTCGGCGTTGCCGTGATCGGCAGTGATGAGGGCCACGCCGCCCATCTTCTGGGTGGCCTCCACCACCTTCTGCACACACTCGTCCACGGTCTCCACAGCCAGGCGGGCGGCCTCGTACACGCCGGTGTGGCCCACCATGTCGCAGTTGGCGAAGT
>CAJUEU010000084.1:2340-3226 GCA_910585735.1 uncultured Oscillospiraceae bacterium | reverse complement strand
ACGGGGTGGACATCCTCATGGAGGGCCTGCCCTACGAATACCTCCGCTGGATCGTGGCAGACGACGGGGAACCGGTGAAGGAAGAGAACCTGACCCTGGGCACCGACACCAAGCTGGTGGAGGACTTCAAGGGCCGTCAGCTTCTACTTTTCGGCTCCCAGTGGGCGGTGAACTGGACGGCGGAGCGCAACCCCAACCTGACCTTCTCCGAATTCGGCGGCGGGATCTAAACATATACCCTTTGGGCGGTACGCCAAGTGTGTACCGCCTTTTTCCATTTAGCTTGACATTGGAGCGCACCAAGCTTTTATACTTTAAGTGAGGAGGTATTTTATGGATGGCCAATATTACAGAATCGGAGAATTTGCCCAACTGATGGGGGTTTCCCCCGACGCACTGCGCTATTTTGAGGACCGGGGAATCCTGGTGCCGGAACGGGACCCGGTAAACGGTTATCGATATTACAGCATCGACTGCTCACCGCAAATAACCCGTTTTCGTCTGCTTCGGGCCTGCGGTCTTTCCTATGAGCAAACACTGGAGCCCGCCAGTTCCATCAGCGTACCCGGCTTTCCTGCACTTCTCAATGGCCGCTTGAAAGAGATTGAGCGGAACATTGCCCGTCTGAACTGTGAATACGACGCTCTCAACGAGTACAAAGCCCTCTCTCAACGCATCCTCAACAAACCGGACTTTCTCTCCATCGAAACCATTGGTCGTACCTTTTACTGCTATCTCCAGTTTCGTAACGACGATGCTATCAACGATAAGACCCGTCAACCAATCATCCGTGCTCTCACTGCCGCCCTGCCCCTCTCTTTCTTTGCGGTGCTTCCCGACCAGGCCACCATCTTCCAGGAGGCCGAGGAAAACACTGACTTCTACG
>CAJUEU010000084.1:0-2330 GCA_910585735.1 uncultured Oscillospiraceae bacterium | reverse complement strand
ACAACAACGCTCCTTGGCCGTCACGCTTTTTCCAGGTTCAGGAGCAGCTTGCCGCACAGGACTATGCGGTCTCCGGCGATCCCATTCTCCGTATCCTTCCTGAATATGTTCAAGCCCCCATTTCTTATATGGAAGTTTTTCTTCCCATCCAAACCTCCAAATCTCATAACACAATCGAAAAGGAGAAATCAGAATGAAAAAAAACCTCGCGTTGCTTCTGGCCCTGCTCATGACCTTTAGCCTATGTGCCTGCCAGTCCACCCCCAAAGAGTCCCCCAATTCCACAGAAAGCACCCAGCCTTCCGCATCCCCATCTACTTTGAAGGATGGGGTATACTCCCAGACGGTCTACGGCAACAGCTACTCCATGCCTTTCTCGGTGGATGTCACCATTGAAGGCGGCAAGATCAAGGCCATTGAAGTGACTGATCGGGGCGGGGAGTCCTCCGAGTACGACGACGGTATCATCGAATCCGTCATTGACAAGCTGATCCCCCGTATCTTGGAGCATCAGAGTCTATCTGTGGACTCCATCACTGGTGCCACCCTCTCCTCCGCCGGTATTAAGTCCGCCGTTTCTGATGCTATCAAGGCCGCCGGCGGCAAGCCCAGTGATTGGTATATCCCTGTGGAGAAAAAATCTGATATAGTCAGCATTGACGGCTACGATGTGATCGTGGTCGGTCTAGGGGGCTCCGGTATGACGGCCTATCTCAGTGCAGCAGAAACTGGTGCGGCCGTATTCGGTTTAGATTCCGCAGCCAATGTAGGCGGTACCTCCGTAGTCACCAGCGGTCCTATGGATGTCAATCCCACCTTCCCTGTTACCATGGGTGAAACGATTACCCCAGTGGATGAGGACGCCTTTATCGACCGCTGGATGGAGGATACCGCTGATGGAGCCAAGAGAGCCTGTGTGGAGCTGATCGTCCGTCAGTCGGGTGATGCGGTAGACTGGCTGGTGGAAAATTACGGTTTTACTTTTGCCGCTCCCTCTCCCTTTTCCTACCCGGACCTGCCCGTCATGTCCTTCTATCTGACCGCTGAGCAAACGCCACGGCAAATGTATCAAAAAGCATTGGAGCGTGCCAATGAATATAACGAGAAAAACCAGTATATGCTGGAGCTCAAGGGCACGGAGATCCTTACCGATGCCTCCGGCAAGATTGCCGGTATCCGGGCGATCCGCTACGACGGCACCACCTATGAGATCCACGCCCCAGCCGTCATCCTCTGCACCGGCGGCTTCGGCGGCAACGCCGAACTGTGTAAGGAAATGTTCGGCTATCCTCTTCGGCTCCACGGTATGTATCAGAATGATGGCGTACTGCTTGTCGATGCCATCGACAATTTGGGTGCCGGCACTTACAGCATGGACAGCGCCGGTATGGCCCATGCCGGGCGAACTGCCTCCACTTTGCATCTGGAGGGTGTAGCCCCCTCCCATAATAAGGTTCTCTCCTCCATAGTCAACTCTGCCGATCTGCTCTGCGTCAACGAAAGCGGCAAACGCTTCACCAATGAGGGCAGCGGCTTTACCCCCGCCGAAAGTTACTGGAAAGCGGGCAGCGAGTATTACTATACCATCGTGGACCAGGAGTACATGGACCATGTGAAAAACGAGGGGCTGGACTCGGTGTACTTCATGACGAACACCCAGGACTTCAGCGACCCTGCATGGTATCCCCACGGAAACCTTGCCTATGTGCTCAACGCCGAGGAACCCATCTCTGACCTGGATATCGTGATCGAAGGTGCCCTGGCAGCGGGTACACTCTTCCGGGGTGACAGCCTGGAGGACCTGCAAAAGCAGTTAGGCATAACCGACCTGGTGGACACCTGCGCGACTTACAATGCCGCTTGCGCCGCCGGCGAGGACAAGGAATTCGGCAAAGATCCCAGCCTGCTGATCCCTCTCCATGAAAACAGCGCCCACTACTACGCAATCAAAGCCCGTGCTTACTGCTACTCTACCAATGGCGCTTTGGATGTCAATGAAAATATCCAGGTCCTGGATACGGAAGGTAACGTGATCCCCGGTCTGTATGCCTGTGGCACCAACTCCATGGGCGTTCTCTTCACCAAAGACACCGGCTATATCGACTATGGCGGCGTAGCCCATTCCTGGTGTTTTGTCTCCGGTAAAACTGCCGGACAGGATGCCGTCCGATATGCTCAAAGCGTAAAATGAGCGTTCACCCTTTCCTTTTCCTCTCCCAGTGGGCGGTAAACTGGACCCAGGAACGCAACCCCAACCTGACCTTCTCGGAATTTGGCGGGGCGGGGGAATAGACCAAATCAATAAAAGGTTCCTTCCCTTTTGGGAAGGA
>CAJUEU010000083.1 GCA_910585735.1 uncultured Oscillospiraceae bacterium | reverse complement strand
TAACATTCTACACCTCAAGTCAATACACTGTTATTTTATTGGATTGCTATAATATGGGGGTGGCTATTAGCCGCCCGTTCCTCTGCAAATGCCGGGGCCTCGGCGGAGGAAACCCTCAGTCAGCCCTCCGGGCTGTCGGCTCCCTTTTCAAGGGAGCTAAGATGAGGCTGCTTCTTCGATGTTAGTCGTGGCTAGAAGGAGATATTCCCTTCAAAATGTGAGGCATGTGGATTGGTTAAATCCTTTTCTGGCAGGGTGGCAGGCGGGGTTGATTTTTGACCGCTGGGAAGGGTGGTTTGCAAAATTTGTGTTAGGGCTTTGAGTGCAGGTTGACTTTGGGAGGATAGGTAATTTTCTTGCATGGCAGGGCGTTTAAGACTGGAAAATAAGGGTGGCGGGATTTGGAGGGGTTTTGGTGAGATTAGGGGAAAAAGGGGGCATTTTTGAGAAAAATGAGGGGAAACGGGGACGGGTTCGGAGGTTGTTCATAATTGGAGGGGCTTCCTTTTTCTGGATTTTTCGGTTGAGAGGGGCGGGGTGGGGAGAGGTCAGAAATGTCCGGTCGAATCGTGTAAAATTTCCGGAGGTGGGAAAAGAATTTTTGGAAATATTGACATTTTCAACCAATCGTATTACAATGGAATCCGCACGAGGCGGGAGCCCGCTCCAGGACCGCCGTCCCGGCTGGGAATCTGTCCGCAGATCATCCATGCGCCGCTTGCGCTCATATCGTTGCTCGCCGGGGTTCCGGGCGGCTGGGTCCGCCGGAGAAAGGCGGGGGTTTGGCGGAAGAGGCGCGAACGCCTTATTCGCGGATGGGTCCCAAAAAAGATTGGAGGAGCAATCAATATGAAGAAGTTTTTCTCTCTGCTGCTGGCATTGACCCTGGTCTTGTCGCTGGCGGCCTGCGGCGGCGACAAGCCCGCCGACACCCAGGCTCCCGCGGATACCCAGACCCCGGCGGACACCCAGGCTCCCGCCGACGCCCCCGCTGAGCCCGCTGACGGCATGGACGCCCTGATCGAGGCCGCTAAGGCCGAGGGCGAGCTGGTGGTCTACGGTTCCTGCGAGGAGGACTACCTGGCCGTGGCCTGCGCCAAGTTCGAGGAGCTCTACGGCATCAAGACCACCTATCAGCGCCTGTCCACCGGCGAGGTCCAGGCCAAGATCGAGGAAGAGAACGGCAATCCCTCTGCCGACGTCTGGTTCGGCGGCACTACCGACCCCTACAACGTCGTCGCCGCCAAGGGGCTGCTGGAGCCCTACGCCGCCGAGAACGCCTCCCACCTGCTGGACGACCAGTACCGGGACGCCGACGGCAACTGGTACGGCATCTACAAGGGCATCCTGGGCTTCATGGTCAACAAGGACGAGCTGGCCCGCCTGAACCTGGAAGCCCCCCAGGACTGGGACGACCTGCTGAAGCCCGAGTATAAGGGCCTCATCTGGCTGTCCAACTACAACACCGCCGGCACCGCCAAGCTGGTCATCAACACCATGATTCAGAAGAAGGGCCACGACGAGGGCATCCAGTACCTCGTGGACCTGGACAAGAACATCGAGGTCTACACCAAGTCCGGCTCCGGCCCGTCCAAGAACGTGGGCACCGGCGAGTGCGTCATCGGCATCGGCTTCCTGCATGACGGCATCACCCAGATCGTCGACAACGGCTATGAGAACATCGAGCTGGTCATCCCCTCCAGCGGCACCTCCTTCGAGGTGGGCGCCACCGCCATCTTCAAGGGCGCCAAGCACCCCAACGCCGCCAAGCTGTGGATCGAGTACGCCCTGTCTCCCGACTGCGTGGACCAGGCCCAGGACAACGGCTCTTACCAGTTCCTGGTGATCGACAACGCCAAGCAGCCCGCTCAGGCCGCCGAGTTCGGCCTGGACCCCGACAACGTCATGAAGTATGACTTCGAGGACGCCAAGAACAACATCGAGACCTACATCGGCGAGGTCATGTCCGCCCTGGGCAGCGCCGCCGACGACCGCTTCCAGACTGAGTAAGCGGGGAACCATTTCGGAATTTTGACGAAATGCGGGGGACGGCTTTCCGCCGTCCCCTGTCTTCATTGATACGCCCGGAGCGGGGGCGCGGCCCGGTACGGGCTTCCCGGAAATATGAAAGGAGGTTTCCTCCATGGCTACCAGCCAGAGCGCGGCGCTGGACCGCAAAAAACTCATGGCGGACCCCATTATGGTCATTACCATCGTGGTCCTCATTACCTTCCTTACGGTGTTCATCCTCTACCCCCTCGCCATTCTGCTGGTGGACAGCTTCTATGGCGGGAACGGCTTCACCCTGGCCACCTTCCAGCGGATTCTGGCCATGCCCAACTTCATCACCGCCATCGGAAACACCTTGAAGGTGGGTTTCCTGGTGGGCATCCTCTCCACCATCGTCGGACTGCTCTTCGCCTACGTGGAGGTCTACGTGCGGGTGGGGAAGATCGTGGGCGGACTGTTTCAGGTGGTGTCCATGCTGCCCGTGGTGTCGCCGCCCTTCGTGCTGTCCCTGTCCATGATCATGCTCTTCGGCAAGGCGGGACTCATTACCCGGTTTTTGCTGGGCATCTATGACAACAGCGTTTACGGCTTCTGGGGCATCGTCATCGTGCAGACTTTGACCTTCTTCCCGGTGTGCTACATGATGCTCAAGGGGCTGCTGAAAAACATCGACCCCTCTCTGGAGGAAGCCGCCCGGGACATGGGGGCCAGCCGGTCCAAGGTGTTCCTCACCGTCACCCTGCCGCTGCTGCTGCCGGGGCTGGGGAACGCGTTTCTGGTGACCTTCATCGAGTCCATCGCGGACTTCGCCAACCCCATGATCATCGGCGGGTCCTATGATACCCTGGCGACGACCATCTATCTCCAGATCACCGGCGCTTACGACAAGGAGGGCGCGGCGGCCATGGCCGTGGTGCTGCTGTGCATCACCCTGCTGATGTTCGCGGTGCAGAAGTATTACCTGGAGGCCAAGACGGCGGCGACCCTCACCGGCAAGGCTTCCAGAGGGCGGATGCTCATCGAGGACAAGAGCGTCACCATTCCCTTGACCATCCTGTGCGGGCTGGCGGCGTTCTTTGTAATTTTGATGTACGCCTGCGTGCCCATCGGCGCGCTGTTCCCCACCTGGGGATACAAGTTCACGCCGCTGACCTTCAAGTGGTTCGGGCAGATGTTCGGGAAGTACAAGGGGCTGAAGGCGTTCAAGGACTCCTTTGTGCTGTCGCTGATTTCCGCGCCCATTACGGCGCTGCTGTCCATGATCATCTCCTATCTGGTGGTC
>CAJUEU010000082.1 GCA_910585735.1 uncultured Oscillospiraceae bacterium | reverse complement strand
TCGCTACCTCCACCTTGGCAAGGTGGCGCTCTACCAGATGAGCTACACCCGCATCGTCGGCAGAAGCTTCACATCCTTCGCTTCCGGGCAAGCCCAAAAGCTCAGTCGTTCCGCTCTGCCTCCTCTCCCCACAAAACCTGCTTCGCAGTTTTTGCGGGGACCCCGTTTCCGAACCTTCCGGCCCAAGTGCGGTCTGGTGGACGATACAGGACTTGAACCTGTGACCTCCCGCACGTCAAGCGGATGCTCATACCAGCTGAGCTAATCGTCCACGAAAAGGCAAAAGTTATTATACCCAAGTTGGGGTTGTTTGTCAACTATTTTTTTCAAATAGTGGGAAAAATATTGCAGGGGGCGGAAACCGCCCCTTTTCAAATGGAAATTCTTATGATATAATAGCCGAAAAGCGGCTATTCTACGAATGAAAGCGGACGGATCACCGCGCTGCTTCCGGGCAGTGCCGCGGGAACGGAAGAAATATATGTGACGCTTGGGGAAGGTCCCCGGTGATGAGAAGAAATCTACTGCACAGGAGGCATTTTACGGATATGAAAAAGCATTGGCTTGCTCCCCTTTTGGCCATAGCGGGAGGAGCGGTGGGCTTTGGCCTTCGGAAATGGCAGCTTGCCTCCGGCTTTGAGCCGGACACCGGCCTGGCTATTCCCGGAAGTCCGGCGGCGCTGGCGCTGCTCCTTTGGTCCTCGTTTGTGGCTTTGGGAGTTATTCTGCTGTGTATGGACAGAAAGGGGCCCCGGACCTGTCAAAAGGCTTTTGCGGCCCAGGGGAACAGCCTGTTCCTCACCGCCGCGGTGCTGGGGGCTTTTCTTCTGCTGGTCAGCGCGGGGGCGGAAGGGATCACCCTGGCAGTCAGCTATCGGACCTCCCTCTATACAAACACCAGCTGGGCCTCCCAGTTTTCCTCCAAGCTTCTCCCCCCCCTGCGGGTGGCTTTGTGCCTGGGCGGGTTCCCCTGTGCTCTGCTGTGGGTCAAGCGGCTGAGCCGAAAGGAGGGGCCGGGGAGGGAGAGCCTGGCCATTCTGGAGCTGTGCATCCTCTTTTGCGTGTGGCTGGTTTCCGATTACCAGGTCCGGGCTGCCGATCCGGTGATCTTGGACTATGTGTATGAGGTCCTGGCCATTGCCGCCGCCCTCATGGCCCTCTACTATATCGCGGGCTACTCCTTCCAGACCGGGAAGCCCCGGCGCACGGCGGTGACAAGCCTGATGGCGGCCTATTTTTCCATGGTGACCCTGGCGGACCGGCATGAGCTGGCCGATATTGCCCGGTTTGGCTTTGTGGTCCTGTTTATAACGGCCCACGCCGCCCTGCTGCTCAGCGGCCCCAATGAGACCGGGCCCGAGGCGGAACAGAATGAGGAAACACAAAAGGAGACGGAAGAAAATGCCTGAGAAGAAGCCTTATTATATTACCACGCCCATCTATTATCCCTCCGGCAAGCTCCACATCGGTCACGCTTACTGCACGGTGGCCACCGACGCCATGGCCCGCTATAAACGGCTCCAGGGCTACGATGTGATGTTCCTCACCGGCACCGACGAGCACGGCCAGAAGATCGAGGACAAGGCCCGGGAGGCGGGGGTCACCCCCCAGCAGTTTGTGGACAACATCGTGGCCGCCCCCGGCGGCGTGCTGGACCTGTGGAAGCTGATGAACATTTCCTACGACCGTTTTATCCGCACTACCGACGACCACCACGTGTCCTCCATCCAGAAGATCTTCCGGGCCATGCACGACAAGGGGGACATCTACAAGGGCTCCTACCAGGGAAAGTACTGCAAGCCCTGCGAGTCCTTCTGGACCGAGAGCCAGCTTGTGGACGGCAAGTGCCCCGACTGCGGCCGGGAGGTGATGGACGCCGAGGAGGAGGCCTATTTCTTCCGGGCCTCCAAGTACGCCGGCCGGGTCCGTGACCTGCTGGTGAACACCGACTTCCTGGAGCCCAAGAGCCGGGTCAACGAGATGGTCAACAACTTCATCGACTGCGAGGGCGGTCTTCAGGACCTGTGCGTCTCCCGGACCTCCTTCACCTGGGGGGTCCCGGTGGACTTTGACCCGGGCCACGTGGTCTATGTGTGGCTGGACGCCCTCTTCAACTATATGACCGCCCTGGGGTATCAGAACGACCGATATGATGACGTGGACCGATTCTGGCCCGCCGACGCCCACTTTGTGGGCAAGGAGATCGTGCGGTTCCACGCCATCTACTGGCCCGCCTTCCTGATGAGCATGGAGCTCCCCCTGCCCAAAAAGGTCTACGGCCACGGCTGGCTCAACTTCAACGGGGACAAGATGAGTAAGTCCAAGGGCAATGTGGTGGATCCCTACCTGCTCTCCCAGCGGTACGGGGTAGACGCCCTGCGGTTCTTTGTGCTGCGCACCTTCCCCTTCGGGGCCGACGGGAACTTTACCAACGAGCTGCTTATTCAGACCATCAACACCGACCTGGCCAACGACCTGGGCAACCTGGTCAGCCGCACCACCGCCATGGCCGAGAAGTATTTTGTGGGCAAGCTACCCCAGGAGCGGCAGGCCGCCGAGGTGGACGGGGAGCTCACCGCTTTGGCGTCCGGCCTCCGGGAGCGGTACGAGGAGCAGATGGAGAAATTCCAGTTCCAGAACGCCCTGGAGGAGATCTTCAAGGTCATTCAGCGCTCCAACAAGTATATTGACGAGAACGCTCCCTGGGCCCTGGCCAAAGATATGGAGGCCAACGGAGCCCGGCTGGCCACGGTGCTCTATAACCTGCTGGAGGCTGTCCGGGTGTGCACCGTGCTCCTGACGCCCTTCATGCCCGAGAGCTGCGGAAAGATCTTCGGCCAGATCGGGGCGGAGGAATCTGCCCGGACCTGGGAGAGCGCGGCCCAATGGGGGGTCTTGCCCGCCCAGGCGGCGGTATCCAAGGGGGAGAACCTGTTCCCCCGGATCGACGCCGAGAAGGAGCTTGCCGAGCTGGAGCGTATCCAGGAGGAGGCCAAGAAGGCCGCCCTTCCCGAGCTGGAGATCGAGCCCCTGAGCGCCGAGCAGGTGGACTTCGACACCTTCTGCAAGAGCGATTTCCGGGCGGTAAAGGTGAAGGCCTGCGAGAACGTGAAGAAGTCGGATAAGCTTTTAAAGTTTACCCTGGACGACGGCACGGGCACCGACCGGCAGATCCTGTCGGGCATCGCCAAGTGGTACAAGCCCGAGGATCTGATCGGCAAGACCCTGGTGGCCATTGTCAACCTGCCCCCCCGGAAGATGATGGGCCAGGAGAGCCAGGGCATGCTCATCT
>CAJUEU010000081.1 GCA_910585735.1 uncultured Oscillospiraceae bacterium | reverse complement strand
CCATGGACGTGACCAAGGCCGTCAACGAGATCAAGGCCGGTAAGGTGGAGTACCGTCTGGACAAGACCAACATCATCCACTGCCCCATCGGCAAGGTTTCCTTTGGCGCCGACAAGCTCACCGAGAACCTGAACGCTCTCATGGGCGCCGTCGTCAAGGCCAAGCCCTCCGCCGCGAAGGGCCAGTACGTCCGCTCCTGTGTGGCCGCCTCCACCATGGGCCCCGGCGTGAAGCTGAACGCTGCCAAGTTCGTGTAAAGAGAAGCGTGGAAAGGCAGGCTGCTCTTGAGCCTGGACCAAAGTGAGGACGAGCGCAGGGCAGCGCAGCTGCCCAGAGACCAGTCCGAGTCGTCGGGAAGGCGAAGGAGCGGTCAGTCTGCTTTGTAGCGCGACAGTCTTATGTTTGTTAAAAAGAGCCGCTGACTTTCGTCAGCGGCTCTTTTCTTGTTCCCTCTCACATCATATCGGCAAAAAACATACTCAGTATAAATACGATAGCCCCCACGGCTTGAAAGGCAAAGCTCACCCCTATCTTTTTCTTCCGTCTTCCTTTGGCCGCCTGCCGCTCTTTGGTGAGCGCTATCACTGGGTATTTCCGCCGTCCAAGCAGGTATAGGAGCAATCCCGAGCTGTTGTTCCCCGCTAAGGAGAAGGCCCCCCATAGTCTTGGATGCTTCAAGCCTCGGCTCTCGGCGTCGATCTCCACCAGCTTGTAGAGCTGATATGCGGTAAAAACACTGCCCACAATGACGGCAGCCACCCCCATGGCCGTGACGATCAGAAACTGTATTTTCATATGCTCACCTCAGATTCGTTTGATGATTTGGTACATGAGCCAGGTCATACTCAACGCAGCCAGGCAGAAGACGCAGACCATAAACAGGACGCTTTCCGGCAAAAAGAAAGCCGCCAGCAGACAGCATAAAAATATGGCTACGTTAGCCATCACCGCCCAAAGCAGCTGCTTATTGCTCCTGACCACATCGGTGCTTTCCTCCAAATGCTCCAGCATTTTTCCATCTCCCTTCAACAGGTCATCCAAACTGACGGAATACAGGTCAGACATCTTCACCACACTGGCAATGTCCGGGTAGGACTTCTCATTCTCCCAGTTGGAAATGGTCTGCCGGGAGATGTGCAGCTCCTCGGCCACCTGTTCCTGGGTCAGCCCCGAAGTCACCCGGGCCTCCCGCAGCTTTTTTCCGATCTCCATAGTTTTCCCTCCTTTCTCCTCCATTGTGGCAGATTTTCCCCCTCCTGTCTATCAAAATTCATGGACAAAGCCCTTTTAGGGTCCGTCAAATCTTCTTTTCCAGCTTTTTCGTCCCGGATGGGCCTGCATGGGCCATGCTTGACAAACCGCCCGGGTTTCCTTATAATTTTGGAAGATTACTTTCCAGGAGGTCCTTTCTGTGATCCTACACGACGAGCTGGCGAAGCTTTACATAGAGGGCGGCGACCTGGCTCCTTTCCGGGAGACGTGGTATTTTGCCGATTCCGACCTCTCCCGGGAATATGAAAAAAACGTCTTTACCCTCCCTCCCGCGGACAGGGAGGGCCGGGAGCAGGCCAGTCAGGTCTACACCTCCCTCCTGTCGGTCCTTCAGAGCTTCTCCGTCCCCGGTTCTTCCGCAGCGGAGCTTTATGACGGTCTGTTTCCCCATTGGCTGGAAACCTTGAAACGTGTATCCGTGGATCTGATCGTAGGGCTTCCCTATCCCCACGATGCCGTAGTCTGTTCCGCCCCTGACGGCAAGCTCCATATCCTTCTGGACGTGGTGCGCTGGACCTATATGCTGGGCTATGACCTGGAGGGCAATGCCAGAGGCATCCTGGCCCATGAGCTTTTCCATGTGCTTCTGCGGGAGCGCTGGCCGGAGGAGGCCGAGTCCTCCGACTATCTCTCATCCCTGGACCACATCACCTTCCATGAGGGCTTTGCCCACATGGTTCAGTTCTGCGCCATGCACACGGCGGATTGGCACAGCGAAAAGCTCACACAGGTCGGAGCGGACAGTCGGGCCAAGCTGGCCCAAGCCTTGGCTGAGACCGACCCGGAGAAGCAAAAAGCCTACCTCTCCGAAGCTGACCGGGGCTGCTGGTACAGCAAGTATGCCGCCATGGCAGGGATGCTCTTCCTGGCCGACCGATGGGAGGATGGCGGTATACCCGCCCTCCGGGCCATTCTGGAAACAGGCCCCGCAGGGTTTGCCCCAAGGTGTCTCTGAGCCCCCAATGTCGCGCATGATATGGGGACACCGAATTCTCCCGGTGTCCCCATACTTTTCACCCTTTTTATGGATTTTTTTGCTCCTTTCTCTTGACAAGGACATCTATTCCGGCTATAATAATGGACGTGTTCAAAGACAGCGGGGAGCCACAAGGCTCTAACGACATTCGTCCCCCGCCGAGAATGCAGCTCAAGACCAAATGGTTATTTTGTGCTGTTTTCGTGCCCTGAACACGAAAGCGGCATTTTTCTTTGTCTTTTGATGGAGAACGCGCCGCCATTCAATCAATCGGAGGTGAATTCCCAATATGCCGAACGCAAAGATCCTGAGTGAGAAAGAGGCCGTCGTTGCCGGACTGATCGAGACCCTGAAGTCCGCCGCCAGCGGTGTGCTGGTGAATTACGAGGGTATTACCGTGGCGGAAGACACGGCCCTTCGTAACGAGCTGCGCAAAGCCGGGGTAGAGTATTCCGTGGTCAAGAACACCATGGTCCGCCGTGCCCTGGACGACAGCGGTCTGGGCGAGCTGGACACGGTGCTTCACGGCACCACCTCTCTGGCCGTCAGCCACGAGGACCCCATCGCCCCTATGCGCGTGGTGAACAAGTTTGCCAAGAGCCTGCCCGGTGACCGCTTCGTCATCAAGGCCGGCTTCATGGACGGTAAGGTCCTTCCTCTGGAGGATATCTCCGCTCTGGCTGAGCTGCCCTCCAAGGAGGTGCTGCTGGGTCAGGTGCTGGGTATGATGCTCTCCCCCATCACCAGCCTGGCCATTGTCATCAAGGCCATCGCCGAGAAGGGCGGCGTCCCCGCCGAGAAGGCCGAGGAGACCGCTCCCGTTGCCGAGGAGGCTCCTGCCGCCGAGGCCCCTGCTGCTGAGGAGGCTCCCGCCGCCGAAGCTCCTGCTGCTGAGGAAGCAGCTCCCGAGACCCCCGCTGAATAAGCCAGGGTCTACACACAACACAAAACATAAAATTTTAGGAGGTAAATCATTATGGCTAGCGAGAAGATCACTGCTATGATCGAAGAGGTCAAGTCCCTGACCGTTCTGGAGCTCAACGAGCTCGTCAAGGCCCTGGAGGAGGAGTTCGGCGTTTCCGCCGCCGCCATGGCCGCTCCCGCCGCCGGTGGCGCTGCCGCC
>CAJUEU010000080.1 GCA_910585735.1 uncultured Oscillospiraceae bacterium | reverse complement strand
TAGTAGCGAGAGCAAGAGCATTTTTCGCCTGGGTCAGTTTATCCTCCAGACCAACGGCTTTTTTGGATAGCCTATCAAATTCCTTTGCGGGGTCTTCCGGGTTCAGCTTCACATCAAGCAGAACGCCGCCGTCACTCTCGCCCATAATTTCACCCCTTTTTCTTGGTTATCTTCGCAAGGAAGGCTTCTTCCTGTGTGGTTCTCTTGGTCTGCAAATCGACCATTTCGCGGTTGCGCCGGTAATACTCCCGCTCCGCCTTGTCAAGCGGTTTCCCACGCTGCAATTTGTCCCGGATACTGACAACTTGGGCAAAGGTGCAATCGCCGCCGATTTCCTGATAGTAGCCCAGAAAAGTCCACCAGTGAAGGGCGGGAAGTTCCCGCACCTCCATACCAGCCACCCGGTTTATGGCCGGGATTATGATGGAGAAATCTTGCTCCCAGTCCATCAACTTCGGGCCTTCCTTTTTGGGTGGCATAGCCGCTCGGCAGCGGATATGAAAAAAGCACCCACCGGGTGCTGATTTCCGAAAATAGGCATGAAAAAAGCACGGTGCTCCCACACTGTGCTTTTTCAGAGGACTTCTACAATTTCACTGGACGGGACGGAAATGGTTTCCCAATCTGCCGGCGATGATCCAACATCTACAAGGTAGTGGTCTGGGCCGTCCATTTCTACCACAGCCCCCTCCCGCCCATCTTTCAGGCGAACATGGCTATACAATTCAATTTTCATGGCCCTTTACCTCCTTGATGTAGGTACTGGTAAGCTGTGGGGTTCCGTTCTGCATGATCCAGCCCACCACCACATTGGCGGGCCGCCCGGTCTTGCCGTACAAAATCAGCAGTTGCTCATATTTCATACCAAATCCGAAGTCCCCAACCACCCTTGATGGGAACAACTTGGAGCGGGTCAGTATCTCGTCCCGCAGTTCTTCCCAGTTGCTTATATCATATCCCAAGTGGCTTGTAAATGCAACACCTTTCGCCCATCCGTCAGGATTTTCCGGGTTGAAAAGGTATTGTTCAAACTTGGCGGGTGCGGCAGTAGCTTCTTCCACTCCCGGCAACGCCAATTCAGGGTGTTGGGTAAGACGGTTTTGACGAATACGATCCAGATGATACAGGCGGGCGGTTTCATCGTCAATCTTTCTTGCCACCGCCGTAGCACTGGCGGCTTGCTTCCTGTCCCACCCGGCAATTTTGAGCCTAGCCACGATCCAACAGGGCAAGAAGCTGGGGAGAATTGAGAAGCGGGTCAGGGGACAGCCCTGCCGCCTTATAGACGGCGTTATCCCAGGCCACAGTCTTCACGCCAGCGTCCTCAAACGCCCGCTTGATCTCCGACACCTGCCGGCCGGTGGCCTTGGCAATCTCCGCCACCAACTCCTCACGCAGAAAGCCCGCCTCCTGCAAGGTCTCCAACTGCCATTTGTCTATGGAGGTCAGAAGGTAGTCGTCCTTACGCTGCAACCGCAACATGATCCGCCGGACTACCCGGCGCAAGATGACACTGTGAAGCTGGGAAGCTATTTCCTCGGCTCCTTCGCTCAGTCTCAGGATATAGTCGGGGTCAAGCATGGGCTATCACTCCTCCGGCGCCAAATCGGGGTCTTCCGTATCGGCTGCCGCCACCAGAGCCTTGGCCTCCTCCTCGGTGTAGCCCTCAAACTTGTTGAAATACACCCAAGCCGGCACCTTGCCCTGGACTACATACCCCCACCACCGGGCCTTGTCCTCTTCCTCGTTGAGAGTGAGGTCTGCGAAGTCATAGGCGATTTCGTAGGTACCCCGGGGGGCCAGTCTGTAAGCGTCAGCGAACCAGTTAAGGGCATAGATCATGTTTTCAAGACAGCCTTGCAGGGCCTTCCGCACATCGTTGACCATCTGGAGGGTGCGGCGGTCATCGCTCTCCACTTCGGTGGCGGTGACCATGCCGGTTTTCTCGTTGAATACAAAATAGCCGTTGGAGAAGCCGCACTTAAAGCCGATTTCGCTGAGAAGAGCATTGATACCTGTTAGCCGTTTGTCGGTCTGCAAAGTGGGGTTGATCTCATGGTAGATTTCCTTCTCCATGGAGCCGGAACCTTCCACCGCTTTCACATAGTCGGGAAGCCCGGAATTTTTGATATGCGCCTCCCGAGCCTGACGGGACGGGGGCAGTTTTTGGCCCGCCGAATAAAGCCTGTCAGCGTCCAGCAGCAAAAGCCGCTTGGAGTCCACAATCTCCTTGGCGTTCCGGCTATATGCCACATCCAAATCTTTCAGCTCTTCCAGAGCGGAGGAGAAGATGGGCAGGCCCATGGGACTATTGGGGTCTTTGTTGTTGGCTGCCGGGGTGCGGAAGATACCGAAAAGGAGCCGGTCAGCCCCTTCCATGGTGGCGTCATCTGCCAGAGCGTCGTCCACCCAGGGGGTGACCTCCATGGCCACCTGCTTCCCCTCGTCCGTCTCACTCATGCCACGGAAGTACCGATTGGAGACCGTATAGACCCCGTCTTCGATGTGGTGATATTCCAGTCTGGTATGATGTCGGTGGGAAAGGGGGTGATGATATGAGGGATTTTAATGATTTTTTAGCGACCATCAGCACAGAGCGCTTGAAGTCTATGGCCGCAGACGCTAACCTGAAAATGGCAGAGGTTCAAAAAAGCCTCAATCCCAGTGACCCAAGCTTATTTGGCACTCAGGTGGTCACGGCCGCCTACACTATTTCTCTGGAGCTTCTTGGCCTTTATCACCTATGGATTGAGCAAACACCTCAAGATTAACTTTGTCTTCTCCCCCAAAAATTGCTGATAGCATTTCTTTCGGGGACAATGTCTTCAACATTTGCCGTCCTTGTAGCGCCACTACGAGGGCGGCGATTTCTTTGGGGGATCCGTGGATCTCTACCTTCAAGGTCTCACCTCCTAAGTCCCACTTATGGGACAGGTCATGCGGTAAGATACTTTCGTTGAAATCCAGAAAAGTCACTATTCGTGACCTTGCTGGTCAAAAAAAAGTTCTCCAACCGTGGTTCCATAATAGCGTGCCAAGGCCACCTTGATTTCATCACGGGGAATACGAGAACCGTTTTCATACATGGCGAGTGCGGAAACGCTGATGTGCAAAGCCGCAGCCACCTCTTCCCGGGTTCGTGTCCCCCGCAATTTGCGGAGCTTTTGAGCGATAATATCAGCACTGGGCATTCTTCTTCCTCCTTTCCGAAAAGTCGCATTTCGTGACCACGATATGAGTTTACCACGAATGAAAACCCGTGTCAACACCTTTCGTGACTTTTCCTCTTTACATTTCTCACAATTCGTGATATACTCCTTTTATCAACAGGGGAGGTTACTGTTATATGAGCAACAAATTTCCAGACACCCTCAAAGCCCTACGAGCGAAAAAAGGCGTAACCCAAGCGGAGCTTGCGACGGCTTTGGGGGTCGGTAAGAGTACCATTAGTATGTATGAGGTTGGCGCCAGAGAACCGGATTTTGAAATGCTGGAGGCCATCGCCGATTATTTTAATGTGAACATGGCAGATTTGGTCTCCCCCCGTGAGATTGAAAAAACGCCCGCCCTTACAGAGAAGGACGAGCGTGATATAGCCAAAGACTTGGAGCGGATCATGGGCCAGTTGGAGGCCGGCGGTGATCTCATGTTTGATGGTGACCCAATGAGCGATGAAGCCCGGGAGAGTATCAAGGCTGCCATGAAACTGGGGCTTGAAGCCGCAAAGGTAAAGA
>CAJUEU010000079.1 GCA_910585735.1 uncultured Oscillospiraceae bacterium | reverse complement strand
ACCCCCCGGGGGCGAAGGCGCAGGAGAGGTCCTCGTACAGCTGCCGGTCCCCAAAACCAAAGGAGACATTCTCATAAACAAGGCTCTGGTCCCCTGCGGGCATCAGCCCGCCGTCCGCGGGACGAGGTACCTCGGTCTCAGCCTTCAGCTTCTCCACCAGCGGCTTGGAGGCGCGGAAGTCGACAATATATCCCATTAGATTGGAAACCTGATTGGATAAATCTCCCGAGTAGATTGTGCTTGCAAATATGGCGGCAATCGGTACCAATCCTGAAAGAGACAGATAACCTGAGACTCCAATGCACACCAACTGGGTGATACTCCCGGAAGCATATAGAGCCATAAAACTCAATCTGTTCGTAATTCCCGATTTACATTGGGCCTCCGCCCTTGCTTTGTTTACAGCATGAAAACGAATCAGGAAGGAGGTCTTTTCTCCTGATATACGGACCGTCTCATAGCCCTCAATTCCTTCCTTTGTCATTCCCGTATAACACTCGGTCGCCGCAGAAACCTGCTTTCTCCGCTGCTGGGTCACCTTGGTAAAAAGACTTGATGTCAAAAAGGGTATTGCAGTAGTGATCACACCCACCAGAAACAGGGTCGGATGTAGGAGGCACAACATTACAGCATCAGCCACAAGGCCCACAAGGCAGGCACATATCCCCGGAATTACCTTGAGCCAGCTATTGCGATATAGTTCCATGTCTTCTCCCAGCAGGTTTATATAATAGGAGTCGTCCTTTTTCCGAAACGTCAGAAGGGGACGCTCCAAGATGTTCTTCATCACCATGTCCCGGGCATTTATCACTCCGTGGGCCAGAAACTTCATCTCTGTAATACTATCGAGGACCCAAAAAGCAAAGCGCAGCATCATAGCTATAACTGCCCCAACCAGCATTTTTGCCATCAGGTCTCCGTTTCCCTCCTCCACGGCGTTCAATATCTGAGAAGCATAGTGGGTAAAGGCAACCGTAAAAAGGCCCCCAAAGATTGAAAATAAGCAGTTTAACAGCAATAAGCCGAACTCTTTTTTTCCCAGTTTCATATAAAATCACCCTTTCTTATAATTAGAACGGTACAACTTAATTAAGGTGATGTGCCAGGCAAGGGGGAATTCCCCCTTGCCTGGCACATTTGGCTGGGTATTGTACTTGGGAATTAGCTTGTAGGTGTACTTTCACATTTTAAGCAACCACAACTTCCACCATCAGCCCCACACCCAATCTGCGGTCCCCCGCGAAGCCAAGCGTTTTCCGCACTAATGGTCACAGTTACGGTACTCAGCTTGCTCTGCCTCAGTTCGTTCAACATTCGTTTTCCTCCTTTCTGTCATACTACACGACTTATTATTAACAATGAGCAAGGACCCGCTCATTTTTTTGTATCTCGTTCGCCAAGGCCAAGAGCAATTTTTTGTTGCGTTCCCGTTCCATTTTGCAAGTATGTTCATCCGCTTCTTTGGTTATTTTTTCAAGCAGCATACCAGCAGGGCAGGCCGAGCAGAGAGCTTTTGCCCAGCAATCCTTGCATTGGAGATTTTTCAGCTTGTGGGCATCGGTCAGCCTTGTCAACACTCCGGGGTAATAGCTAAACTCAAAACACCTGCCATCAAACCGAGAAAGCAGATATTGGGACTCCCCTACAAAGCGATGGCAAGGATATAGCTCACCATTTGGAATTAGTGCAACCGTACCATCATATCCTGCGCCGCAGGGCTGGTCGCAAAAGCTCTTTCTCAGTAATTTATGTCGTAGTTGCAGAAGTTCCATCCGCACAGAGTCATTATCATAGTCACTTTGTATGTCCTCGACCAGACAGACCAACGAATCATCGTACCCGTTAGTCTCACAATTCGCGACTAAAATATGTTCTACTCCAAAATACCTCTGGAGATGCTGACGGATATCATCTTTTGAATAACCCAACTCTTTATGAAGGGTCGTGTAGGTAGCCTCTATCATTCTGGGAGGATTTCCGGCCTCCTGCAGGAGCCGAATCCCTCGCTCGCCTCTGGCAAAAGTGCCGTTTCCCGCCTTGTCTACTCGAAGCTGGTCATTGATCTCAGGCGGACCATCCACGCTGACGGTGACCCGGACATCATATTTTTTGAGCGTCTGAGCCAATGCCTCATCAATGAGAGTGCCGTTGGTCACCATGGTGAAAATGGGCATTTTCTCTATAAGTCCCAAGGAACTGTATTGCTCAAAAAATTCGCAGATAGTTCGGATGGTATCGGGGGCAATCGTGGGCTCCCCGCCAAAGAGCATGACAACATCGACTGAAATATACCGTTCATCAAATAAAGCATGGAGATACTTTTTTGCCAGTTCAGGGGTCAGCACCTGAGCCTCGCAGTCATAATCCCCGCCATGGGCATAGCAATACCGGCAGTTCAGGTTGCATTTGTTCGCCACCAGGATCTCCAGCCGCCCCAAGGTGCGGGTCTCCAGCAGGTTGGTATATTTCATCATAGGTAAATCGGGTTTATCGACGAAGGATTGCTCCACATAATCCTCAAAGCCCTTTCGGTCAGTCTCTGACAGCTTATCATCCAAATAGTCCCGCCACATCTGCTCCATCACTTGGGCATGGCGGGGCGTGGTGGTGGATATTGCCCCCTTGGCCGGATAGTAAACCACCCCAATCTCCTCATCATGGGCAATCATTAGGGAATCACATTTCAATCCAGGCATGGAACAACACTTCTTTCTTTTTTAATTTAGGGTACAGCAAAGCTGACGGGAGCCCTTTCCACGCCCGCAGGGATATTTTTATGGGTTATTTATCTTCTCACCGGGCCCACGCCCGGCGCAAAGGTCTTACTTGCCTTCTTCCGTGGCCTCTCCCCTTCGGAGCATGGGGCGCCCGCGGCTGCACCAGAGGTTCCGCCAGGAGCCGCTGGTGTCCATGATCCACCGGGCCAGGAACAGCAGGGGAATCAGTCCCCGTGTCCCCCGGAGGGAATAGACCTGCTCGGCTCCCCGCTCGGTCTCGATCTCTTGGGCGTCCAGCAGCTTTCCCTTGGCCATGTCCTCCAGCAGGGGAGCCATTCCCTCCAGCTCCATCCCCATATAATGGGCCAGGGCCAGAGCTGTGGAGGGCCGGTAAAACCGCCGGTGAAAGAAAAGCAGGACCTCCAGCACGCCGGGCCGTCCCAGTAGCTTGAAGAAGGCCTGGTACTCTTCCGTGGAAAACAGGTTGGACTCATAGCCCCCGGTTGGCTCAGGCATCATCAAGTAGAAGGGGCAGTCCTCCGCCCGTATGGCCAGAAGCAGCCCCTCCTCCATGTCAAAAACCTCCCGCATCAGGTGTCCCTCCGCGGTGTAGGCACTGGGAGACACAAAGCGCTTCTCCTCCGGGTCAAAAGGCCGGTCCGAAAAGGTGCCATTCAGCAGGTCCGGGGTGATGGACAGCAGGCGGTAAAACTCCTTCATCCGCTTTTCCTGGGGAATGGCGCACAGCCAGTTGTGGAGGCTCTCGTACATATCCTCGGCGGAACCCTCCTTCCGGCCGAAGAGGGCCCCAATGGGCACTCCCAGCTGATCGGCAATAGCGGGCAGCAGGGATACATCAGGGGCGCCCCCGCACTCCCAGCGGCTCACCGCCTGAGTGGACACCCCCACCGCCTTACCCAACTCCTCTTGGGTAATACCGGCCACCTTGCGGAATTTTGCAATTTGAGTCCCCAGCAACTCGTTGTTCATGGAATTCCCTCCCCCAGTTCAAACTGTACTTGTATTATACCTCAAATGTTGCTTGACTTCAATGCAGGGAATTTTGACAAAATCAAGTGTAAGTTGATTTTATGAGTAAAATGAAGGGAGGGCCGAGCTTCGGCCCTCCTGCTTTGTTCTTATTTCATTGCCTCAACCAGG
>CAJUEU010000078.1 GCA_910585735.1 uncultured Oscillospiraceae bacterium | reverse complement strand
GAGCAGCCGGCTCATAACCGGTCGGTCCTGGGTTCGAGTCCCCGAAGGCCCACCACTTCAAACAAGCGGAACTGCTCTGAAGCTTTTCCGTATCATATAGAGGGGGCCGAGATCCCCAATCAGCCTTCCTTTTAGTTGGCTTCTTGGTCGGGGACTCGGAGCTATGAAACGTGCCACCGGCACATTTCATGACGCTCCGACTGAAGGCCACCACATAGGGGTATAGCTCAGTTGGTAGAGCAGCGGTCTCCAAAACCGCGTGCCGAGGGTTCGAGTCCTTCTGCCCCTGCCAAAAAACCCGCTGTTTTCTTTGAAAACGGCGGGTTTTCTGCACCTTTCGGGCGGGTTGATTTTGAGTGGACCGCGGGTGATGCCCAAACGCTGCTCAAATCGTCCCGTCTGGCGTCAACGATCCTGCCCCGGTCCGTCCGCTACAGCATCAAAAAAGCATCAAAGTTTCAGCTCCCCGGTCCAGTTTTCACTGTCCTGAGGAGCTGCTTTTCTTTGTTTATGGCGGCGCAACTGTTGCCCGTCAGAGCTCAAATCCGGCGGTGATCCCGGCCAGTCGTGAGGTGTCCTTTTTCACGTAGTATCGTTCGGTGATCTCGCTGGTGGAGTGGCCCAGGAGGTCGGCGACTTGCCTTGGAGATAGAGACTTTATTGTTCCATCTGGTTGCTTTACACCATTGACCAAGGTGGTGGCGAAGGTGTGTCTCAGACTGTGGAGACCTTTTTGCTCAATTCCTGCGGCCTCCAGGATTCGGTAGTATCGCTTGCGGAAGTTCACCGGACGGGTGTAGTCGCCGTCTTCATCTGGGATCAGGGGAGTGTTTTCTCCAAAGTACCGCTCTGCTCTCAAATCCTCTATGGCATTGATAGCGGCCTGATTAAGGGGCACATCCCGCTTGCTGGAGGCAGTTTTTAACTTGCCCACCTTCACCTCTCTGCCGCTGGTGGCCTCTGTTCCTTCTCTGCGGGTGATCTCTTTTACTCCCCTCTGGAGGTGGATTACCTTGTGTTCCAAATCAATGTCGCTGTTCAGAAGGCCGAGGACTTCACCTGTTCTCAAGCCTGTGTTTAGCATAAGGGTATAGGCTGCTGCCTGCTGGTAGATCCGCTCTCCGTTGCCCCATGTCCTCATGGTTTCGGCTTTGAAGCGTTCAATTTCAGAGGGAGAAAAGGTGGTAACTGTCTCAAAGGTGGGTTTGTTTTCTTTGCCCTGAGTGGCCATAAAGTTGGCCTTTTTGATCATAGGCGCCGCAGCCATAGGGTTTTTGGGAATGAGCTCCTGCTGGGTGAGATAGCGGAAGTAGTCGGTGAGGATGTTATAGACCTTCTTGACGGTGGTGTAGGCGTAGCCTTCGTTCATCCAGTGATTCAGCACCGCCTTGATGTCCGCCGAGGTCACATCCCCGACCACTTTGTTGCCGATGAGTGGGTAGATCTGATGTCTGGCGGTACACTCCAATCTGTCATAGGTTCCTCGCTCCACAGAGGGAAACTTGAATACCCGGAGCCAGTGGGTCATGCTGTCCTCCAGCTTTTCTTTGGACTCGTCCGAGGCCGTGAGCTGCTCGTTAAAAGCGGCGATGTACTCCGTGATTTTCTCTTTGACCTCTGCTTTCGAGGTGCCGGAGAAGGACTTGCGTTTTCGCTCTCCTTGCTCATTCATGTACCACACTACGCCGTTCCAGCGGTCATCTGTCCGCTTGAAGATGTTGCCATTGGTCAGTAGCCTCTTTTGCATTTGTTTCGCCTCCTTTGCAGCAACATACAATATCACACCTTGAGCGGAATAGCCAGGACCTTTTCTTTGTTTAGGCGTATCAAATTTTGAGGGTCACATGGTCTGGCTGAGGTTGGGGTGGGTCTGCTCTTCATGGTCATCCGCCTTGTGACCGGCGGCGATCCGCTTGCGCTGAAGCTCTGCCCAGCGTTTGCGGTCGATGTGTCCTGTTACCGGAGCAGTTGGAGGAGGGGGATCAGCAGGCTGTTCCAGAGAGCGCCTGAGGCGTACCAGATCGTGAACAAGCCCACCGTAATCGGGATGGCCCACAGCCAGGCCCAGGAGGGCCGGGGCAGGCTGATCTGGGGCAGCGAAGGCCGCCATTCTTTCTTCCTCCCAGCCTGTTCCAGTTGCTGACGAATGGTCAGCAGCTCCTTGGTCTGCGCCTCGGCCTGCGATTTCATCGCCTGCATCGTTGACCACATGGCCTCCATCGTATTGGTCTGTGTTTCCAGCAACTGATGCTGAGCGTTCAAGAGTCTCATCAGGTACCGCCACTGTTCTTCTGTGGGACAGGAGGGAGGGGGTGTGGTGATCTCCTGCGGCTGATTCCGCTTCTTCAATTCCTCGTTGGATAATCGCTTCCCGGATTCGGAACTCAAGCTCCATGATCTCCTTTCGGTATTTGTTTTCGTGCAGCCGGTTGTCCCGGCACTTCTTCCCCTTGGGCGTGGTGTAGGTGATAGCCTGACGGGTGGGCTCCCACCGCACATGGTAGCCTTGTCGCTCAATTTCCTGAATGAACTCGCTCCTTGTCTTGGCTTTTCCCATACACAGGTCGATGGTGGCCATGAGCTGGAACTTCCAGCTCTCTCCCCGGACCGCCGAGCGGTATTCACCGGGACGCATCTTCTTGTCCTGAGTGTGCTTCTTCGGAGGCTCCAGCACCTGAAGGCCGTGGACCATGCAGATCTCGTCGCTGACCTGCCGCTGCCGCTGGAGGTCAGCGGCGTTCTGATGGAGCTTGTGACCGTCCTTCCAGCTCACGCTGTTGACGATCAGGTGACTGTGGAGGTGGTCGGTATCCACATGGGTGGCGACCACTACCTCGAAGTCAGGAAACAGCTTTTGGGCCAGTTCCAGACCGATGGTATGGACCTCCTGGGGTGTCACATCCTCGGTGGGATCGAAGGACTGAACGAACTGATAGAACATTCTGCCGTCTGCTTTGCCGTATTGTCGCTTGGTGGTCATCATCTCGTCATAGGCGGACTGGGCTACGCAGTTCCAGCCCGAAACCAACTGCCGCTCCTCCCAGATCGTTTTCTTTTCCTGTTTCACATAGTCCAGCGCCCGGCCCAGAGCTCCGCCGCTCTGGGCCGTGTTTTTGATAGCGGTGAATGTTGCCACTATTTCACCTCCGATGTGATTTGGCTGATCTGTTCATAGATTCGAGTGTAGCCGTCCACCAGGTCATCTCCCCGGAGGATCTTGAGCTTGCCCATGTTGGCCAGAGTGGTGAGCTGGTTCAGGTTCCGGCCCTGGGCTTTCAACTCGGAGAGGATCTCTTCCAGTCCATCTACTTGGATGATCTCTTTACCCAAGGCGCAGACGCACAGGTAGTCGGTGGCCGTCATGTGGGCCTCCGCTGCCCGTGCGTAGATGGCTTGCTTGGTCCTTGGCGTTACCCGCACTGTGATGATCTCGGTTTTCTTTGGCATGGTTCCTCCTTTCGTTCTCCCCCTTTGGGGGCAGGGGGATCGGGGCACCGCCCCGAATGCGTCCGGCGTATAGCCGGAGGCTATGCTTGCCTACCGATGGTAGCATTGTGGATCGCAAATGCCGTTTTTGCTTCCAGCTTGCGGAGCTCAGTTTGATAATGGGCTTCCAGCACATCTTGGACTGGCTGAATGGTATAGAGTAGGTTGCCATTTCGCTTGGAACCGCTTTTGGTAATGACCGAGGTGTTCTCTGTGCGGACAAGACCTGCATCCAGCAATTCACAGACGCACCGTGCGATGGTGTTTTTACATAGCCCTACCGCTTCGCCAATAGTCTCGTAGCTTGGGTAGCATTGATGAGTCTCTCGGTCAGCGCACCGTCGGAGGTAGCAGTAGACCAGGAAGGCACTTGCCGACAGGCCCAGTTCAAAGATGTCATTGGGCAGAGAGAAAAAGTTGCCTTGCGAAGGGGAACTGTTCAGCACCATCATTTCTCGCCTCCCTTTATGTTCGCTCCTACCCACTGGATGAACTTTTCCTTGGGCACCACCATCCTGTTGCCGATACGGAGCGTGGGGAACTCCGGCTCGTGCATCAGCTCGTAGCTGCTGGACGGAGCAATGCCCAGCACCTTTGCCACTATTTCCGCATTGAGAAACAGGGGCAGGTCATCATAGCTTTTGAATTCAGATCTCTTCATTTATATTTCCTTTCAAATTTTTGTTGGCCACACACCGTACCGTTTCCTGTCCCGGACTTTCACCGCAACGTCTTCCCTCTGTCGGTGCGCTCTTTCACATTGCGAAGTCCCGGCGCACTTCCCCCAGAGGCGTATCCTCTCCGATGGTGGGTATTCAATTGTCGAGGTACCGGCAGGTCTTGGTTTTATGATAATCGTAATGCGATTGACATTCGTTTCTCTGCCTGATACAATTTGAGGGTAGCATATCCAAAAATGAATTTCAATAGATTGAGGCACGGTCGGGTAAACGCCAAATCTCTATCGGATACAGAGGTGATCAATATGGAAGACCAAGAAACGTTCCATGGCATATACGCCTGCAAACCGTTCAATGTGTTCTTTTATGGTGACCGCGTTTACATCGGCGAGACAGAATATCCCCTTGGCCAGTGCGTTGTGGACGTGATGAACCTGGATGATACCTGCCTGCTTGAGCTCGACCGAAGGATGTTGGATGTTGTCCGGGCGGTACAGCACATGTTAGAGGAAGATACAGATGACTCTGTTCGGAAAGCTCAGGAGAAGCTGGCCTTCGCTTTGGAACTTGTTGCTACGCTATATGACCAAACGTTCTGCCTCTTTAGCCTTGGATTATCTGGAGGCAGCGATAA
>CAJUEU010000077.1 GCA_910585735.1 uncultured Oscillospiraceae bacterium | reverse complement strand
AGCCGGGCCGACCTCATCATCACCACCGGGGGGCTGGGGCCCACCTGCGACGACCTGACCAAGAACGTGCTCTCCGAGTGCTTCGGGAAGAAGCTCCGCTACAACGAGGAGGCCGCACAGCGGATGGAGGACTACTTCCGCCGCTCCGGGCGGGAGATCACCCCCAACAACTACCAGCAGGCCTGGCTCCCCGAGGGCTGCGTGCCCTTCCAGAACGACTGGGGCACCGCCCCGGGCTGCGGCTTTGAATCGGACGGGGTGCGGGTGGTCATGCTCCCCGGGCCGCCCTCCGAGTGCCGCCCCATGTTCCGGGAGCGGGCGGTGCCCTACCTGCGGGACTGGACCGACGGGGCCATCGTCAGCCGGACCCTCCAGATCTTCGGCAGGGGGGAGTCGGCGGTAGAAAACCTGCTGCGGGACAGGATGAACGCCATGGTCAACCCCACGCTGGCGCCCTACGCCAAGGAGGGGGAGGTAGAGCTGCGGCTCACCGCCCGGGCTGATACCGAGAAAGAGGCCCGGGAGCTCATCGCCCCCGCCGAGGCCGAGCTGCGGGAGATCCTGGGGGAGTTCATTTACGGGGTGGACGGGGACAGCCTGGAGTCGGTGTGTCTCGGGCTGCTGAAGGCGCAGGGGCTCACCCTCGCCGCCGCCGAAAGCTGCACCGGGGGGCTGATCGCCAAGCGCATCACCGACCTCAGCGGGGCCTCCTCCGTGTTCAAGGGGGGCGTGGTGAGCTACTGGAGCGAGGTGAAGCACGACCTTCTGGGGGTGCCCCAGGACCTTTTGGATACCTATGGCGCGGTGAGCGAGCCGGTGGCCCGGGCCATGGCACAAGGGGTGCGGGAGGCCCTGGGTGCCGACCTGGGAGTGTCGGTCACCGGGGTGGCCGGGCCCGACCCGGACGAGAGGGGCAACCCGGTAGGGCTGGTGTTTGTGGGCATTGCCTGGGACGGGGGGGACTTCGTCCGGGAGGTCCACGCCACAGGGCCCCGTTCCCGGGTCCGCCAGAGCGCGGCCAACCACGGGTTCGACCTCCTCCGCCGGAGACTTACGGGACTGCCCCTGGGCTGAGGGGCTTCGCCTTCAAGCTGTTGCAATTTTGAGGGATCTGCTCTATAATGGGTATACTTGGAATCGGGGGTGCCGAACTTTTTCCAGCGCCCGGCGTCTTTGGTCCGTCTATAATATGTGGGTACATTTGGCAAACGGGGGGAAACCCCTGTATCTGAAAAGGAGGAATCCGTATGGAACTGACAGTTGGACAGGCCCTCCATGGCTTTACCGTCACCCGGGTACGCCGGGAGGAGGAGCTCCACGGAACGCTGGTGGAGATGAAGCACGACAAGACCGGGGCAGAGCTGTGCTGGATGGACAACGGAGAGGAAAACAAGCTCTTCTCCGTGGCCTTCAAGACCCTGCCCGAGGACAGCACAGGCGTCTTTCACATTCTGGAACATTCGGTGCTCTGCGGCTCGGACAAGTACCCGGTGAAGGAGCCCTTCGTGGACCTCATCAAGAGCTCCATGAACACCTTCCTCAACGCCATGACCTTTGGAGACAAGACCATGTACCCGGTGTCCAGCCGGAACAAGCAGGATTACCTGAACCTCATGAGCGTCTATCTGGACGCCGTGTTCGCCCCCGCCCTCCTGCATAACCCCAACATCTTCTACCAGGAGGGCCGCCACACCGAGCTTGCCGAGGACGGGACCACCTTCTACAAGGGCGTGGTGTTCAACGAGATGAAGGGCTCCATGTCCAGCGTGGACCGAAAGATCTGGCAGGACCTCACCGCCCAGCTCTTCCCGGACAACTGCTACCGCTTCAACTCAGGGGGCGACCCCAAGGTCATCCCCGACCTGACCTATGAGCAGTTCGTGGCCGCCTACAAAAAATTCTACCATCCCTCCAACGCCCGGTTCTGGCTGGACGGCTCAGTGCCCGTGGCCGAGACCCTGGAGATGATCGACAGCTATCTCTCCCAGTATGAGAAAAGCACCGACCTGCCCGTGCTGGAAAGTCAGAAGCCTGTCTCCAGCGAGACCACCAACTACTACGAGATCGGCGCCGATCAGGACCCCGAGAAGCGGGCCCTGCTGAGCCTGGGCAAGCTGGTGGGCTCCTGGGAGGACCGGGAGAAGCTCACCGCCGTCAAGGTCCTGTGCGACTACCTGGCCGACACCAACGAATCCCCCCTGAAGCGGGCCATCCTGTCCTCCGGCCTGGCCGAGGATGTGGACATGGAGCTGGACGACAGCATCGCCCAGCCCATGCTGGCCATCGTTGTCCGCAACCTGAAGGACGCCGACAGCGGCAAGGTCCGGGCCATCCTCCGGGACACCGCCGAGGCTCTGGTGAGCAAGGGCCTGGACAAGGCCGCCCTCACCGCCTCCCTCAACCGTCTGGAGTTCCGGGTCAAGGCCGGGGACGAGCCCCAGGGCCTGGAGCGGGCCATCTCCTCCCTGAACGGCTGGCTCCACGGGGGCGACCCCATGCTCTACCTGACCCACGACGCGGTCTTCGCCAAGGTGCGCAGGCTGGTGGAAACCGGCGGCTTCGAGGCGCTTTTGAAGGAGCTGCTGCTGGATGACGCTGGCCTCTGCGTCCTCCACACCCTCCCCTCCAAGACCCTGGGGCAGGAGGAGCGGGAGGCCGAGAACGCCCGCTTGGCCAAGGAGCACTCCGCCCGGAGCGCCACCGACATCGAGGAACTGAAGAAGCTCAATGCCGACCTGCTGGCCTGGCAGCAGTCTGAGGACAAGCCCGAGGACGTGGCCAAGCTTCCCACCCTCCCTCTCAGCGAGGTGGGCCCCGACCCCCTCTGGGTGGAGACAATGGAGAAGGATGTGGAGGGCGTGAAGGTCCTCTTCCACCCGGTTCCCTCCCAGGGTATCGTCCATCTGGGGCTTTATTTCCCCCTGACCAATTACTCCCTGGAGGAGCTGACCAAGCTGTCCCTGCTGCCCTCCCTGCTGGGTGAGCTGCCCACCGCCAAGCACACCGCCGCCCAGCTTCAGCAGGCGGTCAAGACCTATATCGGCGCCCTGTCCTTCCGTCTGGACGTCCAGGTACAGAAGGGCAACACCGAGACCTGCACCCCGTGCCTGGCCGCCTACGCCAGCGTACTGGAAGAGAATCTGGTCCCCGCCCAGGAGCTGCTTTGCGAGATCCTCACCTCCACCAGGCTGGACGAGACCGACAAGGTTAAAGAGATCGTGGCCCAGAATGAGGAATACAACCGGCAGTTCGCCGTGAACGCCGGCCACATCCTGGGCCGCCTGGCCACCCAGGCCCGGTATTCGGCCTCCGGGGCCGTCCGGGAGGCCACCGGCCGGGGCTACACCGCCCTCAAGTATATCCACGACCTGGCCCAGAATTTTGACGCCCAGGCCCCCGCCCTCATTTCCCTGCTGAAGAGCACCCAGGAGAAGGCCCTGGGCAAGTCCGCCCTCATTGTCAGCGTCACGGCCACCGGGGAACAGGATGTGTCCGCCCTGCTGAAGGCCCTCCCCGCCGGGGAGAGCGCCCCCGCCGCCGCCCATTACGAGGCCAAGCTGCCCCAGCGTATGGGCGTCCGCATCCCCGCCCAGATCTCCTTTGCCGAGAAGGGTGCTCACCTGTCCCGGCTGGGCACGGCCCATGCGGGCAGCCTGGACGTGTGCACCAACATCCTCACTTACAGCTACCTGTGGAACGCCGTCCGGGTCCAGGGCGGCGCTTACGGAGTGGGCGCCGTGGGCTCCCGGAACGGAGACCTGATCTTCCACTCCTACCGGGATCCTTCCCCCGCCCGCTCCCTGGGGGTCTACGACGACAGCGCCAAGTTCCTCCGGGAATTCTGCGCCGGGGAGGAGGACCTCGGCAAGTTCATCATCTCCACCATCGGCAGCTCTGAGCCTCTGGAGTCCCCCGCCGACCAGGGCGCCCGGGCCGACACCCTCTGGTTCTTCGGCCTCACCAAGGCCGACCAGAAGGCCCTGCGGCAGCAGGTCCTGGCCACCACCCGCCAGGACATTCTGGACTGGTGCCCCGTGCTGGAGAAGGCCGCCCAGGAGGGGGCCGTCTGCGTGGTGGGCCACGAGGAGGCCCTGAAGGCCTGCGGCGAGCTGGAGGTCGTAAGCCTGTAAACGTTGAATTATGTAAACCAACTGTCTCTATCAGAAACGGAGCAAAGCATGGCTGAGCCTTTTATCTGTAAAATCGCCTCGCTGGAGGACATGGAGGCCAAATGGGCCTATGAGATCGCCCAACACGAGGCCGACAGGGAGAACTGGATCGTCTGGAAGCAGGGGAGCATGGAAAACTACCGGCGGGGCTGCACCCTCCCCTACTACGGGCTCCTTGGTGGGCGCGTCATCTGCGAGGCCACCGCCATGCTCCACCCCCAGGCAGTGCAGAACAGCGACGGCCTGGTGGACGCTCAGACGGTTTATCTCTGCGCCTTTCGGACGGTCCGTGAGCTTCAGGGAAAGGGCTACTTTTCCCGGCTGTTCCGTTTTATGACGGAGGACCTGCGGCAGAGGGGGTACGCCAAAGCGACCCTTGGTGTGGAGCCTGATGACGGGATCAACAAGGCCAGGTACGCCCACTATGGCTTTACCACGTATATCAAATCCGCTCAGGAGAGTTACCCCGACGGAACGGTGATCGACGTGGAGTATTACGGGAAATTGCTGTGAAAATACCGCCCTGCCGATTTGTTCGGCAGGGCGGTATTTTTTGACGTTTCGTTTTAGCAGAGCTTGGCTCCCGCGGGGATGGCGTCGTCCACCATCAGGAGGTTCAGCTTCTCCTCCCCGCGCTCGGTGTGGACCGCCGAGATGAGCATGCCCTGGCTCTCCTGGCCCATCATCTTCCGGGGGGGCAGGTTGAC
>CAJUEU010000076.1 GCA_910585735.1 uncultured Oscillospiraceae bacterium | reverse complement strand
CAAAGACGCCCCGGACAGCTTTTCTGTCTGGGGCGTCTTTGATTTCTTGTTGGTTTTCAAATCTCCAACTCTCCGAAGAGGCCGTTGGTCTCGGGGTCCTCGGCAATACGCACCGCACCTTGGACACGGGCCCCCTGAGCCATGACGATGGTTGCGGCAATCACATTACCCGCAAGGAGGGCGGTAGTACCAAAATTGGCCGCCCGGGTGATCTGCAGGTTACCCTTGATCTTGCCCTTGGAATCCAGGTCGGCAGCCAGCACATCACCAATGACCATGGCGCTCTCATCCACCACCAGGCCGGAGGTAGAGGTAATGTTCCCCTGAACAGTGCAGCCCTCCAGAATCACGGCCTCACCCTTCACGTCACCCAGCACCTTACCCACAACACGGATATTGCCAGTGGCCTCCAGATTGCCCTTCAGCTTACCCAGGACCTCCACATCTCCCTCAGCCCGAATGTCACCGAAGAAGGTGGCACCGGCGGCGATCACAGTAGCGCCAGGCCGGATAAAGGGTGGACGCTGAGGCTCCTCGGCCTTCTCCCACCCCACAAAATAGGGGTCGATCTCGGGAACAGTCTCAGCCTTTACCTCGCCAAACTCGGGGGTCTTCTCCTTTTCCTTGTCCCGGCCAAAGCCAAAGAAGGAACGCTCCACCGTGGAAGCCACCTTCTTCTGCGTATCATCCAGATCGGTGGCCTGGGCCACAGCGGGCTTCTCAACGACTTTCGGCTGCTCGGGAGCTTTCTCCACCCGGGGCTGCTCCACCGTAGCGGTGCGGGTCGCGGTGACGGTCTCCCCAGCGGGACGGACCGAATCTGCCGCCTCAGAAGCACGGGGAGTCTCTTCCTCCGGCCCGAAGCCCACCAGCCCCAGCAGCTCTTTCATGGCCTGTCTCATATTTTCTCTGTTTTCACCCATAACTCGCACCTTCCATTTCCAATCTCACACGCCCTTCCTCTGTAGAGGCGTGCTCCTATATTTTCGTAGCCCAAAGGGCTTGGATCACGGATAACTGAATACCACCGGCAAAACCGAGGCAGTCAAAGGCTGGAAACTATAGCCCAAAGCCTGAAGCTCATTCACGATAGCAGGGATGGCTCCGGCCACCGCCCCTCTGCCCACTGAATCCCGAAACTTCACAATGGCCCGGTCCTTCCCGGCCATACCGTTGACCACATTCGCGCTAATCTCCTCGGCAGAGGGCTCCCCCACCCCGGAGGAATCGCCCGGGATACTCCAATCAAAAAACACAAAATTGCGGCGAAGCATTTCAGCGATAAGCTCCTGGTAAATTCCACTGTTGTATGAGTTAACGCTCCCCCCCGGAAACCGAAAGATCTCGGCCCGCACTCCGGTGGTCTCATAGACCAGATTGTAAATCTCGTTAAAATCCTCCAGATAGGCCTCCACTGACTGGTAGATCTTCTGGTAGGAAGTGCTGTTGCCCCGCAGGCCTATGGTATGGCCCCGATCCACGATCTGCTTCAAAACATCCTGAGCATCTAAATCCGTGGAACCATTGACAAAGAAAGTGGCTTTGATCCCGTACACATCCAGTTTATCCAAAATCTCTAAAGTATTGCTGCTGGGCGTACAGTCAAAAGTCAGATAAACTGTATCAATGGCCTTGGTACGCTGCCCGGTGACTGAAGCGGTTCCGTAAAGATCAGGAAACAGCGTCTGGTAATTCAGAGGCTCTCCCTCCAGGGCGGTATCGTAGCTGGTGGGCACCACCCCAGGATCTCCTGAGGGTGCGGGACTTACCTGCCCAGGCCGACTCGGATCCTCTCCCTGCTCGGCCAGCTGCCGCTCCAGATTCCCAGTTTTCTGCCAAAAGAAAAAGGCACAACATGTGGGAACCACGATCATCAAAAGGAGCACCAACAGAATCAAACGCTTGAAAAAACGGACGCTGAAGGTCATCTCTGTCTCCCTTCCACGCCGTCCTTCCCGTCCCAGCCGGCGTACAACTGTAGTTTAACATAATGATTATAAAGCAGTCCTCTCGAAAAGGCAAGGAAAATTTGCAAAACATTCGATTTTTCTCGAAAGTTTAGAGAGCTTGTCCTCTCCCCTCCCTAATTTTCCCAAAATTATCCATCCAAAAAAATAAAAGCTCTTGACAAACGCTTTGCGGCCCGCTATAATAATCAAGTGCCCTCAAGCGGGGCGCAATGCGGATGTGCTGGAATTGGTAGACTGGCCAGCTTGAGGTGCTGGTGTCCCCTGGACGTGCGGGTTCGAGTCCCGCCATCCGCACCAAAGCATCGGAGCAAAACTTGCTTTGCTCCGATGCTTCTTTATTTTTTCGAAAAAGAGAACCGAATCAGCATTTGCGAAGGAGCACTGCATGGAAAAGGCAATAAAAAAGTACCCAATACTAAGTTGTGTTATTATATTTATTATATGTGGGTTTTCCAGATTGATAGAGTATTTTTTCATAAAAACAGACGAGACAATTATTTCAGAAAACTTTTTCCACAAAATCTTTGGAATCATTATTTTGGCAATCATTTTTCATTTGCTGCATAGCAACTGGCAAAATATTGGATTTACAAAGGATGGAATCGTATCCGGTATTGCGAAAGGCCTTATATTAGGAAGCTGTTGTTTTAGCGTTGCGTATTCCTTAGAATGTTTTATCCTCTATTGCATCCACCATAATGTATCGCTTGCTTTTTACATCAGCGGTTTTTCATTAAATGGAGAAACGGCCACGCATAGCAGTATTCTTTTTTTATTGATGTGTCTTATGTTCAATATGATAAATGTCTGGATGGAAGAGGGTATGTTCCGCGGTTTATTTACGAACATCCTTGCCAAAAAGCACTCTTTTCTTCAGTCCGCACTTCTGATTGCCTTTCTGTTCGGCATCTGGCATTGGGTCATGCCGTTAAGAGACTACATAGATGGGCGCACAACATTCGAAAATTTGCTTGTGCTGGGTGTTGGGTATACCCTGTTAGCCGGAATTATGAGCATAAAATGGTCGCTGCTTTATAAAATGACAGACTCATTATGGGTGGGCCTTGGCGATCATTTGTTCAACAATGTTATTGTGACAAATTTACTGCATGTGATTTCAAATGGTGAAGCAGACCGTATGCAAATCGCAAGAATTCTGCTCGGCCAATTGTTGTCTTTTTCTGTTGTCGTGCTATATGGTCAAAATCGTAAACACAGTTGCAGGACGTAGGAAACAAGCTACCCGATAAAAAACAGCCCCGGTCAGGAGACCGGAGCTGTTTTTTGTTTGTTTTTACTTCTGGAGCTTGGCGATCTCCTCAGCGAAATTTTCCTGCTTCTTCTCAATGCCCTCGCCCTTCTCGAACCGAACAGCGTTTTTGAAGGTCAGACTACCGCCGGCGGTCTTAGCCACAGAGGCGATATACTGCTCTACGCTCATGGCGCCGTCCTTCACAAAGGCCTGCTGAAGCAGGCAGTTCTCCTCGTAGAACTTGCGGAGCTTTCCGGTGATAATGCCCTCCAGCACCTTCTCAGGTTTCCCAGCCATCTTGGGATCGTTGGCCATCTGGACCTGCATGATCTTCTTCTCGTTCTCCAGGGTGGCGTCATCCACCTGGCTCTTGTCCCAGAACCGGGGATTCATAGCGGCGATCTGCATGGCCACGTCCCTACCGGCAGCCTCCACATGCTCAGCGGACAGGTCGGTGTCAAAGTTCACCAGAACGCCGATCTTGCCCCCGGCATGAACGTAGGCAACGCTGGTACCCTCAGCGAAGCGGGCAAACCGGCGGACCTTGATGTTCTCACCGATGACCAGCACCATCTCCTGCTGCTCCTCCTGCACGGTACGGCCGTTGCCGTAGGGAGCGGCCATAAGAGCGTCCAGATCGGCGGGAGCCTCTTTCGCTACTACAGCGGCCACGCCCTTGACAAAATCCACGAACTTCTCGTTCTTACCCACGAAGTCGGTCTCAGCATTGACCTCCACCACGACGCCCACACCGTCCACCACAGTGGCCAGAGCGGCGCCCTCGGCAGCGATGCGGCCAGCCTTCTTCTGGGAAGCAGCCAGGCCCTTCTCCCGCAGATACTCAACGGCCTTGTCCATATCACCGTCAGTCTCTACCAGAGCCTTCTTACACTCCATCATACCCACGCCGGTCATTTCCCGCAGGGCCTGGACCTCTTTTGCGCTGATTGCCATATTCATTTACCTCATTTCATAGATTTTGTGTGATAAAAGCAGCGCCCGCCCGCAGGGGCGGGCGCTGCCCAAAGCTTTTCTTACTCAGCCTCGGCGGGAGCCTCGGTGGTCTCGGCGGCGGGGACGGGAGCGTCCACGCCCTGATGGCCCTCCTGAATAGCGTTGGCCATGACGCCGGCAATGAGCTTAATGGCCCGGATGGCGTCGTCGTTGCCGGGGATCACATAGTCGATCTCGTCCGGGTCGCAGTTGGTGTCCACGATGGCCACGATGGGAATGTGGAGCTTGCGGGCCTCGTTGATGGCATTGCGCTCCTTCCGGGGATCCACCACGAACAGAGCCGAGGGGATCTTGCGCATCTCGACCACACCGCCCAGATACTTCTCCAGCTTGGCGATCTCGCCCAGGTGCTTCATGACTTCCTTCTTGGGAAGCATGTCAAAGGTGCCGTCCTCCTGCATCTTCTTGAGCTGGTTGAGCCGGTCGATACGGCCGCGCATGGTCTTGAAGTTGGTGAGCATACCGCCCAGCCAGCGGGCGTTGACCCAGTACATACCGCAGCGCTGGGCCTCTTCCTTGATGGCGTCCTGAGCCTGCTTCTTGGTGCCCACGAAGAGCAGGGAACCACCCTCGGCGGACATATCCCGCACGAAAGAGTAGGCCTCCTCCAGCTTCTTCACGGTCTTCTGCAAGTCGATGATATAGATACCGTTACGCTCGGTGTAAATGTAGCTGGCCATTTTAGGATTCCAGCGACGGGTTTGGTGTCCGAAGTGGACACCTGCTTCGAGAAGCTGCTTCATAGATACGACTGCCATAG
>CAJUEU010000075.1 GCA_910585735.1 uncultured Oscillospiraceae bacterium | reverse complement strand
CGGCGCTTGGTGATGTCGCCCATCACGTCGCCCATGTAGCTGTCGGGGATGGTGACCTTCAGCTCGCCCACCGGCTCCAGCAGGATGGGGTTGGCCTCGGGCACGGCGGCCTTGTAGCTCAGCTGGGCGGCTGTTTTGAAGGCGATCTCGGAGGAATCCACCGGGTGGTAACTTCCGTCGTACAGGGTGGCCTTCAGGTTCACCAGGGGATAGCCGGCCAGAGGCCCGTGGAGCACGGCCTCACGAAGGCCCTTCTCCACCGCGGGGAAGAAGTTCTTGGGCACGCTGCCGCCGAAGACCTCCTCGGCAAAGACCAGCTCCTCCTGCTCGGGATTGGGCTCGAAGCGGATCCACACGTCACCGAACTGGCCGGAGCCGCCGGTCTGCTTCTTATGACGGCCCTGCTTCTCCACCTTTTTGCGGATCTTCTCCCGGTAGGGGACTCTGGGTGTGGACAGCTCAGCCTCTACGTTGAAGCGGCTCTTCAGCTTGCTCACCAGTACGTCCACCTGGATGTCGCCGGCGGCGTAGATCACCAACTGGTGGGTCTCGGCGTTGTTGACCCAATAGAAGGAGGGATCCTCCTCGTTCATGCGGTTGAGGCCCTGGGCCACCTTGTCCTCCTGGCCCCGGGACTTGGGGGCGATAGCCACGCTGTAGCAAGGCTCGTCAAAGGGGATGGCCTCGACTTTGACCACCTTCCGGGGCTCGCAGAGGGTATCCCCGGTCTTGAGCTTCTCCATTTTGCCAATGGCGCCGATGTCGCCGCAGTTGAGCTCCTTGACCTCGGTGTACTTCTTGCCCTTCATGGCGTAGAGCCGGCCCAGCTTCTCGGTCTCGCCGGTGCGGGCGTTGACCATGGGCATATCCGGCTTCACCGAGCCGGAGAGGACCTTGATATAGCTGTATTTGCCATACTGGTCGGAGACCGTTTTGAAGACGAAGGCGGTGGGCAGGGCCCCGGGGGCGGCCACGAAGGGAGAGCTCTCCCCCTGGTCGTTCTCGGCGGTGAGAGGCTGACCGTCCAGAGGGTTGGGAAGGAGCTCCACGATGGTGTCCAGCAGCATCCGGGTGCCAAGACCCTGGGTAGCCGAGCCGCAGACCACGGGGAAGAGGGAAAGGTCCTTCACGCCCTGGCGCAGGCCCTGGACCATTTCAGCGTAAGTAAAGTCCTCGCCGGAGAAGAACTTGTCCATGAATTCCTCAGAGGTCTCGGCCACCGACTCCTTCAGCGCGTCGTAGAGCTCATCCAGAACGGCCTTCTTGTCCTCGGGGACCTCGATCTCCACCCGCTCACCCTTGGGGCCAAGCTCAAAGGTACGCTTCTGGAGCACGTCAATAATGCCGATGACCTTCTTGTCGGCGTCCCAGATGGGGGCCACCACGGGGGCGATGTTTTTGCCGAACCGCTCCCGAAGGGTGGCGAAGGCGGCGTTGTAGTCCGAGTTGTCCTCGTCGGTCTTGGAGATGTACAGGAGCCGGGGCAGCTTCCGCCGCTCACAGTACCTCCAGGCCTTCTCGGCACCCACGCTCATGCCCGACTTGGCCGAGCAGACGATGATAGCGGCGTCGGCGGCCTGAAGGGCCTCCATCACCTCGCCGGCAAAGTCGAAGCCGCCGGGGGTGTCCAGCACGTTGATCTTGCAGCCGTTATACTCTACGGGGGCCACGGCCAGAGAGACGGAGGTCTGACGCTTCTGCTCTTCGGGATCGTAGTCGCAGGTGGTGTTGCCGTCGGGCACCTTGCCCAGACGGTCCACACCGCCGGTCAGGTAGAGCATGCTCTCCGCCAGGGAGGTCTTTCCGTTTCCGGCGTGTCCCAAAAGGCAGATGTTGCGGATGTTTTGCGCGGAATAGCTCATACTGGTCTCTCCTTACGTTGTGGGTTTACAGTGGTGTGGAACACTTTAGTCTTCACTGCTCTTGTCCATTATAACGCAAAGACGGCGAGTTGACAACAGGAATTTTGAGAAATTCGCACAAAACTTGCGGAAGCCACAAAAAGCCACGCTTCCCAGTGGGAGAAGCGTGGCTTTTTCGAAAAAATGGATGTTACGGTTGGGGGATTTCGGAAGGAAGCGGAGTCTCCTCCCCGGAAGCGGAGGCCTCCTGATAGCCGGTGGCCTCCAGGTAGGAATCAATACCGGCCTGATACATATCCCAATCGGCTTCGTCCTGGAGGCCGCCCTCCACCTCCTGCCGCTGGACCAGCACCTCCCCGCCGCCGATGGGAACGGCGAAAAAATTGAGGGTACTGGAATGGGCCAGTCCGATTTCCGGGTCGTCCAGCAGGAAGGTATAAAGCCAGAACTCATGATAGCATTGGTTGGGAGTGAGGCCCAAATACTCCAACTGGGTAGATGCCTGCTGGAGGCTGCTCTCATCCAGGGGGGTGAGGGGAGTCTCCAGAGCCAACCGATCCCCGGTATCCACCAGAGTGGCATCTTCCAGAACGGGGCAGAGCTCAGCCACCAGGGTCATAGCCTCCTGAGGTGTAAGGAGCAAGGTCTCCTCCGGCTCGTCGTCCTCCGAAATGGGCTCCTGTCCGGCGGGGACCGTCAGAAGACCGTTGGAGATCATTGTCTCCGTGGGCTCAGGAGGAGGAAGCTCCTCGGGTGTGGTGGACTGGACCATAAAGGTGCTGGGGGTCGGCTGGTCCATGGTTCCCTGATTGTCGGGCCCCTCTCCAGGGTCCGGCTGAGGAGTGTTCTCCGCCGGGGGCGGGGCTACACTGCCTACCGCCATACGGGGAGCCACAGCATGGGTGGGCAGCGGCGCGCTTTCCGGGGCGGTCGTGACAACAGGGGAGGGAAGGACTGTGGAGCGCGGGTCGGGCTGGGGCTCGGAGGCCCGCTTGGCGCTGGCCTGGACCTCGTTCTGGGCCTGGTCCTCCGCGATTCCGCTGCTCTCCGGGGCTTCGGGATTGGCGGTTGGCTCCGGGTCATTGTTCCTGATGGAGTAAGCCTGAAGGTCGGGCTGGACAGAGTCCGAAGGGGTAGGCAGGTCCTGGGCCGGGACGATCAGGCTTTCGGGAGCCGACGTTCCGGGCTGCATGGTTCGAGCGCCCAAGATCACCAGGGCTACCGCGGCGGCGGTGGCGGCCCAGCGCTGCCAGTGGAAGGCGGCCCTTTTGGGGGACAGAGGGATTACCTTGGGCTGGGCGGCTTCGGCCGCCACGACCTCCAGGATTCGGGCAGACAGGCCGTCTGGGACCTCCACAGGGGGAAGGTCCAGAAAAGCCTGATGGACACGGCCCAGGTCGTCATAGAGGGACTTGCAGTCCGGGCACTGGATCAGATGAGCCTCCAGCCGGGCCTGCTCATGGGGGGAGAGCGCCCCGTCCAGCGCGGCGCTGATGAGCTCTGCATATTCATCACAGTATGACATGGGGCACCCTCCTTTCTCGTGTTTTCATTCTTTAGACGGCACTGGGTCAAAAAAGTTCCCATCTTTTTGCAAAAATTCCCGCAGGGCCAGCCGTGCCCTGGCCAGCCGGGACTTTACTGTGCCCTCCTCCAGCTCCAGCGTCTGAGCGATCTCGGCATAGGACAGACCCTCCAGCTCCCGCAGTATCAGGATCTCCCGGTAGTCTGGGGCGAGGGAGGCCAACCCCCGGCGAAGCATGGCCCCCGCCTCCTTTTTCTCCAGCTCCCGTTCAGGGGAATAGCGGCGGTCGGGAAGCTGAGCCTGCCGGTCCTCCTCGTCCTCCCCACCCTCCAGGGTCATGGAGAGGGAGATCCGGCGCTTTTCCCGGCGGAGGAAGTCGATACAGGCGTTGGAGGTGAGCCGGTAGAGCCAGGTGGAGAAGGAGGAACGGCCGTCAAAGGCGGAAAGCCCCCGCCAGGCGTTAAGAAAAGCCTCCTGGGTGAGGTCGGCGGCGTCCTCCGGGTTGCCTGTCATCCGATAGGCCAGCTGGTAGGCCATGGCCTGGTTGGCCTTCACCAGGGCCTCAAAGGCCGACTGGTCCCCCGAGCGGGCGGCCTGGACCAATTCACTTTCTGTCACCGACTTCACCTCCTCTCGTCCTCGCAAGCTGCATATCCTTCGTTGCGTCTCGACTCCCCGCAAAGGGCTTGCGCCCTTTGCGGGGGCCCCATTTTTACTCCTCTGGATCCCGGAGATCCCGCTTGATCCCCTTCGTGATCTCCTCGATCTGTTCCAAAGTCTCCACCTGGGAGATCTTCTCCTTATAATACCCCGCGTAGGGGATGCCTTTCAAATACCAGGCGTAGTGCTTCCGGGCCTCCAGGCAGGCGATGCGCTCTCCCTTTTGTTCCGCGGCCAGCCTGATCTGCTTCACCACCGTGTCGCACCGCTCCGCCAGGGGCGGCCGCTCCGGGATGGGCTCCCCCTTCAACGCGGCGGCACACTGCTGGAAGAGCCAGGGGTTGCCGAACACCCCCCGGCCGATCATGATGCCGTCGGCGCCGGTATGCTTTTGGATATCCACCGCATCTTTGGGGGAGAACACGTCCCCGTTGGCAAACACCGGGATGGAGAGGGTACTTTTCAGGGCCTTGATGGCGTCCCAGTCGGCCCGGCCGGAATACATCTGGGCCCTGGTCCGGGCGTGGAGGGTGACGGCGGCCACCCCCGCGTCCTGGAGCCGTTTGCCCAGCTCCAGGTAGTTGATCGAGCCCTTGTCCCAGCCCAGGCGGAACTTGACGGTGACGGGTTTGCCCCCGCCTCCCCGGATCACGGCGGCGGCGATCTTAGCGGCCTTCTCCGGGTCCCGGGCCAGGGCCGAGCCCTCCCCGTTGTTACAAATTTTCGGGACAGGACAGCCCATGTTGATGTCGATGACGTCACAGCCGGAGTATTCGGAGGCAATGGCCGCCCCCTTCTCCATGGCCTCCTCCTCACAGCCGAAAAGCTGGATGGCGGCGGGGTGCTCCCCCTCCCCCAGGTCCAGCAGGGGAAGGGTCTTTTTGCCCTGATAGCAGAGAGCCTTGGCCGAGGCCATTTCGGTGACGGTGTACCCCGCCCCCAGCTCCCGGCAGATGGCACGGAAGGCCAGGTCGGTGACCCCTGCCA
>CAJUEU010000074.1 GCA_910585735.1 uncultured Oscillospiraceae bacterium | reverse complement strand
CGGTGCGGGAGAAGAACACCTCCACCCCCATCATCATGCTCACCGCCCGGGAGAGCGAGAGCGACAAGGTGCTGGGCCTGGAGACCGGGGCGGACGACTACATCACCAAGCCCTTCTCCATGCGGGAGCTGCTGGCGAGGGTGAAGGTGAACATTCGCCGCACCGAGCTCCTCACCGCCCACCCCACCGCCCCCGAGGGGCCGGGCACCGGGCGGCTGGAGCGGGGCAGGGTGCTCATCGACAACGACACCCTCATGGCCTACAAGGACGGCAACGCCCTGGACCTGACCCCCAAGGAGTTCGAGCTGCTGCGGTTCCTGGCCGCTGAGCCCGAGCACACCTTCTCCCGGGAGACCCTGATGGAGAAGGTGTGGAACTACGACGGCTTCATGGGGGATGTGCGGGCGGTGGACGTGGCCGTGCGGCGGCTCCGGGAGAAGCTGGAGGACGACCCGGCCAACCCCCAGTTCATCGTCACACGCCGGGGCCTGGGGTACCTGTTCCGGGCGGAATAATCAGGCCGTGAAGCGGAAAGAAAAGCTCCCGGAGAATATCCGGGAGCTCCTGGGCGGCAATGAATTTGAGACGGACAGCGTGGGTATGTCCCGGGCCGGGGTGTACCTGTTCCCCGACCGGGTCCTGAAGGTCCAGCCCATCAGCGGCGAGAGCCAAAACGAGTATGAGATGCTGCTGGCCCGGGAGGTCCGGGACGGCAGGCACTGGGTCTATCGGGAGAGCCCCGCCATGGAGTTTTCCGAGGAGGAGGCCCAGCGGTATGACGATACCCTGCCCCCCATGGAGAAAAAGTGGCTCCCCAGCCAGGAGGAGTTCTATATCCTGTCCCATTCCTCCATCAATTGAGGAAATCGCTGAAGGAAAGGAGGTCCCGCCCATGTTTCGCTCCCTGCACATGAAGCTGATGCTCATTATGACATTGCTCATCATCTCCCTCATGACCGTGGTGGGGGCCTTTCTGGTGAACTCGGTATCCGGGTTCT
The DNA here is from genome assembly GCA_910585735.1 of uncultured Oscillospiraceae bacterium. Classification (GTDB taxonomy): domain Bacteria; phylum Bacillota; class Clostridia; order Oscillospirales; family Oscillospiraceae; genus Vermiculatibacterium. The sequence continues at coordinate 4,195 of CAJUEU010000074.1, read as the reverse complement.
ACCTGAATCAGTTCTACACCCAGATGCAGTCGGTGTTCCAGAATGACGCCGACTTCTATCACGATCTGGAGAACGCCGCCGCGGACGAGGAGAATGGCGCCGAGCAGATCGCCCAGATGCTCCGCACCCACACCGGCGACCTGGGTGTGGACGGCATCACCCGGAACTACTACGTGCTGGACGGAGTCACGGGAAGCCCCCTGGCCGGGTCCACCGACGCTGGGACCGCCGCCCTGGAGCTGACCTACAACCTGTCCGCCGCCCTCAGCGGGGAGGTGGGGGATGGATCCGACATATCCTTGGATTACATGGACGTGGCCATTCCCCTTACCCGGGGCGGGCAGCGTTATGTGGTCTATATCCGGGACAACAAGCAGACTGTCCAGAGCCTCACCGGCCAGCTTGTGACCCTGATCTTAGAGGCCCTGGGCTTTGGCATCCTGATTTCTGTTCTCCTTTCCTTCCTTCTGTCCAAGACCCTCATCACCCCCATCGAGCGGCTCACCGAGGGAGCGGAGGAGGTGGCCGCCGGAGACTTCTCCCAGAAGATCGAGGTGGACTCCCGGGATGAGATCGGCGTCCTCACCGCCACCTTCAACGATATGGCCCACCAGCTGGAGAGCACCCTTCAGGAGGTGGAGAACGAGCGGAACAAGCTGGACACCCTCTTCCTTCACATGGCCGACGGCGTGGTGGCCTTCAGCCGGGAGGGGGACATCATCCAGTCCAACCCCGCCGCGGAGGAGAAGCTGGGCCGGGCCCTGCCCATCGGGGGCGGGGTGGGCTACGACGCCCTTTTCGGAGACATTGCCCCATTGGAGGAGGCGCTGGAGCCGGGAAGCCAGGGCTACGTGGCCGCCAGCCTGGAGCAGGGGGAGCGGAGCCTGGAGCTGCTGCTGGCCCCCTTCGACAAGGACCACCAGGGCGGCGTGCTGGTGGTGATCCACGACGTTACCGAGCAGCACCGCACCGAGGAGATGCGCAAGGAGTTTGTGGCCAACGTGTCCCACGAGCTGCGCACTCCCCTGACCAACATCCATTCCTACGCCGAGACTCTGGTGGACTCCTCCGGGGCCCTTCCCCAGGATACCGAGCAGGGCTTTCTCAACGTGATCCTCAGCGAGTCTGAGCGCATGGCCCATATTGTTCAGGACCTGCTCACCCTCTCCCGGTTCGACTCGGGCCGCAGCGAGCTCAACCTGACGGAATTTTCCTTTGCCGACGCCATTGAGTCCATGATAAACGCCAACCTGCTGGAGGCCCAGCGTCACGGCCACACCCTCACCACCCTGCTGGAGCCGGGGCTGCCCCAGATCACCGCCGACCGGGAGCGGGTCACCCAGGTGATGATGAACATTGTGTCCAACGCCATCAAGTATACCCCCGACGGCGGACAGATCCAGGTCTCGGCGGGGATGGCCGGGACGGACACGGTGTGGCTTGAGGTGGCCGACAACGGCATCGGGATCCCCTCCCAGGCCGACCGGGAGCGGATCTTCGAGCGTTTTTACCGGGTGGACAAGGCCCGGTCCCGGGAGTCGGGAGGCACCGGCCTGGGGCTTTCCATCGCCAAGGAGATCGTGGACCAGCACCGCGGCGACATCCGCATCGTCGAGAAGGAGACCCCCGGCCTCACCATCCGGGTGGAGCTTCCTGTGGAGGGACCCCGTCATGACAAGGCGTAAAACCCCCAAGGTCGCCCGGCCCAAGGGCCTGCGCCGGGGGGTGGAGCTTTTGAAGGACCTGCTCATCCTGCTCCTCACTTGCTCCGCTCTCTTTCTGGCCTGGCAGACTCCCATGCTCAACCAGCTGCAGGGCTGGATCGCGCCCCCCGCTCCTGTCTATATCGAGCCTTCGGCCCGGAGCGAGGAGGCCCTGACCCCCTATGCCCTCCGGGTCCAGAACAGCTTGGGGGCCTATGCCGTCAGCTACGACGGCCCTACCCTGACCCGTGTATTCCAGCGGTTCTCCTCCTTGCTGGGGGAAGCCCTGACCACCACCGAGACCCCGGAACAGGCCAATCTCCGCCAGTGGCAGGCCCTTTTGGAGGCCCCCGGTCTTTACTGCGCCCTTCGGGGCACCCTGCCCCTCTCCCTGCTGCCTGAATGGCTGGGCATGGAGGGGGCTGTCTCCAGCCGGGCCGACGCGCTGGTGCTGGCCTGGGACGGGGCCTGGGTCTGGCTGGGCTGGCGGGAGGGAAACAGCTTCTACCGGGTCCGCACCCAAGTGGACTTCGCGGGGGAGATGGGGCGGCTGGTGGAGGACTTCAGCCCCAATGGCGGAGCCTTTGCCTACACCCTTTCGGAGGACAGCGCCTTTGAGGCCCTGGACCCCTATGTGCTCATCACCCCCACCGTTCCCCAGCCCAAACGCTATACCGCCGCCGCGCCCGACCTGACCGGGGACGCCGAGACCCTGACCCGGCTCCTCAACGCCCTGGGCTTCCTGTCCGGGGCCGGGGACGCCTACGAGACCCCCGGCGGACTTACCGTCACCGAGAACGGGGACCGGCTTCAGGTCACCGCCGCGGGCAAGGTGACCTACCGGGCGGGGGAGGAGCCCCGGTTTCCCGTAAACGGACCCTCCGCGGCCCAGGCCGCGCAGGCGGCCTGGGAGCTGCTTTGCCGGGTGGCCGAGCCCTTTGAGAACACACCCGCCTATCTCCTTACCGGGGTGGAGCCCACCGAGGGCATGGGGTGGACGGTCACCTTCGAGGCCCGGCTGGACGGGATCCCTATGACCACCGGGGCCTCCGGCTGGTGCGCCCGCTTTACCGTGGAGGAGGGGCGGATCACCGAGTTCACCCTGACCCTTCGGACCTATACCCCCACCGGGGAGGTCACCCCCGTGCCCGACCACCGGCTGGCCGCCGCCGCCCTCCGCTCCATTCCCGAAAGCGACGGGAGCCTTGTGCTGTGCTATACCGACAACCTCTCCCCGGGCCTTACCGTGGGCTGGATGACCCAAGAATAACAGGAGGCGGCCTATGCGTTGGACCAAGATCAAAAATATCATCCTGCTCCTGCTGGTGGCGGTCAACCTCTTCCTGCTGGCCTTGGTGGGGGTCCGGGCCTGGCGCACCCGGGAAAACAGCCGGGCGGCCCGGGAGCGGATACTCCAGATACTGGAAAATAACGGCATCGCCTACCTGCCCGGCCAGATCCCCGGCGATTTGAGCCTCACCCCCCGCCGCCTTACCCCCGCCTCCGTGGGAGAGGCGGAGGCCCGGCTTCTGGTGGGGGAGATCACCTCCGCCGAGGCGCTGGGCTCCCGTATTGTTTATCACGGGGAGCGGGGCACGGTCACGCTCTTTTCCGACCGGGAGCTGGAGGTGCTGTTTCATCCTCAGACCCAGCTATCGGCGGAGGTCCCCGGTCTTTTAAGCGCCCTGGGCCTCTCCCTGGAGGAGGCCCGGACCCCGGCCCAGAGCGAGGCGGCGGTCACCACCTGGACCCAGCTCTGGGAGGGGACCCCGGTCCCCGGAGAGACCGTCCGGCTGGAGAGCCGGGGAGAGTGGGCTCAAAGCCTTACCTTCCGCCTCTTTGCCGGAGAGGCCGAGGCGGTCCTTCCCGCCGGAGAGCCCATTACCGCCCCCACGGCCATTCTCCGCCTGCTGGACGCGCTGAACCGGCAGGGCTATGTCTGCTCCCAGATCACCGGCTTTTACGCCGGGTACAGCCTTTCCGGCGCAGGGCCCACCCTGACCCTCGCCCCCATGTGGTACGTGGAGATCGACGCCGCTCCCTGGCGGCTTATGATCGACGGCTACACAGGCGAGGTCTCAACAGAGTAAGGTAAAAATGTAAAAAAATCCCCCGGGAAAGGCATACTTGCCCCCGGGGGATCTTTGTTGTGGGAAAATATCTCTTTTTGGCGGTTGCCAGCCCTATGTGGAGACCTCGAAGCCTCCCCTTAAAAGGGGAGGTGTCACGGCGAAGCCGTGACGGAGGGGTCATCCCGTAGAGGCCGCCGGGGCGGTCCTTGTAGGGCGGGGGCTTGCCCCCGCCGTTGCCCCTTGCCTTCCCCGTTTACGGGGAAGGTGGCAGCCGGGCAGTGGCTTTGCCGCTGCCGGGACGTCATTCGGCAAAGCCGAACGACGTCCCTTGGCTGACGGATGAGGGGGAACCTACCTGGTTTGCACTCCCTCCGTCACCGCCTGCGGCGGCGCCACCCCGCAGCGTGAAGAAAATTTGCC
>CAJUEU010000073.1 GCA_910585735.1 uncultured Oscillospiraceae bacterium | reverse complement strand
ATAACAAAGAGCATTGTGGAGCTGATGGGCGGCGCCATCAAGGTCTCCAGCGAGCTGGGCTACATGAACATCCCCGCGGGCACCGTGGTGGACATCAACCAGATCAAGTCCCTGCCCAAGAACAAGGTGTGCGTCATCACCACCGGCAGCCAGGGGGAAACCATGTCAGCCATGACAAGGATGGCTTTCAACACACACCGGCAGTTCGACATCCAGGCCGGGGACCGGGTCATTTTCTCGGCCAGCGCCATCCCGGGTAACGAGCATGCCATCGGCAACGTCATCAACGAGCTCTACCGCAAGGGGGCCGAGGTGGTGGACGAGCGGGCCGGGGAGCTTCACGTGTCCGGCCACGCCTGCCAGGACGAGCTGAAGATCATCCACGCCCTGGTGAAGCCCAAATATTTCATCCCGGTCCACGGGGAGCAGCGGCATTTGAAGATCCACGCCAAGCTGGCCCAGGAGATGGGGATGGACCCCCGGAATATCGTGGTCACCGAGATCGGTAAGGTCATAGAACTCTCTCCCGCCGGAGCCCGGATCACGGGCACTGTCCCCGCCGGGCGGGTCTTTGTGGACGGCTACGGCGTGGGCGACGTGGGCGCTGTGGTCCTCCGGGACCGAAAGCACCTGGCCGAGGACGGCATGATCGTGGTGGTGGCCACCGTGTCCAGCCAGGACGGCGGGCTCCTGTCCGGCCCCGACATTATCACCCGGGGCTTCATCTACGTGAAGGAGTCCGAAGCCCTGATGGAGGAGCTGAAGGACCTGGCGGCCCAAACGCTGGAAAAGAGCGCCTGGAACAACTACCGGGACTGGAACGCCGTGAAGGGCGACCTCCGGGACGAGATCTCCAATTACCTCTTCAAAAAGACCAAGCGGAACCCCATGGTTCTGCCGGTCATTATGGAAGTGTAACACACAAAGCATCCGCCCTCCCGGCTTGGGAGGGCGGATGCTTTGTATTTGACCCCAATTTTGGTGAAAAAATTAAAAAAATAAAGATATTGTGCATATTTTTTGTTGACAATGCAGCAAGGCTGTGGTATTTTATAAGTGGAGAAATGTTCCTCAAATATAATCGGAAGGGAGCGTAGAACCATGAAGAAGAAACTGTTCCATGTTCTTTTGGTTCTGTCCCTGTGTACAGCCCTGGCTATCCCGGCCTTTGCCGGGCCGGCGGAGGAGCCGCCTGTCCCGGAGGGGACTATCGAGCTGGAGGGAATTACCACACCCGAGGAAATAGTCAAACCAGAAGAGGTTGTGCCCGAGCCGGAGGAAACTGAAGTTTTTTCGGAAGAACCATGTGTTGATATCCATCCCGGTGAAACCTCTGATTGTATTTGGGAAGTAGTGGAGGTTGAAAAGACTGGAGAAAATACTATAAGGGCTGTATATCATGTATGCAGCGATTCCAGTCAAGTTCCCATGTCAGCAGACATTATTTCTGTGGCATCGGCACAAGAGATCACACATAGCAAGTGTTCCAGATGCGGTAAGTATAATTGGGGTACTGCAAATCGCTCAAATCCACGTTATGTGGATAAAAATGGCCTTGTGCATACTAAAGAAGTATATATAAGATATTTCTGTCAGACACCGGAGTGCTTTTTGGCTGGCGAAAATGAACTGTTTGTTGAAACGCAGGATTATTACCACTCATATAATCAAAAAGGCAGTCTTGTAAGGGCTCAGAGTGTTGATGGATCCACCCATGAAGCTACATATAACTATTCGTGCGTGTGTGGGAGGACCATGACGAAGCCAGAGACCGAGTCTCACTCCATGAAAAAGATGGAGTATACAAGCAACAACTATCATAGAGGGGCTCTGCACTATCTTGAGTGGACATGGAGTTGCACCAAATGTGGATACACTGAGACCCGGTGGGAGTCCCGCTCCTGTCCCGGCAATAATGACGGCACCGGCTGCAATTTCCCCATCAACAGGGTTGACCCACCCGTTGAGGTACAGGACGTGACCGGGCCGGAGGAAACGAAAACCTTCGTAGCAGAAGAATCCCCTGGCTTGGAAGAAATCCATGAGCATGAGGAGGAAGCGGCCTCTCGTATTGCTGAGGCAGCGGGGGCGGAGGAGGCTGAGTCTCTTTTGGATGATATGGAAGGATCGGCAAATGAAGATGAAAAAGCCAAGTTTTTTATTGTGAGTTCAGAACTGGATTTAAGCAACAATGGCGCTACAAGTTTGAAGGGTACCCACGAGCATCATATGGTATACGATGATCTCTTAAGCAGCGGGTACGAAAAAAATGCACTCCAGCATAGGACTTGGGAAAGACATTCAACATATTGCATTATGGCGGGGTGCCCCTCAACAGGGACAGTAACCGATTATGGCGAATGGGAATCCCACTCTTGGAGCAAAGGTGGTCTTGAGAGCTGTCAGAGTGTTGATGGCTCCACTCACAAAGCTACATATAACTACTCATGCAAATGCGGAGCGACAAAAACAGAGTCGGAGACAGAGTCCCACTCTCTGTCCAAATATGACTTTGGGAGCAACTATCATAAGGGAAAACTGCATTATGTCGAGTGGATATGGCGCTGCTCTGATTGCGGATACACTGTAAGACGCTGGGAGTCCCAGAGCTGCCCCGGCAACGATAACGGCGAGGGCTGCATTTTCGGTATCAATAAGATAGACCCGCCCGTTGAGGTACAGGACGTGGCCGGGCCGGAGGAAGCTCCTGCCAATGAGATGTGGGCAAGGGAGGCTGAGGAAGGCATTGAGACGGATATATACCAACAACTGCTGATGATAATGAACGATCCCAACTTTGGAACAGATGAAAATTATTCGTATGTTCTGGGAGACGCTATCGGTAGTGCTGCAAACCTTGAGTCCATACAGCACTCACATATTTGGGCATACAGTGAAGACGATTTTTGCGGCTATCTATATGAAAGGATAGATGATAGCCAACATAATGTCTACAAAAAATATAACGTACATTGTATTGGCTGTGGGGAAAAAACAGTACAAGCTTCTCTGGATGGAGCGGAAAATCATTCCTGGCGCAAGGGTAGCTTTGTGGGCTATCAGAAGAGTAGCACCGTTGCCCACAAGGCTGTATACAATTACTCATGCAAATGCGGAGCGACAAAAACGGATGGAGAGTTGGAGTCCCATTCCATGAAAGGGGTCGGCTATACAGGTAACAACTATCACCAGGGGACTAAGCATTATGCTGAGTATGAAAGCAGATGCTCGCAGTGTGGATACACCAAGACTCAGTATGAGTCCTATTCCTGCCCCGGTCCGACAGGCGGAGGCTGCATTATGCCCGACACGCCCATCAACAGGATAGACCCGCCCGTTGAGGTACAGGACGTGACCGGGCCGGAGGAAGCTGCATAACTGAAACAAACCGGGCGGCCCGATTAAGGGCCGCCCGGTTTGTATGTACGTGTTTACAGCTTTTTGGAGAGAACGAAGCCGGCGATCAGAAAAACGATGGAATAGAGGGCCATGACGGCCAGCAGGGCATAGAAAGCGGCGAAGCTGAAGGGGAGGACCACGAAGAGAGCGGCGGCCACGGTGAAGAAGGTGACGGCTCCCGCCAGGCGGAAGGCGTCATTGGTGATCTGCTTTTCCCGCTCATCGGTCTCCTTGATCCGGGCCTTTTTCAGGGCCCCGGGGTGGCGCAGCAGATAGGTGGAGCGGATGAGCAGGACCACGGAGCCTAGGGAGATGCCGGTGGCCGCCCCCATGTAAAAGCCCTGGATGAAGCTGGGGATGTCCTCGTTGCCGTTGACCAGGAACAGGAAGCACAAAAAGCCTGTGATCCCCACCAGCAGCATCCCCAGGGCGAAGAGCCGACGGCGGCGGAGGGATTTTTCAAAATCATCCGAGCTGAAAATGAATTTTGCCAGCATATCTCATTCCTCCTCAAACAGAAATACATCCTCGATGGTCATGCCAAAGTATTTTGCGATCTTATAGGCCAGCAGGAGAGAGGCGTTGTAGCGGCCGCTCTCCAGGGAGATAATGGTCTGCCGGGTGACCTCCAAAGCGTCGGCCAGCTCGGCCTGGGAGAGCCTGCGCTCCTTCCGCAGCGCGGCGATTCGATTTGTCAAGGGATGACCTCCTTTCGAAATGTAAAGTTTACTTTACGGTTTGAGTATAACAGACCTGAGGGAGAATGTCAAGCATGTTTTACATTTTTTGAAAAAGGACAGAAGAACCGTCCCTGCTGTCCAGAGCTGTGCATTTCAAAAGCGAGGCCCCGGTCAGTGACCGGGGCCTTGGTCTGTGTGGATTTGCGGTGTAGACGATTTTTAAGAAACGAGACCCCGGGCAAATAAGTTGCCCGGGGCCTACGCTACAAACGTGCCCCCGGCATGTTTGCTTAACGCTGCGGCTTATGCTTGATCTTCCAGATGTTGTCGGCGTACTCGGCGATGGAGCGGTCGGCGGCAAAGATGCCCGACCGGGCAATGTTGAGGAGGGACATGCGGTTCCACCGGGTGGGATCCCCTGCGTAGACCTGTCCGGCCAGGGCCTGGGCCGCCCGGTAGCTCTCGAAGTCGGCCAGCAGGAAATACTGGTCGGCGGGGGCTCCGCCCTGAGGCATCAGGAGGCTCTTGGCCAGGTCGCCGTAGCTCACGTGGTCGTCAAAGCCCACGCTGAGCTGGTCGATGACCGCCTTGAGGGCGGGGTTCTGGCTGTAGTAGTCATAGGAGCTGTAGCCCCGGCGGCGCATCTCATCCACCTCGTGGGACTTGAGGCCGAAGAGGAAGATGTTCTCGTCCCCCAGGACCTGGTGCATCTCCACGTTGGCCCCGTCCAGGGTGCCGATGGTGACGGCGCCGTTCATCATGAACTTCATGTTGCCGGTGCCCGAGGCCTCCTTGCCGGCGGTGGAGATCTGCTCAGAAAGCTCGCTGGCGGGCATGAGCATCTCAGCCATGGAGACCCGGTAGTTTTCAAGGAAGAAGACCTGGAGCTTATCCTTGCACACCGGGTCGTTGTTGATGGTGTGGGACAGGGAGTTGATGAGGTGAATGATCTCCTTGGCCATAGTGTAGCTGGGGGCGGCCTTGGCCCCGAAGAGGTAGGTCCGGGGGGTCATATCGAAGTGGGGATCCTCGTGGAGACGCTGCCACAGGTAGATGATGTGGAGCACGTTGAGGAGCTGGCGCTTATACTCGTGGAGCCGCTTCACCTGCACGTCGAACATGGCGGAGGTGTTCAGGGTGATGCCGCTCTCCCGCTTGGCCCAGGCGGCGAAACGCTCCTTGTTTTCCTTCTTGATTTTGGCAAGACGGTCCAGCACCGCCTTGTCTCCGGCGTATTTCTCCAGACCCGAGAGGGCGGAGGGCTGCAGAAGGTACTTGTCCCCGCCGCAGGTCTCCCGGATGAGGGCGTCCAGCTGGGGGTTGACCTCGCTGAGCCAGCGGCGGTGGTCTACGCCGTTGGTCACATTCTGGAACTTCTGGGGGAAGAGCTGGTAGGCGTCATGGAACACATCGTTTTTCAGTATCTCACTGTGAAGAGCGGAGACTCCGTTGACGGCGGAGCAGGCGCAGATACACAGATTGGCCATGCGGCACTGGCCGCCCCAGAGGATGGCCATCTTCTCCACCCGGCCCATATCCCCGTGGGTGGCTTCCATCAGCTGGTTCTGATACCGGCCGGAGATCTCCAGAATGATTTGCCAGATACGGGGCAGCAGTTCTTCTATCAGGT
>CAJUEU010000072.1 GCA_910585735.1 uncultured Oscillospiraceae bacterium | reverse complement strand
GTTCCAGGTTTCGTAGATGTTCATGTTCATCTTCGGGAGCCTGGATTTTCTTATAAAGAGACCATTGCGACCGGGACTGCGGCGGGGGCCGCAGGCGGTTATACGGGCTTATGCGCCATGCCAAATCTTATCCCGGTGCCAGATACGGCAGAGAATCTGCGGGAACAACGTGAAATTTTGGAGCGGGACGCAAAAATCAAGGTCTACCCTTATGGGGCTATTACCCGAGGAGAAAGAGGAGAGGCTCTGGCGGAGCTTGAGGCTCTGGCTTCGGATGTAGTCGGATTTTCTGATGATGGAAAAGGGGTCCAATCTAGGGAAATGATGCGTGCTGCCATGCAGAGGGCAAAGTTGGTGGACAAGCCTATTGTAGCTCACTGTGAGGATGAAACTCTTTTGACAAAGGGGTGGGCAGTCCATAAGGGAGAATTTGCGCGGATACATCAGCTTTTGGGTAATGATCCGGCCAGTGAATGGCGGCAGGTGGAGCGGGATCTGGAGCTGGTACGAGAGACTGGATGCAGGTATCATATTTGCCATATCTCTACGAAAGAGAGCGTTGAACTAATTCGTGGGGCAAAGGCGGAAGGCCTCCCAGTTACCTGCGAGACTGGGCCTCATTACCTACTCCTCTGCGATGAGGAACTGCGGGATGATGGCCGGTTCAGAATGAATCCACCCATTCGGAGCGCGGTGGACCGTGACGCTTTGATCGCGGGCTTGCTGGATGGAACGATCGACTGCATAGCCACCGATCACGCGCCTCATTCGGCAGAGGAAAAGGCGGGAGGGCTGCGGAATAGCCTGAATGGTATTGTTGGCCTGGAGTGTGCTTTTGCGGTGCTGTATACTTATTTGGTAAAGCCGGGACGTATCCCCTTTGAGGTCATGCTGAATGCCATGGTCAAAAACCCAAGAAGGATATTTCGGCTTCCGGGAGGAGAGATCGCGCCGGGGCAGCCTGCGGATCTAACGGTTTTAGATTTGGAGCACGAAGGGCAAGTTGATAGCCGCAAGTTCTATTCCATGGGGAAGGCAACTCCGTTTGATGGATGGAAGGTTTCCGCTGATGTACTTATGACCATTTGTGATGGAGAAATCGTTTATTTGAGGGATTCCATTGGAAAGGAGAAGGAATGAAACAGTCTATTTTTACCGTGTCGGAAATTAGGCAGTTGACTGCGGATACTTATGCGGTATCTCTTGACGGAGATACTGAGGCGATAACGGCGCCAGGCCAGTTTGTCGATATTGCCTTACCCCAAAAGTATCTCAGACGGCCCATTTCTGTGGGGGATTGGAGCTTGGGCCATTTACTTTTACTGGTCAAAGAAATTGGGGAGGGGACCCGTGAGCTGGTTCACCTGTCCAAAGGAACCGAACTGGATATCCTTTCCGGCCTGGGAAATGGGTTTGATATGGATGACTGTGGATCAGCGCCGCTTCTTGTGGGAGGAGGGATCGGGATCGCCCCGCTCTATGGCCTGGCCAGGAGTTTAAAGGAAAGAGGGATCTCTCCCACGGTGGTTTTGGGCTATCGTACCGGGGCAGACATTTTCTTTGCCCGGGAATTCTCCGATTTGGGCTGTCGGGTATTGATGGCCACGGAGGATGGAAGTGCTGGAACAAAGGGCTTTGTTACAGACGCAATTCTCAACGCAAGGGATGTGGCACGGGATTACCTGATGGCTTGTGGTCCTATTCCCATGCTGAAGGCGGTTTGGAACCTTCCTGGAGTCCGGGACGGACAGTTCAGCCTTGAGGCACGGATGGCGTGTGGCTTTGGCGCATGCGTGGGGTGTACCATCTCTACGGTAAACGGCCCCCGCCGGGTGTGTAAGGATGGTCCGATTTTTCGGAAGGAGGAGCTGGTATGGTAGATCTTTCAATACGCCTGGCCGGTGTGGAGCTGAAAAATCCGATCATTCCGGCCTCCGGGACTTTCGGATATGGGCGAGAGTTTGCCGAATTATATGATTTGGATATTTTGGGCTCTTTCTCCTGGAAAGGAACGACAGGGGAGGCACGGCTGGGAAATCCTCAGCCCCGTATTGCGGAGGCCCCTGCCGGAATGCTCAATGCGGTAGGTCTCCAAAATCCCGGGGTCGACATGGTCATCCAGGAGGAGATTCCCAATATTGCGAAAATCTTTCATGGGCCTGTGATTGCCAATGTGGGCGGATTTTCTGTGGAAGAATACGTAGAAAATTGCCGGAAGCTTGAAGCCTGTTCCCAGGTAGCCATCTTGGAGGTGAATATCTCCTGTCCTAATCTGCACGCCGGAGGAAAAAACTTTGGCTGTGACCCTGTGGCGGCGGCAGAAGTGACAAGCGCTGTGAAAGAAGCCACGAGAAAGCCGGTTTTTATGAAGCTTACGCCCAACGTATCTGATATTGCGGAAATCGCTCAGGCCTGCGCGAATGCTGGAGCGGACGGTTTGTGCCTGATCAATACCTTGCTGGGAATGCGGATCGACCTGAAAACACGGCGTCCTTTGCTGGCGAACCGCACTGGAGGCCTTTCAGGCCCGGCGGTTTTCCCGGTAGCGCTGCGAATGGTCTGGGATGTATATCAGGCAGTAGATATTCCCATTATTGGGTGCGGTGGGGTCAGTACGGCGGAGGATGCGGTTGAGATGATGCTGGCGGGAGCTTCTGCCGTAGAGGTCGGGGCCGCCAACCTGCGGGATCCCTACGCAAGCAAAAAAATCGTTGAGGCGTTGCCGGATCTATGTGAACGGATGGGCGTGGAACATATTTCAGAATTGACAGGAGGAGCACACCATGGCTAAAGATGTGATCATTGCGTTGGATTTTCCCACAAGGGAGGAAACTCTTTCTTTCTTGGACCAATTTCCGCAAGACGAAAAGCCGTTTGTGAAAATTGGGATGGAGCTTTTTTATGCGGAAGGTCCTCAAATTGTCCGGGAGATCAAGGCCCGTGGCCATAAAATCTTTTTGGATCTGAAGCTCCACGACATTCCCAACACGGTCAAACGGGCTATGGCTGTTTTGTCTCAGTTGGATGTGGACATGACAAACCTTCATGCCGCCGGAGCCTCGGAGATGATGCGGGGGGCATTGGAGGGGCTGACACGCCCGGACGGTACACGGCCTTTGCTGATTGCCGTCACACAGCTTACCTCCACCAGCCCGGAGATGCTGGAAAAGGAGCTTTTGATCAGCAGACCGATGGAGGAAACCGTGATGTCTTATGCCGAAAATGCCTCGTGTAGCGGCTTGGACGGTGTGGTTTGTTCTCCGTTGGAGGCGGCAAAGGTCAAGGCGTGCTGTGGAGAAAGCTTTTTGACTGTGACGCCTGGCGTCCGATTTGCCGGAGGTGAATTGGGGGATCAAAAACGGGTCATGACCCCTGAAAAGGCCAGAGAGAGCGGATGTGACTATATTGTGATGGGTCGGCCGATTACACGGGATGAAGCTCCTGTGTCGGCTTATCGGCGGGCCAAGCAGGAATTCTTACATAAATAAAGGAGGATATTGATTATGGAGCTGGAGCAACTGATTGCGCATGATCTGCTTTCGATTGGGGCGGTTTTTCTTCGTCCAGATGAACCCTTTACTTGGGCAAGCGGCATCAAAAGCCCAATATACTGCGACAATCGTTTAACCCTTACAGCGCCTCGGGTACGCACACATGTGGAGGAAGGACTTGCCGAGCTGGTCCGTAAGCACTATCCTGAGGTGGAGGTTCTGATGGGAACTTCTACTGCTGGCATTGCCCATGCGGCTATTGTGGGACATTTGATGGGCCTTCCTATGGGATATGTCCGCTCCGGCAACAAGGATCATGGCCGTCAGAACCGTATTGAAGGCCGCTTGGAGCCAGGGGCAAGAGTGGTGGTGGTAGAGGACCTGATCTCTACCGCGGGAAGCTGTATCGAAGTGGTTGAGGCTCTGCGTGAGGCGGGGGCTGAGGTTTTGGGTATTGTTTCCATTTTTACATACGGCATGCAAAAGGGGCTGGACCGTTTGGCTGAGGCGAAGGTGGTCAATCACAGTCTGTCCAATTTTGACGCGGTTTGCCAAGTAGCGGCCCAGGAGGGAAAGATCCGGACGGAGGACATTGAGCGGCTGAAAGCGTTCCGAGACGATCCCTCCGACGAAAGCTGGATCCGTTGACGAACTGAGGGAGGCGTATCATATGCCGAGAAATGTACTTGATATTATTGATCTTTCTGTGGGAGAGATTGACCGCTTGATCGCTACTGCCGAAGATATTGAGGCCAACCCGGAGAAATATCAGGATGTTTGCCGCAATCGGCAGCTTGCGACTCTGTTTTTTGAACCCTCCACACGAACCAGATTGTCCTTTGAGTCTGCCATGCTGGCGCTGGGAGGGAGCGTATTGGGATTCTCAGAGGCCTCCTCCAGTTCGACCACGAAAGGAGAGACCGTCGGGGATACGATCCATACGGTAAGCTGCTATGCGGATATTATTGCCATGCGCCACCCCAAAGAAGGGGCCGCTTACGCCGCGTCGCAATTTAGTGAGGTTCCTATTATCAATGCGGGAGACGGTGGGCATAACCATCCTACCCAGACGCTCACCGATCTTTTGACCATCTACCGGGAAAAGCGCAGGTTAAGCGGCTTTACTATTGGCCTGTGTGGCGATTTGAAATTCGGCAGAACAGTTCATTCCTTGGTCAACGCGTTGAGCAGGTACGAAGACATAAGGTATGTTCTGATTTCGCCGGAGGAGCTTAAGCTTCCAAGGTATATAAAGGAACAAGCGTTGAAGGCGCAAGGGATACCTTACACACAGGTTTCAAGCCTTGAGGATGCGATCTCGGAGCTGGATATTCTTTATATGACACGGGTCCAGAAGGAGCGTTTTTTCAACGAGGAGGAGTACCTTCGTCTGAAGGACAGCTATATTCTGACACCAGAGCGTTTGGCAAAGGCAAAGTCGGATCTTTCTATCCTGCATCCGCTTCCCAGAGTCAATGAAATTTCTGTGGAGGTAGATCGGGACCCCAGGGCAGCATATTGGAAGCAAGTGAAAAATGGAAAACTGATTCGGATGGCCTTGATCATGTATTTGTTGAACATTCAGGCGTAGGAGGAGCGGCTATGAATATTGACAGTATTCAAAACGGCGTGGTTTTGGACCACATTTGTGCGGGAAAAAGCATGGATATATACCGGGATCTGCAGCTTGATAAGCTGGAGTGTCCCGTTGCGATCATCAAAAATGCCCGCAGTGCCCGGATGGGCAGCAAAGACATGATCAAAATTGATTCACCTATGGAGCTGGACTTGGATATTTTAGGTTATATTGATCCCAATATTACAGTCAATGTGATCCGGGACGGGAAGCGGGTAGAGAAAAAGCATCTGGCGCCTCCGCAAAAGCTGGTAAATATCATTCGATGTAAAAACCCCCGGTGTATTACCAGCGCTGAGCCGCAGTTGGATGCGATTTTCCTTCTGTCTGATAGGAAAACCAACCGATATCGCTGTGCTTATTGTGAGTCGGAAGAAGGGAAGAGGGCATGAAGCTTTCTCTGCCCATAAAAGAAGGTTCGCGGAATTCCGCGGACCTTCTTTTATGGTTTTACATTTTGGTAATGTCAATGGGGCTCAGGTCTTCACTGCGGCTTTCCTGACGCACGGTAAGCAGCGCGCGGGCGGTGTCGATCGCGGTCACGCAGCCCACCCCGTGCTCCACGGCGGAGCGGCGGATCCGAAAGCCGTCAGAGTCCTGCTTTCTTCCGCGGGTGGGAGTATTGATCACCAGATCCACAGTGCCGGATGCGATCATATCCAGAATGTTTGGATGGGCCTGAGAGACCCGGTTTACAGGCTTACAAGGGATCCCGGCGGATTGAAGAGCCTGACAGGTTCCTGAAGTGGCATAAAGCTCAACTCCCATCTGCTCAAAGCCGTGGGCAATGTCAACAATCTCCTGCTTATCCTCGTCCTTCACCGTGATAATAATGCGTCCACCTTGTTTGGGGGCCCGCATGCCGGAGCCCTTGAAGGCTTTCAGAAGGGCCTGGGGATAGGTCTCGGCCAGGCCCAGCACCTCGCCGGTGGA
>CAJUEU010000071.1 GCA_910585735.1 uncultured Oscillospiraceae bacterium | reverse complement strand
CCGTGGTCAACGGCGATCCCGATAAGCCCATGGGCGTGGTCACCATCAAGGACGGCCAGTTTGTGCCCTACCGGACGGTCAACCCCGACTATACCGGCGTGATCGAGGACTGATTTCAGAAGGAGAAAAAGACCCGGGCACAAGGCCTGCCCGGGTCTTTTTCCTCTTTGGGTGTGCCGGCAGAACTCTGGATTGACAAGAGGAAAGGAACTGCGGTATCATTTGGATAAGCGGAACCCTTTTCCCTTGTGAGTAGAGAGCTATAACGTTGAGAGAGAAAGGTTGAGGGACATGGAACGAAAGGAACAGCAGGTATTTATTGACGCGCTGAAGCGGGAGCTGGTTCCCGCCCTGGGCTGTACCGAGCCCATCGCCATTGCCTACTGCGCCGCCAAGGCCAGGGAGACTCTGGGAGAATTCCCTGTCCATCTGGACATTCGGTGCAGCGGCAATATTGTGAAGAATGTCCAGGGGGTCACGGTGCCCAACTCCAACGGCCTTCGGGGCATCGACGTGGCCGCCGTTCTGGGCGTGGTGGGAGGAGATCCCGCCCGGGAACTGGAGGTGCTGGAGGGGGTCACCGGGGAGGACATCCGCCGGACCCAGGAGCTGATCGGCCAGAACTTTGTGGCCTGCTCTCTTCAGGAGGATGTGGAGAACCTTTATATCGTGGCTACCGCGACCTCGGAGAAGCACCGGGCCGAGGTGACTATCGTAAACCGGCATACCCTCATTACAAAGATCATGTACGACGACCAGGTGCTTTTTGAGCGGCAGCCGGTAGAAAAGGAAAAGTACGGCGAGGATTGGGGCTGCTGGAGCATCGGCAATATTCTGGAATTTGCCGATTCAGTGGACCTGGAGGAGATTAGGCCCACGCTTCAAAACCAAATTGAGAAAAACTCTGCCATTGCCTCGGAGGGGCTCAGCGGGAACTACGGAGCCCGGGTGGGTAAGACCCTTTTGGAGGTGTATGGAAGCGGGGTCCATATTCGGGCGCGGGCCAAGGCGGCCGCCGGGTCGGACGCCCGGATGGGGGGCTGCTCCATGCCGGTGGTCATCAACTCGGGCAGCGGCAACCAGGGTATGACGGTATCCCTGCCGGTGATCGAATACGCCCGGGAGCTGTGCGTCAGCGAGGAAAAGCTGTACCGGGCCCTGGCGGTGAGCAATCTGGTGTCCATCTATCAGAAGCATTTTATTGGCAGCCTTTCGGCCTTCTGCGGGGCGGTGACGGCGGCCTGCGGCTGCGGCGCGGCCATTACATACCTGTGCGGCGGCAGCTATGAGCAGATCTGCATGACCATCGTAAACACGGTGGCCAACGTGGGCGGCATGGTGTGCGACGGGGCCAAGTCCTCCTGCGCGGCCAAGATCTCCTCGGCGGTAGAGGCGGCCATCACCGGCCACCATATGAGCATGCGGGGGCGGTACTTCCAGCCGGGAGAAGGCTTTGTGCAGAAGGACATTGAGGAGACCATAAAGAGCCTGGGCTATATCGGCCGGGTGGGCATGAAGGAAACTGATACCCAGATCCTGAAGATCATGCTGGGACAGGTGGAGCTGTAAACAGACAGGAAAGGCGGAGCGGATATGAAATACCTGTTGGGGGTTGACAACGGTGGGACCTTTGTAAAAGCGGGGATCATGGACGAGCGGGGGACGCTTCTGGCGGTGGCCAGAGAGCCCATCCGCAACCTGACCCCCCAGCCCGGCTTTACCGAGCGGGATATGGAGGAGCTCTGGCTCCAAAACGCCAAGGTGATCCGTGCCGCCGTGGAGAAAAGCGGCGTTGCCCCTTCGGAGCTTGCGGGAGTATCCTTCTCCGGCCACGGCAAGGGACTTTATCTGGTGGATTGGGAGGGAAAACCCGCCTATTCCGGCATCCTGTCTACCGATACCAGGGCCTGGGCGCAGGTGAAGGCCTGGAAGGAGAACGGAGTGGGGGAACGGATCTACCCCAAGACCATGCAGGACATTCTGGCCTGTCAGCCGGTGAGCCTGCTGGCCTGGCTGAAGGAGCACGAGCCCTCCGTACTGGAGAAGACGGCCTGGGTCTTTTCGGTAAAGGACTACATTCGCTTCCGGTTTACCGGGAAGGCCAATGGAGAATATACCGACTTTTCCGGGGCCAACCTCATTGATTTGAATACCGGCAAATATGACCGGGAGCTGCTGAAGGAGTTCGGCATTGAGGAGGTCTTTGAAAAGCTGCCTCCTCTGGTATACTCCCACCAGGTCTGCGGCGCTGTGACCTCCCAGGCGGCCGCCCTCACCGGCCTGAAGGAGGGTACCCCCGTGATGGCAGGCATGTTTGACGTGGACGCCTGCGGCGTAGCCTCGGGAGTTACGAATGAGGACGCCATGTGTATGATCGCCGGGACCTGGAGCATCAATGAGTACATCACCAGGAGCCCTGTTGTCGACCGAACGGTGGCCCTCAACTCCATGTTTTGCATTCCTGGCTATTTTTTGATCGAGGAAAGCAGTCCTACCTCGGCGGGCAATCTGCAATGGCTGATCGACAACCTGCTGACCGAGGCGGAGGGGGAGGCAAAGGCGACGGGGAAAAATATCTATGACCAACTGAATGAGCAGGTCGCCGCCATAGAGCCGGAGGAGTCTCAGGTTTATTTTCTTCCCTTTCTGAACGGCTCCAACGAAAGCCCGTTGGCCAAGGGATGCTTCATCGGCCTGACCGATTACCACACCCGGGCCCATATGGTGCGGGCGGTCTATGAGGGCATCGTATTTTCCCACATGACCCATGTGAGCCGTCTGCTGGCCAACCGCAAGCCACCCGAGGCCATCCGCTTGGCCGGCGGGGCGGCCAACTCCCCGGTCTGGGTGCAGATGTTTGCGGATGCGCTGCAGGTCCCTGTTGAGACGGTGGATTGCGGGGAACAGGGGATCATGGGAGCGGCCATGGCGGCGGCTGTGGGCGCGGGGCTTTATGAGAGCTATGAGCAGGCGGTCAGACAGATGGTCCGGGTGTCGGACCGGGTCTTGCCCCGGCTGAAGTATAAAGGGATCTATGAAAAGAAATATTTGACCTATCGAAAGATCGTGGAGGCGCTGAACCCTGTGTGGGAGCAGATTTGAGCGGGAGGAGCGGAAAAATATGAAAGCGTATTCATTGGGGCTGTATGAGAAGGCAATGCCAAAAGCCATGGACTGGCGGGAAAAGTTGATGTGCGCCCGGGACTGTGGCTTTGATTTTGTGGAGATCAGCATCGACGAGACCGATGAAAAGCTCGCCCGGCTGGAATGGAGCCGGGAGGAGCGGCAGGAGCTGAACGGCATTATGGCGCGGGTGGGGACTCCCATCCGCAGCATGTGCCTGTCGGGCCATCGAAAGTATCCCTTCGGCGCCTCGGATCCGGCTGTCCGGGCACGAAGCCTGGAGATCATGGAGAAGGCGGTTTCCCTGGCGGATGACCTGGGGATCCGGATCATCCAGCTGGCGGGCTACGATGTATACTATGAAGAGGGGACTGGGGAAAGCGAAAAATATTTCCGGGAAAATCTGGCCAAGGCAGTGGCCATGGCGGCCCACAAGGGGATCCTTCTGGGCTTTGAGACCATGGAGACTCCGTTTATGGACACCACGCAAAAGGCGATGAACTATGTGGAGCGGATCAACAGCCCTTACCTGGGGATATACCCGGATGGAGGAAATCTGACCAATGCCGCCAAGCTCTATGGTACCGACGTGCTGGAGGACCTGGAGACCGGCCGGGGACACCTGGTGGCCCTTCATTTGAAGGAGACGGTTCCCGGGAAATACCGGGAGATCCCCTTTCTGACCGGGCATGTGGATTTTCCCGGGCTGATCCAAAAGGCCTGGGAGCTGGGGGTCCGCCGCTATGTGACCGAAATGTGGGATGTGGGCCGGCCCACCTGGAAGGAGGATATTTGCTTTGCCTCCTCCGCCATGTCTAAGCTTTTGGACGAGGCGGCTGCCTAGAAGTCTTAAAACAGGAGGGAGCGTTCTATGAAGGTAGAAAAAAAGGTGATCGCCCAACTGAACAAGTGTTATTCCATTGGCCGCTTGCGTTATCAGGGAAAGCCCTGCTTTCTGGTGGCCGCTGAGCAGAATGACCCCTGCTATCTTTTTTCAGAGCAAGGGGAGCTGCTGGACACGGTGTGGCAGGGGCCAGGCGGAACCATGACCCTGGCGGCGCTCCCTGGGGAGAAGGGGGGCTTTCTGGCGACCCAGAGGTTTTATTCTCCCGACGACTCCAAGGAGGCCAAGATTGTGATAGCGGAGCCGGACGAGTGGGGAGGCTGGAAGGTCCGAACCCTCTGCCATGCGCCCTTTGTCCACCGCTTTGGGATCCTGGAGCGAGGCGGGGTCCACTATCTGATCGTATGCTGTCTGAAAAGCGGCCATGAGCATGAGGGAGACTGGCGGTTTCCCGGAGCCTGCTATGGGGCGGTACTGCCCGGGGACCTGTCCCAATTCGGAGAGAAAGCGCCTCTGCCGCTGACGCTGCTGAAGGGCGGCTTGTTGAAAAACCACGGATTTTCCCTCTTCCGGGACACGGGGGGAGACAGCGCCGTGGTGGGCTGTGAGCAGGGGACCTTTCGCTTTACACCGCCGGAAACGCCGGGAGGGCAGTGGGATATTCAATGCCTTTTGCCGGTTCCCTCCAGCGACTCGGTTTTGCTGGATTTTGACGGGGACGGACAGCCGGAGCTGGGCTGTATCTCACCCTTCCACGGAGCCGCGCTCACCATCTGGCATTTGGATGAGGATGGAAACTATGTGCCCCAGTGGAAATACCCCAGGCCGGAGAAGGAGACCGAAATGCTCCACGCCACCTGGGCGTGTACGCTGCTGGGGAAGCCCACTTGGATCGTGGGCTGGCGGAAGGGGACCCGGAACACGATCGCGGTTACCTGGGATCCGGCGATAGGGGACTATACCACCCAAGAGATCGACCATGATGTGGGGTGCGCCAACGCCCTGTGCTTTACGGATGAGACAGGGACAGATCGGATCGTTGCCGCAAACCGTGAGACCGACGAGATCGCCCTGTACAGGGTCACAGAATGAGGAGGAAGTCAAATGCTGGAAGAACTGAAGCGCGCTGTATATGAGGCCAATATGGAGCTGCCCCGGCGGGGGCTCGTGACCTTCACCTGGGGCAATGTGAGCGGGATCGACCGTGCCGCCGGACTCTTTGTCATCAAGCCCTCCGGGGTGGAATACGAAGCCCTGAAGCCGGAGGATATGGTGGTGATAGATCTGGAGGGCAGGCAGGTGGAGGGGAAGCTGAACCCCTCCTCGGACACCAAGACCCACTTGGAACTTTACCGAGCCTTCTCCGAAATCGGCGGCATTGTCCACACCCACAGCTGCCACGCCGTAGGCTGGGCCCAGGCCCGGCGGGACATTCCCTGCTATGGCACTACCCACGCGGACTATTTTTACGGGCCGGTGCCCTGCTGCCGGAATCTGACCCCGGAGGAGATCGAGGAGGACTATGAGAAAAACACGGGTAAGGTGATCGTGGAGACCTTCCATGAGCGGAGGCTGGACCCGGCCCATGTGCCGGCGGTGATCTGCGCCAATCACGGCCCCTTCACCTGGGGAAAGGACGCCGCCAAGGCGGTCTATCACGCTGTGGTGCTGGAGGAGGTGGCCAAAATGGCTACCTATACCGAGCTTCATGATCCCGCCGCAGGGCCCGCCCCTCAGTGCATTCAGGATAAGCATTTCATGCGGAAGCATGGACCCAACGCCTACTACGGACAGGCCGGGCAGAACTGAGAGCTTTCCCTTTGCGTCCATAGACAAAGAAGGAGCTCCAAACCCAAAAGGGTTTGGAGCTCCTTCTTTACCTAAAAATTTAACGGGGGTTCTTAATGGCGGCCTGGGCGGCGGCCAGCCGGGCGATGGGCACCCGGAAGGGGGAGCAGGACACATAGTCCAGGCCCACGCTGTGGCAGAACTCCACGCTGGAGGGATCGCCGCCGTGCTCGCCGCAGATGCCCAGATGAATGTCGGGGCGGGTCTGACGGCCCAGCTTGGCGGCCATGGCCACCAGCTTGCCCACGCCGGTCTGGTCCAGACGGGCGAAGGGATCGGACTCGTAGATCTTGTGGTCGTAGTAGGAGCCCAGGAACTTGCCGGCGTCGTCACGGGAGAAGCCGAAGGTCATCTGGGTCAG
>CAJUEU010000070.1 GCA_910585735.1 uncultured Oscillospiraceae bacterium | reverse complement strand
ACACCACCCGGCCGGCGCCGATGTTGGTGTGGCCCACCTCGGAGTTGCCCATCTGGCCCTCGGGGAGACCTACGTCCAGGCCGGAGGCCGACAGCTTGCAGCCGGGGCACTCGGCAAAGACTTTGTCCAGGAAGGGCTTCCGGGCGTTGGCGATGGCGTTGCCCGCCGTCTCGTCCCGGAGGCCGAAGCCGTCCATAATGATCAATGTGGTCGGAGTTTTACTCATAATATACCTCTTCTTCTGGCTTAAAGTAGCCATGTCACGCAGGCAGTCGAAAGACTGCCGGGACGGTCATTCGGCAAAGCCGAATGATGTCCCTCCGCGCTTCTCAATCTTGATTTGCAGCGTTGACGATCTCCATGAACTGGTCGGGCTTCAGGGAGGCGCCGCCGATGAGGCCGCCGTCTACGTCGGGCTGGGCCAGCAGCTCCTGGGCGTTCTTGGGATTCATGGAACCGCCGTACTGGATGGTGACGCTCCGGGCCACCCGGGCACCGTACTTCTTGCGGATGATGGTGCGGATCCCCTCGCAGACCTCCTGGGCCTCGGCCGAGGTGGCGGTCTTGCCGGTGCCGATGGCCCAGATGGGCTCATAGGCAAAGATCACGTGGCGCATCTTCTCGGCGGGCACGCCGGCCAGGGCGCACCGAACCTGGTAGGTGATGTGGTCCATGGTGACCCCCAGCTCCCGCTGCTCCAGGCTTTCGCCCACGCAGACGATGGGCCGCAGGCCGGCCTCCAGAGCGGCCTTCACCTTCTTGTTGACGGTGAAGTCGGTCTCGTTGTAGTACTGGCGGCGCTCAGAGTGGCCGATGATGACGTATTTTACACCGATCTCCTTGAGCATCTCGGCGGAGACCTCGCCGGTAAACGCGCCGGTGGACTCGTAGTGGCAGCTCTCAGCGCCGATGGATACCTTGCTGTCCTTGAACAGACGGACGGCGGCCTGGAGGTTCACGTAGGGCACACACAGGACCACCTCGCACCACTTGGGGCGGCCCACCAAAGGCTTGAACTCCTCGGCAAAAGCCTTGGTTTCGGTGAGGGTCTTGTTCATCTTCCAGTTTCCGGCAATGATGGTTTTGCGGTAACGACGGTTCATTGGGATATGCTCCTTATATTGATATTGTATATTTGTTGGGGATCACGCTCAAAACTCAGGCGTCCAAAAGGCAAGCGACGCCGGGCAGCTCCTTGCCTTCCATGAATTCCAGGGAGGCGCCGCCGCCGGTGGAGATGTGGGTCATCTTGTCGGCGTAGCCAAGCTGCTGGACAGCGGCCGCGCTGTCGCCGCCGCCGATGATGGTGATGGCGTCGGTCTTGCTCAGAGCCTCGGCCACAGCCTTGGTGCCCACGGCGAACTTCTCGAACTCAAAGACGCCCATGGGGCCGTTCCAGATAACGGTGCCCGCGTCCTTCACGGCGTCGCAGTAAAGCTTCACGGTCTCGGGCCCGATGTCCAGACCCTGCCAGCCGTTGGGGATCTCTCCGGCCTTTACCACCTGGGAGTTGGCGTCGGGATCGAAGGCGTCGGCAATGACGGTATCCACAGGCAGCAGCAGCTTCACGCCCTTCTGCTTGGCCTTCTCGATCATCTCCAGAGAATAAGCCTTCCAATCCTCCTCCAGCAGGGAGTCGCCCACGGTGCCCCCCTGGGCGGCCGAGAAGGTGTAAGCCATGCCGCCGCCGATGATGATGGTGTCGGCGATCTCCAGCAGGTTGTTGATGACACCGATCTTGGAGGAGACCTTGCTTCCGCCCAGAATGGCCACCAGCGGGCGCTTGGGCGCGGCCAGGGCGCCGCCGATGATCTCCAGCTCCTTTTGAATGAGGAAGCCGGAAACAGCGGGGAGGTACTCGGCCACGCCGGCGGTGGAGGCGTGGGCACGGTGAACGGCGCCGAAGGCGTCGGACACGTAAAGCTCGGCCATGTCGGCCAGGGCCTTGGCGGTGGCGGGATCGTTCTTGGTCTCGCCCTTCTCCCAGCGGGTGTTCTCCAGAAGGAGGATCTCGCCGCTCTGGAGAGCGGCGGCCTTGGCGGTGGCGTCGGGGCCCACCACATCGGCGGCCATCTGCACCGGTTTGCCCAGGAGCTGGCTCAGCCGCTCGGCCACGGGAGCCAGGGTCAGAGCCTTCAGGGACTTCTGCCACTTCTCCTCGGTGAGCTCAGCGGGGTCCTTGCCCTTCTCGGTCTGCTTCTTTACCCACTTCTCAAAGCTGGGCTCAGGCTTGCCCAGGTGAGAGCAGGCGATGACGGCAGCGCCGCCCTCCAGCAGGTACTGGATGGTGGGCAGAGCGGCGCGGATCCGCTTGTCGTCGGTGATCTCGCCGGTCTTCTTGTCCTGAGGGACATTGAAGTCGCAGCGGAGCAGGACCTTCTTGCCCTTCACGTCCACGTCCTTGACGGTTTTCTTGTTGTAGTTCATACTCTTTGACCTCCTTGCAATATTTTAAGGTAAAAGATGGATCTGCGTGTCATTGCCCCGGGGCCATCTCGCCCGCGTCCTTCAGGCCGGGGAAGCCTTGCTGCCGCAGGGCCTCGTAGGCCACGATAGCCACCGAGTTGGAGAGGTTGAGGCACCGGGCCTCAGCCCGGATGGGGATGCGGATACAGCGCTGGGCGTACCGCAGGCGGAACTCCTCAGACAGTCCGGCGGTCTCCTTCCCGAAGAAAAGCCAGCAGCCGTCCCGGAATTCCACGGTGGGATCCACATAACTGCGGGGCCCCTTGGAGGTGGCCAGCCAAATATCCTCCGGCTTTTCCGCCTCAAAAAGAGCCTCCAGGTTGGGCCACACATGGATATCCACCAGGTGCCAGTAGTCCAGACCCGCCCGCTTCACCGCCTTGTCGCTGATGTCGAAGCCCAGAGGCTCCACCAGGTGGAGCCGGGCCCCGGTGGCGGCGCAGGTCCGGGCCACGTTGCCGGTATTGGGGTGGATCTCGGGCTCCACCAGCACGATATTGAGCATGAGACCACCTCCTAAATTCGCAACGCATATTGTACCCTATTTGAATCCTAATTTCAACCCAAATTATATGAAAAAAGAAAAAATTTTGCCTCTTTTCTAAAACAGAAGATTATTTGAGATTTTTCACGAAATTTTTGTTTACTTTTTGTCTATGGAGTTTTTCGGCGTTTTTTTGCTTTGCTTCAGGAGGAAAAAAGACCGGGCCGTCCTGGGGGAGGACGGCCCGGCATTGCGTTAGTTGCGGAGGATAGACAGGTCCTATTTTGTGGCCCAGTTGCCGGTGGCGTTGGCGGTGAGGTAAGCGTTGATAAAGCCGTCCAGGTCCCCGTCCATGACGCCGCCCACATTGCTGGTCTCATAGCCGGTGCGGTTGTCCTTCACCAGCTGATAGGGCATAAAGACATAGGAACGGATCTGGCTGCCCCACTCGATCTTGAGCTGGACGCCCTTGATGTCGCTGATCTTTTCGGCGTGCTGCTGCATTTTCAGCTCCACCAGCTTGCTTCGGAGCATTTTGAGACAGGTCTCCTTGTTCTGGAACTGGCTGCGCTCGGTCTGGCAGGCCACCACAATGCCGGTGGCCTTGTGGATGAGCCGGACGGCGGAGGAGGTCTTGTTGATGTGCTGGCCGCCCGCGCCGGAGGAGCGGTAGACCTGCATCTCGTAATCTTCATCCCGGATCTCAACGGAATTGTCGTCCTCGATCTCGGGCATGACCTCCAGAGCGGCAAAGGAGGTCTGCCGCCGGGCGTTGGCGTCAAAGGGGGAGATGCGGACCAGGCGGTGGACGCCGTGCTCACTTTTCAGGTGGCCGTAGGCATTTTCGCCCTCGATGATGATAGTGGCCGATTTGATGCCCGCTTCGTCTCCGTCGGTCACGTCGGCGATCTTGCAGTCAAAGCCATGCCGCTCGGCCCAGCGGGTATACATTCTCAGGAGCATCTGTGCCCAATCCTGAGCCTCGGTGCCGCCGGCCCCGGCGTGAATGGTAAGGATCACGTTGTTGTTGTCATATTCCCCGTTGAGAAGGGTGGAGAGACGGGCATCCTCCATTTCCTTTTCCAGCTTGGTAAAGCTGTCCTCCAGCTCAGGAAGAAGGGAGTCGTCCTCCTCCTCGTTGCCCATCTCACAGAGGGTGAGCATATCGTCCCACTCCCGCTCCCGGCGCTGCTGGCTCTCCAGCTTGCCCCGGAGAGTGTTCATCCGCCGGGTGGCTTTCTGGCTCTTTTCCAGATCATCCCAAAAGCCTTCACTGGCGCTTTCGGACTCCAGCATTTCCAGCTCCCGTTTGGCGGCCTCCAGGTCCAGGGCCTGGGCAAGCTCGTCCAAAGCCGGCTTCAGGTTGTTGAGCTTGATCTTATATTCATCAAATTGAAGCATAGCAAACACTCACATTCTTTGAGATTTTTCAAAGGTATTATATATGATGCCCATGCTTTTGTAAAGAAAAATCCTGTTTCTTTTCGCCGGGGATCAAATTGGCCCCTGGACCGATAAAAAACAGGGGAGAGGCACAAGCTTGTGCCTCTCCCCCTGCGGCATGCTGTTTTAGCGGTCGAACAACGGCTCACCAATCCCGGATCTCCAGAAGGGGTTGGATCAGCTCCCTGGCGCTGACCCGGAAAATGATCTCCCCCTTTTCGGCGGTGGCCCCGCTGGGGTCCCCGCCGATGCCGATGGGCTCGCCGTCGGCCGTGGTAAAATCCTTTCCCATCCAGTTGAGGGCGTGGTCCCCGGAAAAACGGATGGCTTTTTTACCCTCATAGGCGGTCTTATACCCGGCCTGGGCATCCTTCAGCTTGACGGTGTCGGGAGCGATGGCCAGGACCATGGAGGTCTCCATCTCTCCGCCGTGGAAATCAAAGGGGTTCCCCGGAGAGACTGTCTTTTGTACCTCGGGGTGAAAGAAGGCGCCTGAGGACAGGACAAAGGGCAGGATGTCCAGGTCATGGCGGAGCTGCCGTGCCAGGGCGTCTACGATGGGACGGTTGCCCCCGTGGCAGATCAGAAAAACGAACTTTCGGAACCCATGACTGGCAATGCTCTCGGTGATCTCATAGAGTATTTTGTAGTAAGTGTCCGGCTTAAAGGTGACAGAGCCGCAGAAATCCATGTGCTCCACGCTCAGGCCCACAGGGATCACCGGGAAAACCAGCATGGGGAAATCCGGGGCTACGGCGGACATTTCTTCCTTGATGTAACGGGGCATGGCGGCGGCGATCATCATGTCTGTTCCCAGAGGAGCCTGGCTGCCGTGCTGCTCGGTGGCCCCCAGGGGGATCATGACAATGGTTTTTTCCTTATCGAGCTGCTCCATCTCCAGACGGGTCAGGCCGGCGTAATCCTGGATCATTCTATGGTGCCTCCTTTTAATGACTTACCTGAAGCTTCTGAAGGAAGGGGACGGAAGCAGTCAGCCGGTGGTAGAGAAGGTGGGCGATGATATAGTTGAGGGTGTATTTCAGCAGGTTGAAGGGGATGGTGGCCATAATAATGAACCCGGTCAGATCCTGAATAGCCGGATTGACAGCCGAGACCATCCGAACCACCTCATCCAGGGGAAGTCCGTAGGAGGCGGCATAGAGGGGCAAGGTAATAAAGGCGTTGCAGAAGCAGCTCCAGGCAGTTCGGACAACACAGCTGACAGCCAGAGTAGCTGCGGTCCCTCTTTGGGTGGTCCCAGTCTTTTTGGAGAGCAGCCATATGGGGAGGATGAACAGGGCAATGCTGACCAGATTGGCAAACTCGCCTACAAAATTCGAATTGGTCCCCACTGTGACTACCTTAATGAGGACCTTGACCACCTCCACGGCCAGGCCGGAGGCAGGTCCCATGGCAAACAGCGCAATGACCGCGGGCACATCGCTGAAATCCACCTTGTAGAACACAGGCATCAGGGGCACGGAAAATTCCAGCGACATGAGCACGCCGGCTACCGCCGCCAAAAGGGCGGTATAGGTAATTTTTGGAACAGTCCAGTTTTTCTTCATTTTTGGTTCCTCCAAACTTGATAAATGTGCGGGAAAGGGTCCCTGGCAGATACAAGTTCTTTGGAAAAAAGCCCTGAAGCGCATAGGCTTCAGGGCTGTGTTTCAGTATATCGTCCCAGCGCTGCCGCTGGAGCGCGGGAGGATCAATACACTTCATTCTTCTCTCATCCAGACTATACTGTCGGTCCCGGAATTTCGCCGGGTCGGCCTTGTTTCCAAGGTTCGCGGACTATACCGCCGGTAGGGAATCACACCCTGCCCCGAAGAACTTATTCT
>CAJUEU010000069.1 GCA_910585735.1 uncultured Oscillospiraceae bacterium | reverse complement strand
CTCCTCGGCCTCCCTCATCACCCGGACCACCAACGACGTCAACCAGATCCAGATGACCCTCACCATGGCCACCCGTATGGTGGTGCGGGTCATCACCATGCTGGCCGGCGCCCTCTTCATGGCCTTCTCCATCAACGCCGAGCTGGCCCGGGTGCTGCTCATTGCCATCCCGGTGCTCCTGCTGGGGGTGGGGGTCGTCATGAAGCTGAGCAACAAGCTCTTTGGCGTCATGCAGGGCAAGATTGATAACCTTAATAACACGGTCCAGGAGAACCTGGTGGCCATCCGGGTGGTCAAGGCCTTTGTCCGGGCGGGGTACGAAAAGACCAAATTTAAAAAGGCCAACGACGAGCTCACCCAGGTGGGCATGGCCGTGGCCATGCGTATTAACCTCATCTCCCCTATTATGACCATCGTACTCAACCTGGTGACTCTGTCGGTGCTCTACCTGGGCGGCGTTCAGGTGATGGGCGGGACCATGGAGTACGGCGATCTTAGTTCCTTCATCGGCTACATCTCCCAGATCCTCATGAGCGTGATGATGGTGGGCATGATGTTCATTATGTCCTCCCGGGCCGTGGCCTGTGCCCGGCGTATCGTGGAGGTGCTGGACACGGTGCCCGACATTCAGGATAAGCCGGATGCTCTCCCCGCCTCCCGTCCGGAGAAAGAGGAGGGTCCCGTCCTTCCCGAAGCCAAGGGAGAGGTGGAATTCCGGGACGTGTCCTTCAAGTACCTGGCCTCGGGCTCCGGGGACGACGTGCTGGAGCACGTGTCCTTCACCGCCAAACCGGGGCAGTTCGTGGCCATCGTGGGCGGCACGGGCACCGGAAAATCCTCCCTTGTCAACCTGATCCCCCGGTTTTACGACGTCACCGGCGGCAGTGTACTGCTGGACGGGGTGGACGTGCGGGATTACCCCATTGAGGAACTGCGCAGCCGCATCGGCATGGTGCTCCAGAACAATGTGCTTTTCTCGGGCACCATCCGGGAGAACCTCCTTTGGGGCCGCCCGGATGCCACCGAGGAGGAGATGCTCCAGGCCGCCAAGGATGCCCAGGCCTACGACTTCGTCATGAACCTCCCCGACCAGTTCGACACCATGCTGGACCAGGGGGGCACCAACGTGTCGGGCGGCCAGAAGCAGCGGCTCTGTATCGCCCGGGCCATGCTGCGGAAGCCCTCGGTCCTCATTCTGGACGACTCCACTTCGGCGGTGGACAGCGCCACCGAGGCCGCCATCCGGGAGTCCTTCGCCAAGAACCTGGCGGGGACCACCGTCATCATCATCGCCCAGCGGATCTCCTCGGTGCGCTACGCCGACCAGATCCTGGTGCTGGACGATGGCACCATTGTGGACCGGGGCACCCACGACGAGCTCATGGCCACCAGCGCGGTCTACCAGGAAATTTACAATTCTCAGCAGGAAGGAGTGAGTGAATAATGCCAGGACCCGGACCGAGAGGCAACAACAAGTTTGCCAAACCCAAGGATGCCAAAAAGACCATTTTCCGCCTGCTGGGCTATCTGTCCCGCTCCAAGCTGCCCCTGGTGTTTGTGGCTCTGCTGCTCCTCACCTCGGTGCTGACCAACCTGGGGGGCTCCTACTATATGCGTCCCCTCATCAACAACCTGGTGGACGGCACCTTTCAGTCGGGGGCCGACCTTCTGAAGGCCCTTATTCCCCTTGGATGTATTTATCTGGTGGGGGCTACCGCCTCCTATCTCCAGTCGGTCACCATGGCCCGGCTGGCCGAAAAGGGCACCAACCGGCTGCGGAAGGAGCTTTTTGACGCTCTCCAGACCCTCCCCATTTCCTACTACGACGGTCACACCCACGGAGAGCTCATGAGCCGGTTCACCAACGATGCCGACAACGTGAGCATGGCCCTCCGGGACTCCATCGTCTCCCTCTTCTCCTCGGCCATCATGTTTGTGGGTCTGGTGTGCATCATGATCTACACCAACGCCTTTTTGTTCCTCATCACCGTGGTCATCCTGGCCCTCACCTTCCTGGTCATTCGGTTCATGGGCTCCCGCTCCCAGAAGTACCACCGGGAACAGCAGGCCGCTTTGGGCAAGGTCAATGGCAACATTCAGGAGATGATCGAGGGGCTCAAGGTGGTCAAGGCCTTTACCCACGAGGAGGAGGCCAAGGCCAACTTCACCCGGCTCAACGAGGACTACCGCCAGGCGGCCACTGCCGCCCAGTTCTACTCCTCGGCGGTGATGCCCATCGCGGGCAACCTGAACCACATCGGCTACGCCTTTACCGCCATGATCGGCGGCCTGTTGGCCATCTTCGGAGGCTTTGACCTGGGCGGCTTCACCATCTACCTCAATTACACCAAGCAGGTCTCCCAGCCCCTGAACCAGATCTCCCAGCAGATCAACACCATCCTCTCCGCCCTGGCAGGCGCCGAGCGGATCTTCGAGGTCATGGATACGCCCCCCGAGGTGGACGAAGGCGCCGTCACATTGGTGCCCGCCCACAAGGATCAGAACGGAGCCCTCAGCGTCAACACCGAAGGCGGCCGGGAGGGTGTCTGGGCCTGGAAGACCCCCAAGTCCGGCGCCGCCAAGCTGGTCCCCATTCTCGTCCAGGACGAGGAGGGCTCCGCTTTGGAACTGGCCCAGGCCGTTCAGGAGGGGGACTCCTGGCGGGTGCTGGACCCCGGCGAGCTCTGGGACGACTCCCGGTGGGGCACCCTCGGCGAGGACGGAGGCTTCACCCCCATGGAGGACCTGTCCCATCTCTCCGGCCACCGCTGGGCCTGGAAGTACCCCGACCATGAGGGGAAGATGGGCTTCCACCTGGTCCGGGGGGCCATCCGCAACATTCCCGGTGAGGACTACTACCTCACCGAGCTCAAGGGGGCCGTGCGCTTCAACCACGTGGATTTCTCCTACGTTCCCGGTAAGCGCATTCTCCACGACGTATCGGTGTACGCCAACCCGGGCCAGAAGATCGCCTTCGTGGGCTCCACTGGAGCGGGCAAGACCACCATCACCAACCTCATCAACCGTTTTTACGAAATCGAGGGTGGCATGATCACCTTTGACGGTCTGAATGTGGGGGACATTGCCAAGGACTCTCTCCGGCAGGCCTTGGGGGCGGTGCTCCAGGACACTCACCTCTTTACGGGCACCGTCATGGAAAACATTCGCTACGGCCGGCTGGACGCCACCGACGAGGAATGTATCCAGGCCGCTAAGACTGTGGGGGCCCACTCCTTCATCCGCCGGCTCCCTGACGGCTATAACACCATGGTCACAGGGGACGGCTCCAACTTCTCCCAGGGCCAGCGGCAGCTTCTGGCCATTGCCCGGGCGGCTGTGGCCGATCCCCCGGTGATGATTTTGGACGAGGCCACCTCCTCCATCGACACCCGGACCGAGGCCCTGGTCCAGCAAGGCATGGACGCCCTCATGGAGGGACGCACCGTATTCGTGATCGCCCATCGGCTCTCCACCGTCCGAAACTCCGACTGCATTGTGGTCATTGAGCAAGGCCGTATCCAGGAGAAGGGCTCCCACGCCCATCTGCTGGAGGAACAGGGCCGGTACTATCAGCTCTACACCGGCCAGTTTCAGCTGGAGTAAGATAAAAATTTTGAAAACACCGGGAAAAGACTTTGTCTTTCCCGGTGTTTTCATCAAGAAATTATGTACTTTTTCCAAAAATCTCTTTTTCTTTTTGCTATGGCGTGGTATAATTTGGACAGTGCCATTTGCCCAACCAAATTTTTGAGCGAACGGAGGAGCTTCCCATGGGACATTTTACTGGTAAGACCGTTATCATCACCGGCGCGGGCCGGGCCGTTCTCAGCGACGGCAAGAGCTGCGGCTCCATTGGCTACGGTATCGCCACCGCCTTTGCCAAGGAGGGGGCCAATATCGTCATCACCGGCCGGAACGTGAAGAAGCTGGAGGACGCCAAGGAAGAACTGGAGCGGCTCTACGGCGTCAAGGTCCTCATTGTCCAGGCCGATGTGTCCGCCGGCGCGGATAACAAAGCCGTGGTCCAGCACGTGGTGGACGAGACTATTAAGACCTTTGGCCATATTGACGCCCTCATCAACAACGCTCAGGCCAGCGCCTCCGGCGTGACTTTGGCTGACCACACCACCGAGCAGTTTGACCTGGCCCTCTACTCCGGCCTCTATGCCGCCTTCTATTACATGCAGGCCTGCTATCCCCATCTGAAGGAGACAAAGGGCAGCGTCATTAACTTTGCCTCGGGGGCCGGCCTCTTCGGCAACTACGGCCAGTGTGCCTACGCCGCCGCCAAGGAGGGCATCCGTGGTCTTTCCCGGGTGGCCGCCACCGAGTGGGGCAAGGACGGCATCAACGTCAACGTCATCTGCCCCATCGCCTGGACCGCCCAGCTGGAAAACTTCCAGAACGCCTATCCCGACGCCTTCAAGGCCAACGTGAAGATGCCCCCCATGGGCCACTACGGCGACCCTGAGACCGAGATCGGCCGGGTGTGTGTCCAGCTCACCAACCCCGATTTCAAGTATCTCACCGGCGAGACCCTCACCCTGGAAGGCGGTATGGGCCTGCGTCCATAAGCAAGCTTCGCTTGCTGGATCGGTTGTTGCGCCAAAGGCGCAATGACGGTCCCCAGGCAAGCAAAGCTTGCCTGACCGCCAACGTACAAGAGACAAAAAAGCACCCCATCCGATTTGGATGGGGTGCTTTTTTGATAATGGCTTCTTACCACTCCACTGCGACGACGCGGGCGCACCGATCGCACAGCTCGGCGTGATGGCCGGGGACTCCGATGCGGACGTCGTGGTTCCAGCACCGGGGGCACTTCTCCCCGGCGGCGGGGGAGACCTGCACGGTGAGGCCCTCAAACTCCTCGCCCCGGTAGCCCTCCCCTTCGCCCTGCTCCAGGGTGACAGCCGACACGATGCAGACGGTGGCCAGGTCGCTCTCGTCCACGTGGAGGGCCTCAAACTCCTTCCAGCCCTCGGGGGTGAAGAACAGCTTCAGGTCGGCATCCTGGTTCTTCTTCACGCCGCCCTCGGCCCGGGAGAGTTCCAGGGCTTTGTTCACGTCGTTCCGGAGGGCCATGACCTTGGCCCAGCGGGCCTCCTCCTCTTCCGAGAGGACGGGGAGGGCAGCGGGGTCTGGCATATCGTTGAGCACCACGCTCTCGGCGTTGTCGGCCTTGGCGTGGGGCATAGCCGCCCATATCTCGTCGGCAGTGAAGGCCAGAATGGGGGCAATGAGCCGGGTCATGCCGTCCAAAATGGTGAAAAGGGCAGACTGGGCAGAGGCCCGTCCGGACTTATCGCCGCAGTAGAGCCGGTCCTTGATGATGTCCAGATAGAAGTTGGACATCTCAATGACACAGAAGTTATAGACGGCCCGGTAGACCACGTGGAATTCGTAGCTGTTGTACGCCTCACGAACGGTCTTGGCCAGCTTGCCAAGCTGATGGACCGCCCAGCGGTCCAGGTCTGTCATGTTCTGCACAGCCACGGCCTGATCCGGGTCGAAGCCGTCCAGATTGCCCAGCATATACCGGGCGGTGTTGCGGATCTTCAGGTAGGCCTGGGAAAGCTGCTTCAGGATCTCCGGGGAAATACGCATGTCCTGCGTGTAGTCGGCCGAGGCAACCCAAAGCCGGAGCATATCGGCGCCGTAGTCCTTGATGACCTCATCAGGAGAGACCGCGTTGCCCAGAGACTTGTGCATGGCCTTGCCCTCGCCGTCCACCGTCCAGCCGTGGGTGGCGATCTGACGGTAGGGCGCTACCCCGTTGCAGGCAATGGAGGTGAGCATAGAGGACTGGAACCAGCCCCGGTACTGGTCGCCGCCCTCCAGGTAGAGGTCGGCGGGGTATTTGAGATACTCCCGCTCGTCAGCCACAGCGGCCCAGGTGGAGCCTGAGTCGAACCACACATCCATGATGTCGGTCTCCTTGGAGAAGTGGCTCTTGCCACACTTGGGGCAGACAAAGCCCTCAGGGAGCAGGTCCTTGGGCTCAGCCTCAAACCAGATGTTGGAGCCGTGCTCCCGGAAGAGGGAGGAGACTTTGGCGATGGTCTCGGGAGTGACGATGTCCGCCCCGCAGTCGTCGCAGTAGAAGATGGGGATGGGCACACCCCACACCCGCTGGCGGGAAATGCACCAGTCGGAGCGCTCCGAGATCATGGAGATCATCCGCTCCTTGCCCCAGGCAGGATGCCAGGTAATGCCCTCGCAGGCCTCCACCGCCGCCTTCTTGATGGCGTCCACGCTACAGAACCACTGCTCGGTGGCCCGGTAGATGATAGGGTGCTTGCACCGCCAGCAGTGGGGGTAGGAGTGGGTGATGTTCTCCTTGCAGA
>CAJUEU010000068.1 GCA_910585735.1 uncultured Oscillospiraceae bacterium | reverse complement strand
TTTTTGGTGGAGACTACTGGACTCGAACCAGTGACCTCTTGCGTGTGAAGCAAGCGCTCTAACCAGCTGAGCTAAGCCTCCAAATTGTGGGGCCCCCGGCCCCGGGGTCCCCGGCCCCGGGGTCCCCGCAAAAGCGGTCTTCAGCTTTTGTGGGGAGAAGGAAGAAGGAACCTGAGTATGTGCAGTTTCCGGCCGTTCCACAGGCCGGAAACGGAACGGATCAGGTTTCTTCTGACGTGGTGACCCGTACGGGATTCGAACCCATGTTACCGCCGTGAAAGGGCGGTGTCTTAACCACTTGACCAACGGGCCATATTTTTCGCGGCCCCTCCAGATGGTTTCCCCGTAGGGCGCCCGGCCTGGGCGCCCTTGGGGATTTGGTAGCGGCACCTGGATTTGAACCGGGGACACCACGGGTATGAACCGTGTGCTCTAGCCAACTGAGCTATGCCGCCATAAAGGTCGTCCTTGGACGATCGGGACAGTCGTTTGACAAAGTCAAATGACGCCCCCGGGGCCCCTAAAAACAGGGCAAGGATTAGTATACCCGATTCCCCCGCAATTGTCAATCCATTTTTTCATTTTTCCGGCTGTTTTCTCTGCGTTTTTTCTCCCTGACAGTATCTTGTGCCGGTGCTATGTCTCTCTTCCCAATATGTGGATCTAATCGATCTTATACCCCACGCCCCATACCGTTTTGATAATCCGGGGGCGGTCTCCGCCGGTACCCTCCAGCTTTTCCCGGATCCGGCGGATATGGACCATAACCGTATTGTTTCGGTCCAGATACTTCTCCCCCCACACCATTTCAAACAGCTCCTCTGCCGAGATCACCCGCCCCCGGTTGGAGCAGAGGACCCAAAGAATATCAAACTCAATGGGGGTAAGCACAATAGCCTCGTCATAATAGATACACTTATGGCTGGAGCGGTCAATGAACAACCCGTCCACACTCAGGGTCTCCTCCGCCTCCCGCTCCGCGCTGTTATAACTGGTGTACCGGCGCAGCTGCGCCTTCACCCGGGCCACCAGCTCCAGCGGACTGAAGGGTTTGGTGATATAGTCGTCCGCCCCCACAGTAAGACCGGTGATCTTGTCCGTGTCCCCGGTGCGGGCGGTGAGCATCAGAATAGGAAACTGCTTGGTGCGGCGGATCTCCGCGCAGAGGGTCATCCCCGAGATGTCAGGCAGCATCACATCCAACACCGCCAGGTCGATCTTTTCCTTACGCAGGGTCTCCAGGGCATCGGCACCGTTGCCGCAGGGAAAAACCGTAAAGCCCTCCCCCCTGAGATACACGCTGACCAGGTCCGCGATCTCAGGCTCATCGTCCACCACCAAAATATTGGCTTCCATATTTGCCCCTCCTTTTCTCAAAATAGGAACGGATGTCTTCCTCAAGTATAAAAAATCACTTCAGCGCAGGCAGAATAAACTCCCCTGCCTCCAGACAGTACCCTCCGGGGTCTTGTCCCAAAGGCAGAATGGTAAACACATAAACCGGCTGGTAAAAGCCCTTGGTGTCCGCCCGGTAGTCCAAGGCGCAGGCCAGGATCCGCGCCCCTTGGATCCAGGATTGTTCAAAAAGGCCCGCCCCATCAAACTTCCCCAGGCGCAGCCGCTCCAGCGCCTCCGCCTGGGTCAGGATGGTCTCCTCCTTGTATGGGGTCAGCACCGCCAGGGTGCTGTCGATCTCGCCAAAAGTCCCATTTCCCTGATACTTGCACCGCAGGACCCCGTTCACTACCCGCTCCCCTTGGCGAAAAAAGCAGGCGGTAAAGCTGTGCCAGCCCTCTCCTTCATAGGAAAAGTCCGCCTCCGCCGGGACAGAGATCCCCAACTCGGCCAGCCTTTCCCGCAAAGCCGATTCCGTCCCCTCCGCTCCGGGAGCATCCCCACTGGTGGAAAGCCTATACTCATAGCTGCGGTCATGGTAGGTCACGTTGAGAAAATCCCCGGTGGAGTGGTTGGCAAACACAGTCAGGTCGTCATAATAGTAGGCATCGGGAAAGGTCACCCCAGCATTGCGGGCAAATTCCGCTCCAAAGGCGTCACAGCTTTCTTTCGTAAACGGGGTGCTTCGATAGGTATAGACAGTTTTTGCGCCCTCCTCCGGCTCCCACTCCATCTGCCAGTCAAGACCCCGCAGGTCGGCAGTATAGGCAGGGGCCTCAGGCAGGTTTCCATATTCTTTCAGCTGATAGCCTCCGAAAATGCCCAACAGGGCAAGTCCAAAGGCCAGGGGGCAGATCAGATAGGGCGGCCATCCCCGCCGCTCCTTCCCCCTGGCCGGAAACAGCCGAAGCAGAAGCATGGCAAGGGAAAAGCCCAGGGCGGTCCCCAGAGTATTGGTAAAAAGGTCGTCCACATCAAACATCCCGCGGCCCAGCAGATATTGCGCGGTCTCAATGGTCAGGGAAAGGCCGAAGCCCGTCGGCAGGGTAACATACCACTTCTGAAACAGTCTCGCCAGCAGGGGAAGAAGAAACCCCAACGGGAGAAACAGAGCGATATTCAGCAGCACGTTGAGCCAGAGCTTGAGGGTAAATCCATTCCAGGCCTCCCGCCAGGCCAGGAAGAGATGTAGATTCATCTGACCTGGCCCGCCGCCCACCTGTCGGAGCAGGGTGACATAGATCACAATGGCGAGATACCCCGCCAAAGCCACGGCAGCCATCGCTTTCCTCCAGGGAAAAACCGCTCCCGGCCGGTGTTCCAGCCAGAACAACAGGTACGCAAGGCCAACGCCCAAGGCGCAAATCGCCCCGGCCGCCAGGGCCAGCTTGCCGCCCCGGTGAAGCATCTGGAGAATCAACTGGACAAAATCGTGCAAAATACTTCCCTCCCCCGCCTTTTTCCTGCTTTTTCTTTTATTATAGATGGCCTTCTTTGCCATCGTCAACAGGGCGGGGCATATTGTCAGAAAAACTTCAGATTTCCTTTACTCCACGATCTGCCAGCCCTCCAGCCCGAAAAACACATCCCGCTGGGTGGGAGCCATCCCACGGACCTGCCCCCACTGGGTCAGAAGGGAACCGTTTTTGAAGACCAGGGGTACCATGGGAGCCACCTGGGTCACCTGCTCCCAAAGCGTTGAGGCGGCAGCCTGACGCTCCTCTCCGGCAGCCGCCCGGTAAGCGTCCATCCGAGCGTCCAGCTCCCCATCGGCGCAGCCGCCGTAATTCAATGCCCCCCTGGTGCGCAGCAGATCCTCCAGGTCAAAATCCGCAGTGAGAACAGTCTCCCCCAGGTAGAGGTCAAAGCTGCCTCTGTTCAGGGCAGCGGAAAAATCCTCCCAGGGCAGCTTGTCCACCGTCACATCACACCCCAGCCTCTGAAGAGATTCGGCCAAAGCATCGGCCAAAGCGGCCTTGGCGGTGTTCTCCTGGTTGACAATGAGCTTCAAGGCCAGACGGCTGCGCCGGTTTTCCCGGATGCCATCCTCTTCCAGCCGCCATCCGGCATTCTCCAGCAGCCGGACCGCTTCCTCTTCGTTCCAGAGTGCCTGGGTGGCCACCCCGGCGTCATACAGCGAAGAATTGGGATGGATCGGGAGGGCAGCAGCCTCCCCGTGTCCGGCAAAAATACGCTCCACCATGGTCTCCCGGTCAAAGGCCAGGGACAGGGCGCGGCGGAGGGAGTTCTCCCGGCAGAGGCCGTTTTTCATGTTGAACCCCAGGTAGAGCAGGGTGGTGGTGGGATAGTCGGTGGTCTCCATCCGCCCAGAGTATCCCAGGGCGTTGGTGCTGTTCAAATCTACGTCCACCAGGGAGATCTCCCGGGCGTCAAAGGCGTAGACCAGGTCGTCCCCAGTGCTGACACTACGCAGGGGGATTTGCGTCAGGGGCACCTGCTCCCCCTCCCGGGCCGTAAGAACCAGTTCTCCTGTCTCCTCAGATTCACTGAGAAAATACGGCCCGGTGCCGAGAGGCCGGAGGGGGTCTCCGCTCTCCTTGACCACAGGCACATCCAGCAAGCTGGGAAGTGCTCCGTTGGGCCGGGACAAAGTCACCGTCACGGCGCCGCCTTCTCCAACTCCCACCTTTGTCAAATCGGCAAGACGGCTGCTGTAGCGGTCGCTCTGCCGGGCCTTATTCAGGGAGGCGATGACCTCAGCGGCGGTCAGTGCCGTGCCATCCGAAAAGGCGGCCTCCTTCAAGGTAAAGGTCCAGGTAAGACCGTCCTCACTGACGGTGTAGCTCTCGCACAGGTCGTTTTGGGGGGTGAACCCGCTGTCCAGACTAAAAAGTCCCCGGTAGAGTAAGGGCGCCAGAGTCAGGTTCAGCCGGTTGCTCCCCGTAATGGGGTGGAACCCACCGGCCGGGTAACAAGGCAACATAAAATCCAGCCCCTTCCCGTCCGTCGCAGGCGTGGGGGTAGAGGTAAGCGTAGGCGCCGGCGTCACCACCTCGGGTTCCCCTCCGCAGGCAGCCAACTGGACCAGCAGGGCCAGGGCCAAAATCAATTTTAGATTTCTCTTTCGTTTCATAGGGCTCTCTCCTGACTGTCAGCCACTTTTTATTTACATAATTCGGTTTGCATAATTTAGTTCACGTAATTCAGTTTCCGTAATTTAATATACATAAATTCGTTTGCATAATTTAATCAACATAATCTCTTTACTTCCCAAGCAAAGAGATTATGGAGGCCTGGCTTCCCCTCTCCCCCTTGGTATAACGGTGAGACCAGTATTTATTATGTTTACATAATGTGCAGTCTGTGGAGGTGTCAATACACTGCTCAGAGACCCCGGCTTTTCCCAGCCATAAGGCGTTGAGCCCCTTCAGATCCACCAGAAATTTTCCCTCCCCCTTTTCCCGGATGAACGGGAGGGCATCGCCGCCCAAAGCGGCGGTCATGGCGTTGGGCACATCCTCATTGGTCTCAAAGCAGCAGGCCGAAATACAAGGCCCCAGAGCCGCCAGCAGGTCTCCCGGACGGGTGCCGTAGGCCGCTGTCATGGCCTCCACCGTCCGAGCCAGGATCCCCTTTGCGGTACCCCGCCACCCTGCGTGGACCGCTCCAATGGCCCGGTGTACCGGGTCGTAAAGCAGAGCGGTGAGGCAGTCGGCCCCAAAGGCCACCAGGGTGGTGCCCGGCACGTTGGTGATAAGTCCGTCTGCCCGGTAGTCCTGAGGACGGTCCAGCCCCTTTCCCCAGTCCTCCTCTGTCACTGCCCGAACTTGGTCCTCGTGAACCTGGACAGTGAGCACCATCTTATTTATGTCAACTGGAAAGGCGCCGCATACCCGGCGGTAATTTTCCAGTACCTTCTCTTTGTCATCTCCCCGGCTTAGGCCCAGGTTCAGAGAGCTATAGATCCCCTCCGACACACCACCCTGGCGGGTGGTGA
The DNA here is from genome assembly GCA_910585735.1 of uncultured Oscillospiraceae bacterium. GTDB lineage: Bacteria > Bacillota > Clostridia > Oscillospirales > Oscillospiraceae > Vermiculatibacterium. The sequence goes on along the minus strand of CAJUEU010000068.1, from coordinate 1,093 downwards.
AGCCGTGAGGGACACCTGCCGCAGTCATCCGAAGGGATACCTGCATGGGGATCTGTCCAAGGGTCACGTCGATTAATTCCATAAAAACTCCTCAAATTATGTAAACTTATTTATTTTAATTTTTTCTTTTCCCTGGGGGCCATCTTTTCGTGAAAAGAATTGGCCCCCAGGACCCCCAAGAAAAGCCCTTGCCAATCTTGTTTCCGGCTTATGTGCAGGATTAGAATAGCTCCTTCTGCCCCGCTGCCGCTACAAATTGCAAACTCCTTCAGATATTGCCGCTAACAGGGAAACGCCTGGCGTGTTCAGCTTTACGAAGTAGACACCCCCGCCGCCGTCAGGCAGCGGGGGTGGTGGTTCCTCACATATTCTCTTCGCCGTGATACTCCTTACAGTCGCACTTCTTCCACTTCTTGCCGCTGCCACAGGGGCAGGGATCGTTGCGGCCGATCTTGATGCCCTTGCGAACCACAGGCCGCTTCTGGACCGTGCCGTCCCCGCCGGCGGATTCCCCGGTGACCTTTGCCACCCGCTCCCGCTTCATCTCACTCTGGGGCCGTACCCGGGCCTGGAAGATCCGGCGCACCGTTTCATCCTGAATGGCGGAGACCATCTCCTCAAACATATCGTAGCCTTCCCGCTTGTACTCGATGACCGGGTTGTTCTGGCCGTATGCCCGGAGGCCGATGCCCTGACGCAGCTCGGTCATGGCGTCAATGTGGTCCATCCAGTATTCGTCCACCACCCGGAGCATGATGACCCGTTCCAGCTCCCGCATGAGGGGGGCGCCCAGCTCCTGCTCTTTCTTCTCGTAGACGGTCACCGCCCTGTCGGTAAGCTCCCCGATCAGGTCCTCCGCCGATTTGCTGGCCAGTTCCTCGTCGTTGTACCACAGCTCGGCCCCACCCAGGAATACCCCCCGGAAGTGCTCGGTGGCCGCCTTCCAGCCGTCGGCGTCCAGATGTCCGTTCTCCCCCGCGTGGCCCCGGACCGCGTTCTCGATGGAGCCCAAAAGCATTTTGCGGATGCTCTGCTGGAGGTCCTCCCCGTCCAGCACCTGGCGGCGCTGCTTGTAGATGACCTCCCGCTGGGT
>CAJUEU010000067.1 GCA_910585735.1 uncultured Oscillospiraceae bacterium | reverse complement strand
TACGTCTGCCCCCACGCCACCATCCGTCCCTTCGCCCTCACCGAGGAGGAGGCCAAGAACGCTCCCGCCGCCGCCAAGATCGTGCCCGTTAAGGCCGGCAAGGGCAAGGACGTGTACCAGTACACCATGGCCGTGAGCCCCCTGGACTGCATGGGCTGCGGCGTCTGTGTTGGCATCTGCCCCACCAACGCCATCACCATGGCTCCTCAGGAGTCTCAGGCCGACCAGCAGGCCGTGTTCAACTACTGCGTGGACAAGGTGGAGCCCAAGGCCGACATGGCCAGCGCCAACAACGTGAAGGAGAGCCAGTTCAAGAAGCCTCTCCTGGAGTTCTCCGGCTCCTGCGCCGGCTGCGCCGAGACCTCTTACGCCCGTCTGGTGACCCAGGTCTGCGGCGAGCGGATGTATATCTCCAACGCCACCGGCTGCTCCTCCATCTGGGGCGGCCCCGCCGCCACCAGTCCCTACACCGTCACCAAGGAGGGCAAGGGTCCCGCCTGGGCCAACTCCCTCTTTGAGGACAACGCCGAGCACGGCCTGGGCTTCTACTTCGGGCAGAAGGCTCTCCGTGACCGGGTGACCGGCAAGCTGGAGGCCCTGGCCGAGACCACCGCCAACGCCGAGGTCAAGGCTGCCATCCAGGCCTGGATGGACACCAAGGACGACGGCGCGGCCAACGCCGAGCCCGCCAAGGCTCTTGTGGCCGCTCTGGAGAAGTGCGGCTGCCCCGAGTCCAAGGAGATCCTGGAGCTGAAGGACTTCATCTCCAAGAAGTCTGTCTGGATCTTCGGCGGCGACGGCTGGGCCTATGACATCGGCTTCGGCGGCCTGGACCACGTGCTGGCCTCCGGCGAGGACGTGAACGTCTTCGTCTTTGATACCGAGGTCTACTCCAACACCGGCGGCCAGGCCTCCAAGGCCACCAACTTCGGCGCGGTGGCCCAGTTCGCCGCCGCCGGCAAGGCCACTCCCAAGAAGTCCCTGGCTGAGATCGCCATGAGCTACGGCTACGTCTATGTGGCCCAGGTGGCCATGGGCGCCAACCCCAACCAGACCCTTACCGCCATCCGCGAGGCCGAGGCCTACAAGGGCCCCTCCCTCATCATCGGCTACTCCCCCTGCGAGATGCACTCCATCAAGGGCGGCATGCTCCACTGCCAGGATGAGATGAAGAAGGCCGTGGAGTGCGGCTACTGGAATCTGTTCCGCTTCAACCCCACGCTGAAGGCCGAGGGCAAGAGCCCCTTCACCCTGGACTCCAAGGAGCCCAAGGAGGGCTATCAGGAGTTCCTGCTGAACGAGGCTCGGTACTCCGCCCTGACCCGCTCCTTCCCCGAGCGCGCTCAGGAGCTCTTCGCCAAGAACGAGGAGTCCGCCAAGGCCCGGTATCAGCACCTGTTGAAACTGGTTGAGCTGTACAAGTAAGAAGCGCGGAGGCAAGGGTCTGCGAGGAAGCTTGGACTGAAGCGAAGGCGAGCGTAGGGCCGCACGGCGGCCCGGAGACCAGCCTGAGACGGAGGGAAAGCGACCGAGCGATCAGACCCTTGCGAAGCGTGACATTGCAGCGTAGCAAGAATAGCAAACGAGGTCCCCCTGGAGCATTGCTCCAGGGGGACCTTTTTAGAAACAGGACATTTTAAGCTGGGGCTTCCTCCTCGGTGCCGTCAAGGAGATATTTATACGTCACATGAAAATATTGCGCCAGCAGCCTTATTTCCAAATCGCTGACAGCCCGGTCACCATTCTCAATTCGTTTGATCACGCCCCGTTCTGAGTCCATACCCAGAAGCTGAAGCTGTGCCATCAGTTCCTCCTGGGATAGCTTTTCTCGTTCCCGCAAGTGTTTGACACGGGGACCGACCAGATTTTTCTTTCCGTCCTCTGTACGAAGATGTGCCATATATCCCACCACCTATTGGTCATTTTTTGACCTTGTGGCTTGATATTAACGGAAATGCATGGTACAATTTGGTCATTAATTGACCAATAGGAGGAAAAATTTATGGCACTTCCAGGAGAAACACGGGAAGAGACCTTTGAGCGGGTGCTCCAGGGACTTCTTGCCTATGAGGATGACCTGCCTCCCATCCCTGGTCCCAATGAAAGCAAGACCTTTCAGACTTTACGCAAAGTGTTGGACATTTTGGAAAATGAAAAGCTGAGCGGTCTTGCATGTACCAAAGCCATTATGCGGATCTTTGAAGAGGCCGGGGTTTTGGGAGAGCCACATCATCAGGTTCAAATAGAAGCCGAGCAGGAAAAATAAGACCCGGGAGCGTTTGACTCCCGGGTCTTACCTTATTTTCATTCAGAGGCTCGGCGTTCAACTCAGAATACTGTGCCCCACATTGAGGAAGTGGTCGGCCACCCGCTCGGCGTTGGAGGCCAGGGAGAGGTACTGGGCCCCGGCGGTGGGGGTGCAGGCCTTCTCCCGAAGCCGGCCGATGTGGTTTTTGGCCATACCCTCGGTCATGTCGTCGATCTCGTCCTCCACCGACTCGGCCCGCTTCAAGGCCTCAGCGTCGTTCTGCATATAGGCGGCCATCACGTGCTGGAAGAGGAGCTCGATCTTCTCCTGAAGGGCATGGATCTCCTCCACCGCCTTGGAAGAAAAAGCGTCCCCTCCGTTTTTCAGGGCCTCGGCGTACTCCACGATATTCTCGGCGTAGTCCCCCACACGCTCCAGATCGGAGGAGGAGTGGAAGGCGGTGGAGAGATAGGCGTGGTCCTTTTCACTCAGGTGCTTATTGGAGAGCTGGACCAGCATGGACACCAGGGACTTGTTCAGGTAGTTGAGCTCCTGCTCATTGGCCCGGAATTCCTCCACCCGGTCAAAGTCCAGGGTGCAGATGATATGGAGGGAAAGAGAAAAGTTCCTGAGCGCGATATCCGCCATGTTGATGATCTCGTTCTTGAGCTGGGCCACCGCGATGGCCGGGGTGGAGAGCATCTTCTCATCCAGGTAATAGAGCTTGGGTCCCTCCTCCCGCTTCAGGCTCTCGGGCTCGTCGGGCACCAGCTTGGAAACCAGAGCAATGAGAGGGTTGGTGAGGGGGAGCACCAGAAACACGGTAATGACGTTGAACACTGTGTGGAACATGGCCAGCTGGGTCTGGGGCGCGCCGGGGAACGCTCCCTGGAGAAGCGTACCCATGGAAAGGCCACCCCCAAATCCGGCCATCAAGTAGCTGACCACCAGGAACACCCCTACGCCGCTGACGTTGAAAATGAGGTGGATGAGGGCGGTACGCTTGGCGTTCTTGCCGCTGGTGAGGCCGGCGATGATGGCCACCACACAGGAGCCAATGTTGGAGCCCATGGTAAGGAAAATGCCCTGGTCCAATGTGATGAGCCCGGCGACCACCATGACGATGGCCACCGAGGTCATGACCGAGGAGGACTGGATGATCGCGGTGAGAACGGCCCCCACCAGCACCAGCAGAAGGGGATTGGAGATCCCGGCCAAAAAGGCTTTTACCGCCTCCAGCTCCGCGAAGGACTTCATGGAGCCGCTCATCATGGAAAGGCCCACAAAAAGCATGCCAAAGCCTGACAGAATACCGCCCAGAGTCTTCATCCTGTCGCTCTTGGCAAAGGTGGAAAGAAAGGCGCCCACCCCGGCGAAGGCCGAGAAGATCACCGTGGTCGACACCATGTTGCCCCCCACGCCGCTGAGGGCCACGATCTGGCCGGTGATGGTGGTGCCGATATTGGCGCCGTAGATGATGGTGGCCGCCTGGGTCAGGGACATGATCCCGGCGTTGACAAAGCCGATGATCATAACGGTGACGGCGCCTGAGGATTGGATGGCAGCGGTGCCCACGGCGCCGATGCCCACTCCCAGCAGCCGGCTGCCCGAGGCCTTTCCAAAAAGAGCCCGAAGCTTGTCGCTGCCGGCGGCCTCCAGGTTGGAGCTCATCATGTGGCAGGCAATGAGAAAAACGCCGATACCGGCCAGAAGGGTCAATAGAGCGGTAATGATCTCGGTAGTCCCCATACAGTTTCTCCTTTTCTTGGGTGTTCTTCTTTAGTCTGTGTACGTAAACGGGATCATAGACATAAAAAAGGGCTTTTTCTTGCCGGAGGCACAAAAAAGGCGAGGCCTTGCCGGTGTGGCAAAGTCTCGCCGCTTCCATTCCGGGACCGGGGCCCATGGCCCGTACTGACGACCCCGAAAACGCGGCAGATCCCGCGCCGGCTACTCCCTTTCTCTTTTCATCCTACCATATTCCTCCTACTGTGACAACCCCCTTTTTGTTCAAAACAGGAAAAGTGGTGATTTTCCACATTTTCATCTTGCAACCGGGAAAAACTTCTGTTATGATAAACCACAATGAAGAAAGGAGGCGTGCGGTCATGGGGATGAATAGCTGTTTTAACGCGGCGTATCTTCAGGGGCCCTCTGTTTCCTTTTTCGTTTTTCCCGGGCGGTCACTTTTGTGATCGTCTCTTTTTTTGCCCGTTTTCAATCAGAAACAGAAAAGGAGTGCATTCAAATGAACGATCAGAACACCAAGGCCACCCACACCGACGCGGACTACTCTTTGGAGGCGGTCCCCAAGACTGCCCGGAAGAAATTCTGGCCCATGTTCTTCATCATGCTGGGCTTTACCTTTTTCTCGGCCAGCATGTCGGTGGGCGCCAAGCTGGGCAACGGCCTGGACTTTTCCGGCTTTGTGTGGGCGGTACTTATCGGAAGCGCCATTCTCAGCGTCTACACCGGCCTGCTGGGCTATATCGGCAGCGCCACCGGCATGTCCCTGGACCTGCTGGCCCAACGGTCCTTCGGCAAGCACGGCTCCTTCCTCCCCTCGGCCCTGATCAGCTTCACCCAAATCGGCTGGTTCGGCGTGGGCGTGGCCATGTTCGCCGTTCCCGCCGCTGAGGTGCTCCATGTAAATCCCTGGGTTCTGGTGCTGGTGGCCGGCGTGTGCATGACCTCCTCGGCCTACTTCGGCATCAAGGGGCTGGAGATCGTCAGCTATATCTCGGTCCCCCTCATTGCCTTGCTTGGCATCTACTCCATGGTGACCGCTACGGTCCAGGGCGGCGGCCTGGTGGCTATTTTCGCCAAGAGCGCCGGGGGCCTTTCCCTCTTCGGCGGCGTGGGTCTGGTCATGGGCTCCTTTGTCAGCGGCGGCACCGCCACCCCCAACTTTACCCGCTTCGCCAACAGCAATAAAAACGCCGTCATCACCACGGTCATTGCCTTCTTCCTGGGCAATGCCCTTATGTTTGCCTTCGGCGCCGTAGGCGGCGCGTTCACCGGCAAGGACGACATCTTTTACGTTATGATCGCCCAGGGGCTTCTGATTCCCGCCCTCATCGTACTGGGCGCCAACATCTGGACCACCAACGACAACGCCCTCTACACCTCCGGCCTGGGCCTTTCCAACATCACCAAGATCCGCAAGCGTCCCATGGTCCTGGTGGCCGGCATCGTGGGCACCCTCACCGCCATCTGGCTCTACAACAACTTCATCACCTTCCTGAACATCCTCAACGCCACCCTGCCTCCCGTGGGCGCGTTGGTGATTCTGGACTACTTCCTCCATAAGGAGAACTACACCCCTGACTCGGTGGTCACCCGGAGCATGAACTGGGGGGCTATCCTGGGTGTGGCCGGTGGTGCTTTGGTGGGCAACCTGGTGTCCTGGGGCATCGCCTCTGTGAACGCCATGGCGGTGGCCTGCGTGATCTACCTGGTCTTTGATCAACTCATGAAAACCGACCGCTGAAAGGAGAGATCCCCATGCTTTTTCAGAATGCCCGGGTCGAAAACGCCCAGAACCTGACCCATATCCGGGTGGAGAACGGCCTCTTTTCCGCCATTTCCCCCGACCTGCTCCCCAAGCCCGGAGAGGAGGTCGTAGACCTGGGAGGCAAGCTGCTGCTCCCTCCCTTCATTGAATCCCACGTTCACCTGGACACCTGCCTCACCGCCGGGGACCCGGTATGGAACATGTCGGGCACCCTTTTTGAGGGGATCGAATGCTGGTCCAAACGGAAGGAAAAGCTGAGCAAGCAGGACGTCCGGGACCGGGTCAACCGGGCGGTCCGGCTCTACGCCGCCCATGGGGTCCAGCACATCCGCACCCACGTGGACGTGACCGACCCCTCCCTGGTGGCCATGGAGACCCTGGTCGAGCTGCGGGAGACGCTGCGGGACACCATGGACATTCAGATCGTGGCCTTCCCCCAGGAGGGCATTCTCAGCTATCCCAACGGCCAGGAGCTGATGCGCCGCGCCGTGGAGCTGGGGGCCGACGTGGTGGGGGCCATCCCTCACTTTGAATTCACCCGGGAGTACAGCGTGGAATCCCTGAACTTTGCCCTTCAGCTGGCCGCCGACCACGATAAGCTGGTGGACGTCCACTGTGATGAGATCGACGACGAGGCCTCCCGGGGCCTGGAGACTGTGGCCGCCCGCGCTCTGGAGCTGGGCCTTTACGACAAGGTCACCGCCAGTCACACCACCGCCATGCACTCCTATAACAACGCTTATGTGGTGCGCCTCATGCGGCTTCTCAAGATGAGCCGGATCAATTTCGTGTCCAACCCCCTGGTGAACACCCACCTTCAGGGCCGGATGGATACCTACCCCAAGCGCCGGGGGATCACCCGGGTAAAGGAGCTCACCGCCGAGGGGATCAATGTCTCCTTCGGCCACGACGACATCTTTGACCCCTGGTACCCCATGGGCACCGGGAGCCTCCGGGACGTGGTGTTCATGGGCCTCCATGTCTGCCAGATGATGGGCTACCAGGAGATCATGGACTCCTACCGTTTCATCACCACCAACGCCGCCAAGACCCTCCATCTGGGGGAGACCTACGGCATCCAGGAGGGCCGCCCCGCCAGCTTTGTGGTGATGGACGCCGGCAACTGGTACGACGCCCTTAACACCAACGCCGCCGTGCTTCTCTCCTACAAAAAAGGCAAAAAGCTTGCCCAGTCTACCCCGGGCTCCAGTCAGGTGCTTTTCTAATCCCAAGACAAACGCATAAAAGCAGGAGGGCCGAGCTTCGGCCCTCCTGCTTTGTTCTTATTTCATTGCCTCAACCAGG
>CAJUEU010000066.1 GCA_910585735.1 uncultured Oscillospiraceae bacterium | reverse complement strand
GCTTGCTTCACACGCAAGAGGTCACTGGTTCGAGTCCAGTAGTCTCCACCAAAAAGCTCCTGATCTCATAAGAGGTCAGGAGCTTCCTTTTTTGAGGAAACGGACTGCCTTGACAAGGGGATGGGTCGGACCCTATAATAATAGAAAGATAAAATAGTTAGGGAGGTGCCTTGCTATGACCCGTATCGGCTATCAGCTTTCCAGCCTGAAACCAAAGCTCACAACCCCAGAGGAGGTTCGGGAGGCCCTGGAGCGGCTCGGAGCCATGGGCTGTACCACGCTGCAGGTCCAGTGGGTCCATCCCTCCGTGCCTGATGAGGCGGTGGCTGAGGCACTGCGGGACAATGGCATGACCTGCCTTGGGGTCCAGGATAAATTTCCAGCTGTTCGGGAGAGCTGGGACCGAATGGTGAACCAAAATCGCCTATGGGGCGGCACTGACCTGTGTATCAGCGGTATTCCGGCGCAGGATATGACCTTGCCCGGACTGGAGCGCTATGCGGGCGAGTTGACCGCTATGGCGGAGCGGTTGGCGGAGGAGGGTATGACGCTTTCCTTCCACCCGGTGTGGGCCGATTATGCCCCGGTGGAGGGAATATCCGCCCTGGACCGGCTGCTGGAGACAGTGCCGCGAATGGGTCTGACTCTCTGTGTTTACCACGTCGTAAAGGCTGGACGGGACCCGGTGGAGCTGTTGGAAAAATACCGGGGGCGGGTAGGGGTCATACACTGTAAGGATTACCAGCCCGGTGAAGATGGGGATGTACTCATCCCCACCGGCCAGGGCGTGGTGGATTGGCCGCCTGTTCTGGCGGCCTGTCGAAGGAACGGGGTATCTTACGCTCTCATTGAGCAGGAGCGGTGGGAAAAGGATCCCTTCCGCTGTGCGTGGGAGAGCCTGGAATATTTGAGGGCCCAAGGGCTGGAGACCGAAAAACAGGGACAATTTTGATGTAAAAAGCACCCAACTGGGTGCTTTTTAATATTTAAAGCTTTCCCTGAGGTTGGATGCCATGGAGGATGAGGGATTCAGTGAGGGCGGCCATTTTTTGGGGAGATTCCGTTCTGCCACCCTCCATCCAGAGTTGGATCAGTCCCACCACGCCCCCCACCAAAAAGGTCAGATAGAATTCCCGCTGTTCGGTATCGGTGAAGGAATAAAGTCCGTTCCACTCTCGGGTCACTTTTTCCCGAAGAAGGTCCTTGAACCGGGCCAGGAAGGCAGGGTCCGCCTTGAGAGCGTGAACGGGTACCGGGCCAAAGCTTCGCTGAATGTAGGAAAATACATCCTCCAGAATGGGGCCCAGGCCCTGACGCAGCTCCTTGGCGGAATAGGCGTCCATGAGTTGGGCAAACTCGGCAAAAAGCTCGGCCTCCATCTGCTCCACCATGTCGGGCACATCCTTATAATGGCTGTAGAAGGTGCCCCGGCTTACGTCGGCCAGCCGGGTGAGCTCGGTGACTGTGATCTCCTCGGGGGGCTTTTCGGCCAAAAGCTGGTTCAAGGCGGCGTAAAGCTGGGCCTTGGTCCTGCGGATCCGACGGTCGGGGGTGGCGCGTTCCATGGAAAACACTCCTTCACAAAATCTTTACAAAGATATTGAACACTCCAAAGAAAAACTGTCGATTTTTAGACGGGACGCCTTTTTTTGGCCCTTGCATTTGCCGCCTAAAGCCTATTATAATAGAACTACTTCAAATAATCAACACTTGTCCGATAAACTACAAAAATGACAAAAGGAGGAAATCCTATGGCTTATATCTCTCTGGAGCACGTGGTCAAGCGTTACCAGATGGGCGAGGTGGTCATCAACGCGGTGAGCGACATTTCCTTTGAGATCGAGAAGGGGGAGTTTTGCGTTATCGTGGGACCTTCGGGGGCCGGAAAGACCACGGTTTTGAATATTTTGGGCGGAATGGACTCCTGTGACGAGGGGATTATTTCAGTGGATGGGGAGCGGATCGACGGCTACAACCAGAAACAGCTTACCCTGTACCGCCGCTATGACATCGGCTTTGTGTTCCAGTTTTATAATCTGGTCCAGAACCTGACCGCCCTGGAGAACGTGGAGCTGGCCGCCCAGATCTGTAAGGATCCCCTTCCCGCTGGGGAGGTCCTGCGGCATGTAGGCCTGGGAGAGCGGCTGGGCAACTTCCCGGCCCAGCTTTCGGGCGGTGAGCAGCAGCGGGTGGCCATTGCCCGGGCCTTGGCCAAAAATCCCAAGCTCCTTCTCTGCGACGAGCCCACAGGCGCTTTGGACTATGTGACCGGCAAGGAGGTCCTGAAGCTCCTTCAGGACACTTGCCGGAAAGAGGGGATGACCGTGGTGGTCATTACCCACAACACCGCCCTCACCCCCATGGCCGACCGGGTCATTCACATCAAGAGCGGCAAGGTGGCGGCCATGGAGCGCAACGAGCATCCTACGCCGGTGGAGCAGATCGAATGGTAATAAATAGAACGAATATTTCACGTGAAACATTGGATTTTCTCTTTTCTTTAGAGAGCCCCCAGGCAAATAAGTTGCCTGGGGCCTACGCTAAAAATTTGCTCCCAGCAAATTTTCTTTACGCTGCGGTTTCGCGTGAAACATTGGATTTTTTGATTCTAATAGATGGAGAAAAGGAGATGATTCCGGCTTGAAACGCACACCCAACCGTATGAACACCGACGCCCTGCGGGAGATCAAAAATACCATGAGCCGGTTTCTCTCGTTGTTTTTGCTTTCTGCCCTGGCGGTGGCATTTCTCTCCGGCCTTCGCACCACCGCCCCGGACATGAAATATACCGCTGACGACTACTTTGACCGTACCGGGCTCATGGACGCCCGGGTGTTGTCCACCCTGGGGCTTACCGAGGAAGATATTGAGGCGCTGGCTACCGCGCCCGGTGTGGAGGCCGCCGAGGGAGCCTGGTACATAGACGCAACCATCCATTCGGACAATGCCAACGACCTGATCGTTCGATTCCACTCTATCAGCGAAAAGGGGATCAATATTCCTGAGCTGGTGGAGGGACGCCTGCCTGAGAACGACCGGGAGTGCGTGGTGGAACCCGCTTTGCTGGAAGAGGCGGAGATTTCCATTGGTGACACCATCCATCTGGATACGGCGGGCACCGATTACGAGGATTCCCTGTTTTCGGAGGATTACACTGTAGTGGGTACTGTGACCACCTCCTTATATATGTCCCGCGACCGGGGGACTTCTACCATCGGCACCGGGCGGCTTACCGCTGTGGCCTTCCTGCCCCGGGGGGCCTTTGACATGGATATTTACACCGAGGCCTATCTGCTGGCTGAGGGCGGCCGGGAGCTGCTGTGTTACGGAAAGGACTACGAGGACCTGATGGACGGCCTTCTGGACGAGCTGGAGCCCCTGGGAGACCAACGGGCGGCCCACCGCTATGACCAGGTGATAGAGGAAGCCACCGATAAGCTCAACGACGCCCAAACGGAATTTGACGAGGCCGAGGCCGAAGCCGACGAGAAGCTGACCGAGGCGGAGGGGGAGCTTGCCGACGCCCGGAAAAAGCTGGACGACGGCTGGGCGGAGTACGAGGACGGAAAGGATACCCTGGCCCGGGAGACCGCCAAGGCCAAGCAGGACATCGCGGACGGGGAAAAGGAGCTTTCCGACGCTTTGGTGGAGCTTCAGGACGGGGAAAAGGAATTTGAGGAAGGGCTGTCCGATTACCAGCAGGGCAAGGCCGACTATGACCAGGGGGTTCTGGATTATCAGGATGGTCTGCAAAAATACAATGATGGATTGAGGGAGCTTCAGGACGGAGAGGCCGAATATGAGGAAAACCGTCAGAAGCTGGAGGACGGCCAGGCGGAATATGACAAGGGCCTGCAGGAATATAATGACGGCCTGAAAGAGTACGAGGATGGCAAAAAGAAACTGGAGGACGCCAAAGAGCAATTGGACGACGCGGCCGCTGAGCTGCGCGCTGGCCGCCGGCAGCTGAACCAGGGCCGGGCCCAATATCGGGAGGGGCTGGCCCAGTATGAGGAAGGCGAAGCTCTCTATGACCAAAACCTGGCCCAGTATAAGGTGGGCAAAGCCGAATTTGATGCGCAGGTCTCGCAGATCGGGGCCATAATGGGCAATCCCATGAGCCCTGAAGAAATGGTAGGGATGGTGAATGATACCCTTCTGCCGAATCCGGCGTTGATGGATATAGTTCGGGGAATGCTCCAAAAGAAAATTCCCGAGGCTCCTGACCAGGGGGCCGATCCGGAGGGATATGCCCAATGGGAGGCACAGTATGGGCAGTTGGCGGGGATGACGGCGACCCCGGAAGCCTTTGCCGGAGCCCTGACCATGATATCTGCGACAGCGGCACAGTTGGAGGAGGCAAAAAACCAACTGGACGAGGGAAAAGCCACCTTGGACGCCAGTAAGGCAAAGCTGGACGCCGCGGCAGCCCAGTTGGACGCTGCCGCCGCTCAGCTGGCTGACGGAGAGCAGCAGTATGACAGGGGCTTGCGGGAATATGAGGATGGCATGGCAGAGCTGGAGGAGGCTGAGCGGGAGCTTGCCGATGCCAAGATCAAGCTGGAGGATGCCGAAGCCGAACTGACGGACGGTTGGGCCCAGCTGGCCGACGGACGGAAGGAGCTGGACGATGGCTGGGCTGAGCTGAAGGACGCCGAAGCTGAACTTTTAGACGCCGAACAGCAGTTAAAAGACGCGGCGCAGGAGCTGGCTGACGGTGAGACTGAGCTGATAGACGCCCGAAAAAAGTTGGATGATGGCTGGGTGGAGTATCAGGATGGGCTGGACGAGCTGGAGGATGCCAGGAAAAAGCTGCCCCAGGAGACCGCCAAGGCCCAGAAGGAGCTGGATGACGCACTGGCGGAGCTTCAGGATGGAGAAGCGGAATATGCCGACGGGGTCCGGGAGTATGAGGACGCCAAGGCCGAGGCAGAGGAAAAGCTGTCCGACGCCAGGCGGGAACTGAACGATGCCCGGCGGGAGATCTCTGAGATCGAGGACTGCAAGTGGTATATCCTGGGCCGAAATACCAATATGGGATATGTGTCCTACGAGCAGGATGCCCAGCGGATGGGCAATCTGGCCCAGGTGTTCCCTCTGATCTTCTTTCTGGTGGCGGCCCTGGTATGCCTTACCACCATAACCAGAATGGTGGAAGAGCAGCGGGTTCAGATCGGAGGCTTGAAGGCTTTGGGCTACAGCCGGATCGCCATTGCCAAGAAATATGTGGGTTACGGCTTCCTGGCTTCCTTTGCGGGGGGCCTGGTGGGTCTGGCGGTGGGCTGTACTTTGTTTCCCCTTATTATATTTAACGCCTGGAAGGTCATGTATACCGTAGGAGAGCTCCAAATCACTCCGTTTCCCGGAATCTACGTCATGACGGTGGGAGCGGCGGTGTTCTGCGTGGCGGGGACAGCTCTGGCTTCCTCCTTTGCGGCTTTGACCGCGGTGCCGGCTACCCTCATGAGGCCCAAAGCGCCCCAAGTGGGAAAACGGGTACTTCTGGAGCGTGTGGACTTTATTTGGAAACGGCTCTCCTTCTCCTGGAAGGTGACGGTGCGGAATCTGTTCCGCTATAAAAAGCGGTTCTGGATGGCAGTGATCGGTATTGGCGGATGTACGGCGCTGCTCATCACCGGCTTTGGCCTGCGGGACTCTATCCACGGCTTTTTTGACCGGCAATATGACGAGATCACCACCTACCATGGAACGGTGAGCCTCAGCGACAAGGTGACCGAGGACGAGATCTTGGAGATCGGGCGGGAGCTGGACCGGCAGGAGCTGGTGGAGAGCTGGACCACCATTGCTGACGCTATGGTGACCGCCGAAAGTGAGAGGCGTGCGATCAGCGAAAATGTGTATCTCTGCGGCGCCACGGACGAGGAGAAATTCGGGGAGTTTATCCATCTTCGAGACTGGAAAACCGGGGAGCCTCTCTCCCTTTCGGATGAGGGCGCCATCATTACCGGAAAACTGTCCGAGCTGCTTGGAGTGACTGTGGGAGAAGAGATTACAGTTGTAGACAAGGATGACGTAAGGACCCGGATCCCTGTGGTTGGCATTACGGAAAACTACATCTTCCACTATATTTATCTCAGCCACAATGGTTACCTTTCCTTCTTTGGAGAGGAGCCCGAGGTGAACAGTATTATGACCCGGTATGTGGAGGATACGGTAGAGAATTCCGACCGGGTAGCCTCGGCCATCCTGCCCCTGTCCGGGGTCTCCTCGGTGAGCAGGACTGACTCTCTTCGGCAGTCGGTGCTTCGGGGACTGGAGGGAGTGGACTATGCGGTGATCGTAGTGGTAGTGGCCGCGGCGGCCCTGGCCTTTGTGGTGCTGTATAATCTGACCAATATCAATATCACCGAGCGGCTTCGGGAGCTGGCCACCCTAAAGGTCCTGGGATTTAACGATCATGAGATGAGCCAGTATGTTTACCGGGAAAACATCTTCTTAACCATCTTTGGAATTTTGCTGGGGCTGGTGATGGGCAAGCTTCTTCACCGATGGCTGGTGATGACCGTGGAGATCGAAATGGCCATGTTCTACCGGCAGGCTGAGCCGCTCAGCTATATTCTGGCGGCCATCCTGACTGTGGCGTTTTCTCTGCTGGTGAATGTGGCGGCGAAGAAGAGACTGCGAAAGATCGATATGGTAGAGTCGCTGAAAACTGTGGAATAAAGAGCCTGAAAAGGAGATCAGCACCCCCGCTTCGAGAAATGAGCGGGGGTGCTGACTATTTTTGTAATCCGCTGGGAGAGAATGGACTACAGAATAAAACAAACCCGGGATACGGTGCGCTGTGGGAGGGGAAAGGGAAAGAGCTTTGGTCTTTGGCAGGGAAAGAAAATGGAGAAGCTTGGGGGTGGATGACGAAGAGTTCTTTGCTGGGGGAAACGCGAAGGAAGAATGTGTTAGGCAGAGAAAACGCATTGGAAAAGAAAAAGGACGCTCCGCAGTTTGCGGAGCGTCCTTTTTGGTTGAGTACGAAAATTACTCGCCGATCACGTTGACAGCGCGGAGCTTGCCGGGATCCTTGGGATCGGGCTCGGTGTCGTAAGAGACCTTCTGGCCCTCGGCCAGAGTGCGGAAGCCCTCGGCCTGGATGGCGGAGAAG
>CAJUEU010000065.1 GCA_910585735.1 uncultured Oscillospiraceae bacterium | reverse complement strand
GGTGGACAACGCCTTTCCCCACCACACCAATGAGATCGCCCAGTCCGAAGCCTATTTGGGCCACGAGTGGTGTCCTCAGTGGTTCCACGTCCACCATCTGAACACCACCGGGGGGAAAATGTCCAAGTCCAAGGGGGAGTTTTTGACGGTCTCCCTCCTGGAGGAGAAGGGCTACGATCCCTTGGTCTACCGGCTTTTCTGCCTCCAGTCCCACTACCGTAAGGCCCTCACCTTCACCTGGGAGAACCTGGATAACTCTGCCGCGGCTTATGAGAAGCTGGTGAAGCGGGTGGCTGCCCTCTCGGAGGAGGGGAAGGCCGATGAGAAGGCCATGAAGCCCTACCTGGAGCAGTTCCAGGCCGCTTTGGACAACGACCTGAACACCTCCCTGGCGGTCACCGCCCTCTACGATGTGCTCAAGGCCTCGGTGAATGACGCAACAAAGCGGGCTCTTATCGCCCGCTTTGATGAGGTGCTGGGGCTGGACCTGCTGGGCCATGCCGCTGCCCTCAGGGAGCAGGAGGCCGCCCCCGCCCAGGGCGGGGAGGGAGACGCCCAGATCGAGGCACTCATCGCCCAGCGTGCCCAGGCCAAGGCGGATAAGAACTGGGCCGAGGCCGACCGCATCCGGGAGGAGCTGAAGGCCCAGGGCATCGAGCTTATCGACACCAAGGAGGGCGTTACCTGGAAACGGGTGTAAAAAGCAAAGTCCAGCCATACGAAAAACAAAACAGCCGCCGGGAGCATGTCCCGGCGGCTGTTGCTGTGTCAGGTATTATGTTCCGAAAATGCCACAAAGCACCTGGGCCCAGGTGCCATCGATTCGGGAAAAAGCCTTGTAAGAACCGCCTTCCCATTCGCCATCGCAGAAGATGATCTCACAAATTCCATCGCCGTCCAAGTCCCAGATATCCACATCACTGGCATGGAATTGGGCAGTAAGGTCATCGGTGTAGGGAAAAAAGCGGGAGGTAACTACGCTGATCTGCTCGTCATCACGGAGAAGAAATGCGTAAAAAATGGGGTCTCCCGGAGCCAGAATGGCGTAGTAATTTTCGTCCCGGGGAAGCTGGACAAGCTCCAGATATTCGTCCTGACTGTCGCCGTCTATATCACACAGCCATGCGGTGCGATCTGCCCGGATGGGATCCTTGTAGTGGATATTCACGCTTTCAAGGGCCTGGGCTATTTCCTCGGCGGAAAGAACAGGATCGGCCCACTGCATGCTTGGGCGTGTGAGGGGGACGTTGGAGGTAAAAATATGGTTTTGTCCATCAAAGATGGCGGTGAAGCTGTAGTTGGGAACGGTCAAGGCGGCGGCCTCTCCGGTAAGTTGTCCGGGGAGCCTCATAATGAAATCATCCCCCTCCAGAATGCCGAAGGGCTCCAAAAGCTCGGCTGTCCTTTTCAGGTTCGGGAATTCGCCGGGGCCTTCGCCAACATAGAAACGAGCTGTACCTAAGGGATCACCCCAAACGTCATAGTAGGTCTGATTAAACAGCTCGCCTACGGTAAAAGAATTTTCATCGGCCGAAAACCACTGTCCATTGGACCAGGAGCCTAAAAATGTTCCGCCGAAAAAGTACCGGGTGTCGTCATCATCTGCTGGGGGCTCAGAGGAAATCGGCGTGGAGGAAGGGACAGGCTCCGGCGTGGGGGTGACCTCCGTCGAAGGGGATGCTTGGCAGGCCGTGAGAAACAAAAGCAGAGCACAGGCAAGCGACATAGAATAAGCTTTGCGTTTCATGAAAATTCCCCCTCACCTCCGCGCCTTCAACAGCTCCTGCTTCAGGTCCCAGAGCTTCTGGGAGAGATCCACATAGTAGTTGTGGGGGTTTTCAAACCGCTTGACCTCCTCCCACTGGAGGGAAAGCTCGTGGGCGCAGTGAGCCCGGATCTCCTCCATGGAGGGCAGGTCGTAGACCAGCTTGCCTCTTTGGAAAATAGGGACCAGCAGCTCCTTGGCGGTGAAATTCTCAAAGGTCTTCCGCTTCCAGGTGTCCACCGGGTCGAAGAGCTCCAGGGGCTGGGACTCGTCCACAGTCTCGTCGTGGAGGGTGATGAGGTCGGCGAAGGCCTTGCCGTCCGTCTTGTCGTAGAGCCGGTAGACCTTCTTAAAGCTGGGGTTGGTGATTTTGGCGGCGTTTTCCGAAATCTTGATCTTGGGAATAATGTGCCCTTCCCTGTCCTCCACTGCCGAGAGCTTATAGACCCCGCCGAACACCGGGGCGGATTTGGAGGTGATGAGCCGCTCACCCACCCCGAAGCCGTCCAGCTGGGCTCCCTGAAGGAGCAAATCCCGGATAATGTATTCATCCAGAGAGTTGGAGGCCATGATCCTGCACTCGGTCCAGCCCGCCTCGTCCAGCAGCTTCCGGGCCTTTCTGGAGAGGTAGGTCAGGTCTCCCGAATCCAGACGGATGGCGCACTTGGTGATGCCCAGGGGCTTCAACACTTCATCAAAGGCCCGGATGGCGTTGGGAACGCCGGATTTCAGCACATTGTAGGTGTCCACCAGCAGGGTGGCGTTGGTGGGGTAGAGCGCACAGTAGGTTTTGAAAGCGGTGTATTCGTCGGGGAACATCTGGATCCAGGAGTGGGCCATGGTGCCTCCGGCGGGAGTGCCGAAGAGCTGGTCGGCCTGGGTACAGGCGGTGCCGGCGCAGCCCGCGATGTAGGAGGCCCGGGCTCCCAGCAGGGCGGCGTCCGCTCCCTGAGCCCGGCGGGAGCCGAACTCACTCACCGGCCGGCCCTGGGCCGAGCGGACAATGCGGGAGGCCTTGGTGGCGATGAGGGTCTGGTGGTTCAGGGTGAGGAGTACAAAGGTCTCGATGAACTGGGCTTCCATGGCGGGAGCCCGGACTGTAAGAAGGGGCTCACCGGGGAAGACCGGGGTCCCCTCGGGGACCGCCCAGATGTCCCCGGTGAAGCGGAAGGTACGGAGGTAGTCCAGAAATTCCTCCCGGAAGCATCCTTTGGAGCGGAGAAACTCAATGTCCTCCTCGTCAAAGCGGAGATTCTGGATGTAATCCACGATCTGCTCCAACCCGGCGGTGATGGCAAAGCCGCCTTCGTCGGGCACCGAGCGGAAAAACACGTCAAAGTAGCAGATCTGCTGGGCTATGTCGGTCTGGAAGTATCCGTTGGCCATGGTAAGCTCGTAAAAATCGCAGAGCATGGTGTAGTTGAGATGGTTTTTCATGGTGGGCCTCCTTTTTAAGAATTGACCACAGTCATGTGAAGGGCGGACATGAGCTCCAGGGCCTTATGGTGAAGGTCGGGGTCGAGACCGGCGGTACAGGCGGCATCGATGATAAGCTCGGCATCGGGAAGGGCGGCCTTGGCGACGACAGCGTTGGAGAGAACGCACATGTAAGACACCAGTCCCACCAGCTCGATCTGTTCGTAGCCCTTTTCCCGGAGCCACTGCCCCAACTCCAGAGAGGGGAAGGCGGGCTTTTCGATGAGCTTGTCCTTCTCCTGCCGGGCCTTGCCGGTCTCCCCATAGAGCGCCCAGCCGGGGGTGTACTTCCGGCAGTGGACCACCGGCAGCCTGCGCCCCTCCTGGGTTTGGAGGTAGCTCTCCCCGTGGGTGTCCAGGGTAAAGGCCACGTCGTCTCCCGCGGCGTGGTATTCCTCCACCTTCCGGGCGATAGGTCCGTCCAGCAGCCCGGCGCCGGGAAAACCCAGAGCCCCATCCACAAAATCCTTTTGATAATCCACCACAAGCAGAAGCTTTTTCATTGTCGCACCTCCCAAAAGAGTTACCCAAATTATACACGCTTTTTTTCGAAAAAGAAAGAGGGGAGTGGGAAAAATTGAGAGGGGCAGACTTGACTTTACATGGGAAATCAGGTATCATAATCATTACGACTACCCGGGCAAGGGCCCGGGTTGGAAAGGAAGCGGGGGGAGCCCCGCCTGTTTTTTTATGAAGATCCAATTATCCGACCATTTTAACTACGCCCGCCTCTTCCGCTTCACCCTGCCCTCCATCGCCATGATGCTGGTGACCTCGGTCTACTCCATTGTGGACGGCATTTTTATCTCCAACGTGGAGGGGGATGTGGCCCTGGCAGCTGTCAATATCGTCTATCCTCTGCCCATGGTGGTTGGGGCCTTCGGTTTCATGCTGGGCACCGGCGGCAGCGCCGAGGTGGCCCGGGTCATGGGAGCCGGGGAGGGAGAGAAGGCCAAGCAGTATTTTACCACGCTGATCCTTGCTATTTTGGCGGTGGGCGTGGCGATCTCCGCGCTGTGCATTGCCTTTATGCGGCCCCTTTGCGGTACCTTGGGAGCGGATGAGACCATGCTGGAGGCCTGCGTTACCTATGGCACTATTATGGTGGCAGGCAGCTTTGCCTTTATGCTCCAGACCTCCTTCCAGTCTTTCTGCGTGGTGGCCGAGCGGCCCAAGATGGGGCTGTGGCTCTCTCTGGCCGCTGGAGGGACCAACATGGCGCTGGATTACCTCTTTATTGCTCGGTTTCACTGGGGGGTGGCGGGCGCCGCCCTGGCCACGGTGTGCGGTTATCTGGTAGGGGGTATGATCCCCCTGGTCTACTTTCTGCTTCCCAACAAAAGCCCCCTGCGGCTGGTGAGGACCCGGCTCTATCCCAGAATGCTGGGAAAGGCCTGTACCAACGGCTCCTCTGAGCTGATGACCAATATTTCCGCCTCCCTGGTGACCGTGCTCTACAATCGGACCCTGATGGAAATGGTAGGCTCCCAGGGGGTGGCGGCCTATACCGCCATGATGTATGTCCAGTTTATTTTTGTGGCCGTCCTCATTGGCTTCTCCATGGGCTCCGCCCCCATATTCAGCTACCAGTATGGGGCGGGGAATGAGGGGGAGCTCAAAAGCCTCTTTTCCAAATGCCTGCGGGTGATTCTGGTCCAGTCGGTGGTCATGACCGCCGCGGCCATTTTGCTGGCGGGGCCGCTGGCAAACATCTTTGTGGGCTACGACGCCGACCTCCTGGCCCTTACGGTGGGAGGCTTCCGCATCTTCGCGGTGAGCTTTCT
The DNA here is from genome assembly GCA_910585735.1 of uncultured Oscillospiraceae bacterium. GTDB lineage: Bacteria > Bacillota > Clostridia > Oscillospirales > Oscillospiraceae > Vermiculatibacterium. The sequence goes on along the minus strand of CAJUEU010000065.1, from coordinate 2,264 downwards.
CTTCTGCGGCGTCAATATTTTTAGCTCTTCCTTCTTTACCGCCCTGGGGGACGGCGGAGTGTCGGCGGCCATCTCCTTCCTGCGTACCCTCTTGTTCCAGGCGGGGGCCATCCTGCTGCTGCCCAGAGTTCTGAGGGTGGACGGGATCTGGTGGGCCACCGTCCTGGCTGAGGGGCTCTCCCTCCTTGTGACCCTGTGCTTTTTCCACGGGAAAAAAGGGAAATACCATTACGCCTGAGGACATAGGAAATAAAACGAAGCGGCAAGCCGAGGCTTGCCGCTTCGTTTTATTCAAAGGGGATGGGGCCCATAGCTTGATGAAGCTCCTGTGTAACGGCGGCGTTGAAGAGCCGCACGGCGTAGTCATGGAGGACGTCCAGGTCTCCGGCGATACGCTGGGCGGGGATCTCCTTGTCCATCACAGAAAAGTCTCCGTCCAGAATGAACTTGGGTTCCGGGTCCTTCTTGCCGTCGCCCAACAGGCCGGGGCCGGCGTGGAGCTTCATGTGCCGTTGGTCCCCCAGGCTGATCTCCACGTCCAAAGCGCATTTGGAGGTCTTGGTCTCGTCCACGTCGGGCTCAGACAGCACCCCGATGAAGGGGGCGTTGATGAGGTCGTCCCACAGCTCCCCCTCCAGGCCCAGCCGCTTCCGGGAGAAGGCGTTGACATAGCGCAGGCCGATGCGCTCGAAGAAGGCGGGCTGATAGATCTGGATGAAAAGGGCCAGCACCTTGTCCAGCTTTTGGGCGAACTCCTCCCAATGGCCGTAGCGCAGGGTGGACAGGGCAATAAAGTTCTGGGTCAGGTTGATTTTCCACAGACCGTCGGTGGAGATGAAGTTGTAGTTGGTGATGGGAGGCACCTGCTCCAGCTTGCCGTTCACGACCTTGGGAGGCTGCTGCTCCTCCCGGGCGATATACCGGGGGAATTCAGAGCGGACCTGCTCCTGGAACTGGGCGGGCACGGTGGAGCCAATGGAGAGGATGGTAGGGAAGCGAAGCTGGCAGATGGTCTCAATGAGAGGGGAGCTGGAGTAAGTATAGCGGTCGTTGTTGGAAAACAGCATGGAGACGGCTCCTTCCGTGGTGGTTTGGGTCTATTGTACCCCAAGAAAAGGGGAAAGTCAAAGAAAAAGACTCAGGCGTTCCAGAGAACGACCTCCCCTGCCTTCCGTGTGGCGGGCACGTCAATGAGCCGCTGGTTGCTTGAGCCCCGGAAGCGGAGGGTGATGTCGTGAAGCTCTTCCACAAAGGGGCCGTCCACCAGCACATCCAGCAGGGAGAGGAATTCGTCTGAGACCTCGCACCGGCACCGGGCGGGCTCCTTCCCGGTGAGCATCTCCCAGGTGAAGCCGGAATAGCACCAGATGGTCTTATGAGGAAGCTCCCGGCGGACCCGCTGGAGGAAGGGGAGCAGTCCCCGTTGGTTTTCCGCCTCTCCGGGTTCGCCGCCAAGGAGGGTGAGGCCGTCCACAAAGTCGGGGCGCAGTTCTTCGAGAATGCGGTCCTCCACCTCGCGAGTGAAGGGGGCCCCGTAGTTGAAATCCCAGGTTTCGGGCTGAAAGCAGTTTTTGCAGTGGTTTCGGCAGCCCGACACAAAAAGTGTCACCCGGACCCCCACCCCGTCGGCGATGTCCCGGGGCTTGATGTTGCAGTAGTTCATGAAAAGACCTCACAATCTAAGAAGGATTATTGACCAAGCGGCAAGGACAGGATAGGCCGGGCGGGCCAGAAGTGGTATAAGCGCAGGGCCGTCACCTGCCCCTGAAGGGCCTGAAAGCCGACGAGGACGCTGCCATAAGGAAACCTCCTTCGGAAGAAAGCAGGGATGGGCAATTGACCCATCCCTGCTTGTGATGTGCGGTGGTGAAAGGGCGGGCGCACGATGTGCGCCCCTACAAGGAGGGCGGTGTGGCTGTAGGGGCGCACATCGTGCGCCCGGAAAGAGGCTTACAGGTGGAGCACCCGCTCCTTGATCTCCTGGGTGCGGCCCTGATTCCAGAACTGGGTGCCGATGTAGCCGCAGGTCCGCCGGGCCACGTTCATTTTGCCCTGGTCCCGGTTCTTGCAGTGGGGGCACTCCCACACCAGTTTGCCGTCGTCCTCCACGATTTGGATCTCTCCGCTGTAGCCGCAGACCTGGCAGAAATCGCTCTTGGTGTTCAGCTCGGCGTACATGATGTTGTCGTAGATGAACTGCATCAGGCTCAGCACGGCGGGGAGGTTGTCCTGCATGTTGGGGACCTCCACATAGCTGATGGCGC
>CAJUEU010000064.1 GCA_910585735.1 uncultured Oscillospiraceae bacterium | reverse complement strand
GCCCCAAAGTAGTCCCCCTAAAAACACAGCCCTGCCCTTGGGGCAGAAAATCCCCGTTTTTCCATACAATTTCCTCTTTTTGGCGTGCAACCAGAGTGCAACTTCCTCTTTTTCCCATGCAACTGGCATACAACCCGGTACAACTTGGCGTGCAACCGACATACAACCTGGTACAACATTCCCGGCCCCCGCGGCCCAAAACGCTTTTTTCCCCACTATGTTTCACGTACAACCCGGTACAACTATCTTGACTTCCAGAAAATGTCAAACCCTTGTGGGGCATTGTCCCGCAAGGGTTTGTTGTATTCTGTTTCACGTGAAACATCGTCGGCAGAAGCTCCGCATCCTTCGCTTCCGGGCAAGCCCGAAAGCTCAGTCGTTCCGCTCTGCCTCCTCTCCCCTCAAAAGCTGAGGACCGCTTTTGCGGGGGCCCCAACAAGCTCCATATCATTCGCCCCGGGCTTTTCTTTTTTTCTTGCGTTTCTTGCGGAAACCGTCTATAATAGACCTCTCCAAAGAATTGAGGTGATCCCCATGAAAACGCCCCTTTCTCCCGCCGAGGTACACAAGCAATATGAGGATGCGGTGAGCGCCTATATGCACACCGTGTCCGACGCCGCCCTGCGGGTACTCATCAACCAGGAGGTGGACGATTTCTTTCGCTCCTGCGCCCTGGGAATTTGGAACTCGGACGGAAGCCCCCTTACCGCCGGGTATGTGGAGTATTATAACGCCATCTACCGCCGTGGGAAGAACGCTCCCTCCATCCTCTTCTGGGAGCTGGGCACCAGCGTGGGCAGATATTCCGGCTTTCAGCCTCCTGAGTTTTTCCGCCGGATGCGGGCCCTGGATAAGGTCACGGGGAGCAAGACCGCCCGGATGTTCATCGACGTCTACACTATGATGGCTCTCCTCTTCGCCTCGGTGGATGGGGTGGTCAGCGACGCCGAGGCTGCCTTTGTGAACTCCTGTGCCGAGATCATGACCCGCCTCTGTGATAAGGACGGGCTTGCCGGGGGAAGGACCCCGCTGGACGCCAAGGACTTTGTGACCTTGAAGCCCGCCGCCGGGACCAGTGGACCCCAGAGCGCCTCCCCCGTCACCGGGGAGGACAAGCCCGAAGAGACCCCCGAGAAGCCCGCCGAGCCTGAGCCCACCCTGGAGGAGCTTTTGGCCGAGCTGGACGAGCTGTGCGGTCTGGAGAAGGTGAAGGCCGATGTGAAGAGCCTCATTAACCTGGTGAAGGTGCGCAGGCTCCGCCAGGAGCAGGGGCTCCCCGTGCCCCCCCTCTCCCTCCATCTGGTGTTTCTGGGCAACCCGGGAACGGGCAAGACCACGGTGGCCCGGCTGCTGGCCAGGATCTACCACGCCATCGGGGTCCTCTCCAAGGGCCAACTGGTGGAGGTGGACCGTTCCGGCCTGGTGGCCGGCTTCGTGGGCCAGACCGCCCTTAAGACCCAGGAGGTCATTACCAAGGCCATCGGGGGCGTGCTCTTTATCGACGAGGCCTATGCTCTCACCAGCCACACTGGGCAGAACGACTTCGGTCAGGAGGCGGTGGAGGTCCTGCTGAAGAATATGGAGGACCACCGGGATGACCTCATCGTCATCGTGGCGGGGTATACCGACCTGATGACCGACTTTATCCACTCCAACCCCGGCCTGGAGAGCCGGTTCAACAAGTATTTTGCCTTTGACGACTACAACGGGGAGCAGATGCTGGCCATCTTCCAGTCCATGTGCAAGAAGAACGGCTATACCCTGGACGACAAGGCCTTGGACTATGCCCGGGAGTTTTTGAGCGAGATGTACGCCTGCCGGGACGAGAACTTCGGCAACGCCCGGGACGTGCGGAATTTCTTCGAGCGCAGCGTGGCCGTCCAGTCCGACCGGGTGGCCTTCTTAGAGGAGGTCACCAAGGAGGCCCTCATGGCCCTGGATGTGGCTGACCTCCGCAAGGCCGCCGGGGAGGAGGAAGAGGCCCCGGCGGATGGGGAGACCCCGGAGGACAAGGAGCCGGAGGCCGCTGAGGAAGGGCCCCAGGCGCCCGAGGGGGAGGAGCCCCATGCTGAGTGAGCGGGTGGAGCGGCTCCGCCATGAGGGGGACGAGACCCTGGAGGGGGAGCGCTTTCTGGGGGAGACCCTTTCCGGCCTGGACCTCCGCGACCTGGAGTTTACCGACGTGACCTTCTTCAAATGCCGCTTTTCCGGCTGCCGGTTTTCCGACACGGTTTTCTACCGGGTACGCTTTGAGGGCTGCGACTTCTCCAACTGCTCCTTCACCGATTCCCGGTGGAAGGACTGCGAAATTCTGGACTGTAAGGGTTTGGGGGCGGACTTCCGGGCCGCACACTGGAAAGGCTGCGCTCTCCGGGGGTGCCTTCTGCGCATGGCCAATTTCTCCCAGACCCTTTGGGACCAGTGTGGCCTCAAGGACTGCGATTTGAGCCAGTCCACCTGGATGGAGTGTAAGCTGAACCGCTGGACGGCGGGAGGCTGCGGCCTCACCGGGGTCAGCTTTTTCCGCACCCCCCTGAAGGACATCGACCTGTCCCGGTGCGACATTGACGGCATCACGGTGTCCGAGACCTTCTCCGAGCTCCGGGGCCTCACCGTGGGCGCCCACCAGACCGTGGGCCTCGCCCGGCTGCTGGGTATGAAGGTGGAGGGATAAAGACTTTGTAGGGGAACAGGAAGGGAGAGAGACGATGATCCATTTGGGCGAGATCACGGAGGAAAACTGGCTGGAGGCGGCCCGGCTGCGGCTGGCCGAGGGCCAACTGGCGTTTGTCGCCGATCCTGTGGGCATTTTGGCCCGGGCCTATGTCTACCGGGACTGCCGGGCCCGGGTGTGGACCGTGGAGGAGGACGGCCGGGTGGTTGGCCTTGCCATGGTCCGGGAGTTTGAGGATGAGCCTTTGGGCTATGAGCTTCAGCAGTTTTTGATCGACTGCCGGGAGCAGGGCCGGGGGATCGGTACTCAGGCCTTGACTCTGGTGCTGGACCGCCTGCGCCGGGAGGGCCGTTGGCCCACGGTGGAGGTCTGCGTCAAAAAGGCGGACGTCCCCGCCCTGCGGGTCTATGAAAAGGCGGGGTTTGTGGACTCAGGCTATGTGGACCCCGAAGTGCCCGACGCCCTCAATCTGGTCTGCAGATTGTAAGGTTGAAATGATATGGACAGTAAAACGCCGGGAGCATACCGCTCCCGGCGTTTTTTGACAGAGCTTTTGGACTTACCTCGCAAAGATGATTTTTTCGTTGTTGAACATTTTTGCCAGAACAAAGACGCCCAGCAGGGTGACGGCGGCGTTGGCCGCCACGGTGATGGCCACGCCCACAGGCAGCACCGAGAAGGAGAACACCCCGGTCATGCACTGCACGCTGTTGTAAAGGGGGACGCAGTAGGCCCAAAGTTCCTGGGAGGCTCCGCCCCCGAACATGCCGGAGAGTCCCAGCCCCATGGAGAGCAGCATCACGGGCATGGCGTAGGTCTGGGCCTCCTTGATGGTCTTGGCGAAGGCCGAGAGGATGGAGATAAGGGTCACCAGCACCAGCACGGTGGAGAAGATCACGGCGGCCAAAAGGAGATAATCGGTGACGCCGTAGATGCTGGCGTTCATGCCCTCTACCGCCTTGCCCATCAGCTTGGGCATGGCCAGGACGGTGCCGATGGTGCTGGAGGCCGCCGAGATGGTGGAGATGACTCCCAGGGCCAGGATCTTGCCCAGGGCGATGTCTCCCCGGCGGATGGGGGTGATGAGCATGGTGGCGATGGTGCCCCGCTCCTTCTCTCCGGCAATGGACTCGGGGGCCACGGCGGCGCAGCCCGAGTAGAGGAAGGTCATAAGGAGCATGGGCATGAGCATGGCGAAAAGACTGCCCATGGAGTCCTCATCGGTGGCCAGGTCATAGCCTTCGCCCCCGGCGTTCACATCGAATTTGTTGACCATCCCGGCCTCGTAGGTGTCCAGCAGGGCCACCACGGTCTGATAAGTAAAGGTGGAGTTGGTGGAGGCTGAGTTATAGTAGAGCTCCACATTGGGGGCGGGGGAGCCGGAGGCTGCCTGGTAGGCGGCCACAGTCTCGTCAAAGTCTTTGGGGAAGACCATGAGCAGGTCCAGCTCCTGAGCGGTGACCAACTCCTTGGCGGCGGCTTCATCGGCCGCGACGACAACGGCAAAGCCGGTCTGGGGGAGCAGGGCCTCCATGGACGCCGGAAGGTCCACCGCCTGGACCGTGGGCACATAGTCCTCGTCTACACCAAAGTTACTGCCCATGGCCGAGCCCATAAAGGAATACATCACATAGACCAAAATACCGGGGAGCAGAATGCTGACCACCAGGCGCTTGTCCCCAAAGAAGCGGGAGAGCTCCTTACGCATGATGGTAAAAATACCGTTTCTCATTCCTCGTCACCTACCGTTTCCTTGTAGATCTCAAAAAACCGATCCTCCAGGCTCATGCCGCCGCAGACATTCTCCAGGGTATCGCAGAGGATCATTTTGCCGCTGATGATAATGCCCACCCGGTCGCAGAGCTTTTCAATGAGGCTGAAAATGTGGGTGGAGACCAGAATGGTCTTGCCTTCGTGTTTCAGCTCCTCCAAAAAGTCGGTGACCACTTTGGCGGTGATGACATCCAGGCCATTGGTGGGCTCGTCAAAGATGATGATATCCGGGTCGTGGACGATGGACACCACCAGGGAGATCTTCTGCTTCATGCCGGTGGACAGGTTGGCCACTTTTACTTCGGCGAACTTGTCGATGCCGAACCGGGCGAAGAGGGCGGCCTTCCGCTCCTTCCGCACCGACGGGGCCACCCCGTGGAGGTCGGCAAAAAAGTCGAAGAGGTAATTGGGGGTGAAGCAGTCCTCCAGCTTCAGCTCGCTGGTAAGGAAGCCAATGCGGCTGCGGACCTGATCGGGCTCCTTGACCACGCTGAAGCCGTCCACCAGGGCGTCTCCGCTGTTGGGACGGATGAGGGTGGAGAGAAGCCGCAGCGTGGTGGTCTTGCCCGCGCCGTTGGGGCCCAGCAGGCCGAAGATCTCTCCTTCATAGGCGGTGAAGCTCAGGTGGTCCACCGCCGTGCGGACCTTTTCCTTTGTCTTTTCCAGCTTTTGCTGTTTGCTGGAAAGCTGAAAGGTTTTGGTCAGCGCCTGGACTTGCAGCAGTTCTTTTTTCTCTGACATGGGTATCTCCTTCTTTCCGAAAGCGGGATGTAAAGTTTACTTTACGATAATAGTATAGTTTGCTCTACAAAGAATGTCAAGTGCATTTTACATATTTTTCTCATTCTTTTCGCCTTCCGAAGCATTATAAAACAAATTGCTTTATAAGTCAATAAAACAATTTGTTTTATCTATACTTTTAATAGAATGTTAAGAAACAGGGAGGGTGGAAGGATGTATCGAAGGATCCGAGATCTGCGGGAGGACAAGGACCTTCTGCAGAAGGACCTTGCAGCCTACCTGCAGTGCAGCCAAGTGTGCTATTCTTCCTATGAGCTGGGCAAGCGGGATATTCCCACCGATGTGCTCATCAAGCTGGCCCAGTTCCACGAGACCAGCGTGGATTACCTCCTAGGGAGGACCGACGTGAAGGAGCCATATCCCAGGAGCCGGCAGTAAAAAACCGACTCTTCCCATAGGCTTGGGAAGAGCCGGTTTTTTATACGTTCCAGTCAAACAGCCTGTCCTTCCGCAGCAGGTAGTACCCCGCCCCGGCCAGGTCGGCCAGGAGCCAGCCAATGGGTACCGACCACCAGATCCCCACTACCCCGAGGGAAGGGATGGCGGACAGGAGATAGGCCAGGGCCACACGGGTGCCCAGGGAGATCACCGTGAGGACCACGCTCATGCCCGGCTTCCCCAGGGCCCGGTAGAGGCCGTAGAGGAGGAAAAGGCACCCAATGCCGCAGTAGAAGGCCCCCTCAATGCGGAGGTAGCGCACTCCCTCGGTCACAATGGCGGTCTCCCCCGGCTCGGTAAAGAGCCCCATAAGGGGGCTGGCGAATACGAAGACCAGGGCGGACACCGCCAGGCTGAAGCCCACGGTGGCCACAACCGCCCCCTTGAGTCCAGCCTGGATCCTCTCCCGGTTCCGTGCGCCGTAGTTCTGGGCAATGAAGGTGGAGAAAGCGTTGCCGAAGTCCTGGACCGGCATGTAAGCGAAGGCGTCGATTTTCACCGCTGCGGCGAAGGCGGCCATGACGGTGGGCCCAAAGCTGTTTACAAGCCCCTGGACCATGAGGATCCCCAGGTTCATCACCGACTGCTGCACACAGGTGAGGATGGAGAACCCGGCGATCTCCCTTACCCGGGAGAGGCGGAATTTTAACTTGCCCCGCAGCACCCTGAGCTGAGGAGCGCGGAGGAGGGAATAGAGGGCGATGCCCACCCCGGAGACATACTGGGCGATGACGGTGGCCTCAGCGGCTCCGGCCACCTCCCGGCCCAGGCCCAGCACGAACCATAGGTCCAGGCCGATGTTCAATAGGGCTGAGACCCCCAGAAAGAGAAGGGGGATCACTGAATTGCCCACAGAGCGGAGGAAGGAGGCAAAGTAGTTGTAGAGGAAGGTGGCGGCAATGCCCAGGAAAATGACGGACAGATATTCCCGCATGAGGGGCCAGACCTCTTCGGGAACCTGAAGAAAAATCTTGATCCCGTCCAGAAGGGCAAAGGCGAGCAGGTTGAGCAGGAGGGTCAGCACCCCAATGAGAACGAAGGAGGCGGAGACGCTCTCCCCCAGAGCCTCCTGATCCCTCTGGCCGAAGCGGATGGAGAATACCGCTCCTGAGCCCATGCATAGTCCCAGCAGGATGGAGGTGAGGAAGGTCATGAGAGTGAAGGAGGAGCCTACCGCCGCCAGGGCATTCTGGCCCAGAAATTTGCCTACGATGAGAGTATCCGCGATATTATAGCATTGTTGGAGCAGATTGCCCAAAATCATGGGCAGGGCAAAGCGGAGCATGGAGCCCATTACAGGACCCCGGGTCAGGTCTTGATTCATGGTATCATCCTCGCATACAATGGAAAGGGTAACTGCTATTTTAGACTCTTTGAGGAGATCTGTCAAAGAGTGGAAAGGAGCCCTGCCATCGGCAGGGCTCCCTTTCTGTACTGTCTTGTTGGGACCGGGATGACTTGTGGTCCACGCTGTACATGTGCTTGATGAGCTCCGGCACCTTGTTGGAGCAACCCATCCCGCATCATACTGAGAGAGCTTACTTCAGCTCGGCAAAGTACTTGATGGTACGGACCATCTGGCTGGTGTAGGAGTTCTCGTTGTCGTACCAGGACACGACCTGGA
>CAJUEU010000063.1:2407-7378 GCA_910585735.1 uncultured Oscillospiraceae bacterium | reverse complement strand
GATTTGAGACTGCTTTTAAACCCAACTATCTTCTTGACAACCAAATGGCGAAAATGTATAATGGTTTCAAACAGATGTTCTTTTTTGTTGTGGACAGTACGGCCCTCTTTGATAGTTTGGTCAAGCCGGTGAAGAACAATTTTTAGAGCGGAGGCAAATGGTGGGAGAGAAGGTTTACGCGGCCATCGACCTAAAGTCCTTTTACAGCTCCGTGGAGTGCATCGAGCGGGGCCTGGACCCCCTGGCCACAAACCTGGTGGTAGCGGACAAAAGCCGTACCGAAAAGACCATCTGCCTGGCCGTCACCCCCGCCCTGAAAAGCTATGGCATCCCCGGCAGGGCCCGGCTGTTCGAGGTGGTGCAAAAGGTGAAGGAGGTCAATTGGCAGAGGCAGCGAAGGGCGCTGGGGCGGAAACTGACCGGCTCCTCCCCCTTCGCCAAGGAACTGGCGGAGCACCCGGAGCTGGCCCTGGATTACATCGTGGCCCCGCCCCGGATGGCTCTGTACATGGAGTACAGCACCAGGGTCTATCAAGTCTACCTTAAATACATCGCCCCGGAGGACATCATCAGCTATTCCATCGACGAGGTCCTCATCGACGTGACCCCCTATCTCAAAACCTATCAGCTGCCCCCTCGTGACCTGGTAAAGAAGATGATGCTAGACGTGCTGGAGACCACCGGCATCACCGCCACGGCGGGGATTGGGCTGAACCTGTACCTGGCCAAAATCGCCATGGATATCTGGGCTAAGCGCATCCCTCCGGACAAGGACGGCGTCCGTATCGCCCGGCTGGATGAGCTGAGCTACCGCAAAAACCTGTGGGACCACCGGCCCCTCACCGATTTTTGGCGGGTAGGGCCGGGGTACGCCAAAAAGCTGGAGGCCCATGGGATGTTCACCATGGGGGACGTGGCCCGGCGATCCATCCAGGATGAGGACAGCCTCTACCGGCTCTTTGGCGTCAACGCTGAGCTTCTCATCGACCACGCCTGGGGGTGGGAGCCCTGCACCATCGCCGACGTGAAGGCCTATCGGCCGGAGAGCAACAGCATCGGCTCCGGGCAGGTCTTGCAGCACCCCTACAGCTTCCAGAAGGCCCGGCTGGTGGTCCACGAGATGGCGGACGCCTTGGCGCTGGAGCTGGTTGGAAAACGGCTGGTGACCAACCAGCTGGTCCTGACAGCGGGGTATGATATCGAGAACCTCACCGATCCGGAGCGGCGAAAGGAGTACAAGGGACCGGTGACGGTGGACCGCTATGGCCGGGCGGTGCCCAAGCACGCCCATGGGACAGAGCGGCTGGGGGGATACACCTCCTCGGCTAAGGAGCTGGTGCAGGGGGCGCTGGCGCTGTTTGACCGGGTGGTGGATGGAAACCTTCTCATCCGGCGGCTGAACCTCACCGCCTGTGAGGTCATCCTGGAAAGTGAGGTGCCGGAGGCCCCGGCGGTGGAGCAGCTGGATCTGTTCACCGACTATACCGCCCTGGAGCAGCAGCGCAAGGAAAACGCCGCCCAGCGGGAACGGGAGCGGCGGATGCAGGAAGCCATCCTTCAAATCAAGGGCAAGTATGGAAAAAACGCCATCCTCAAGGTGCATTCCCTGGAGGAGGGCGCTACAGCAGTCCAGCGGAACGGGACGATTGGAGGTCATAAAGCATGAATGAAATTATCAACCGGTGCCGGTGGGTCAACATGAAGAACCCTTTGTATATCCAGTACCATGATACAGAATGGGGCATCCCCCAGCACGCCGACCAAATGCTGTTCGAGCTGCTGATCCTGGAGGGTTTCCAGGCCGGATTATCCTGGGAGTGCGTGCTGAACAAACGGGTGCGCTTCCGCCAGGTTTACGATAACTTTGATGTGGAGAAGGTCAGCCACTATGACGAAAAGAAAATGCAGGAGCTGCTGGCTGACCCCGGCATTATCCGCAACCGTTTGAAGGTCCAGGCCAGTGTTCGAAACGCCAGGGTCTTTTTGCAGATACAGGCGGAGTTTGGATCTTTCGACGCCTACCTTTGGGGGGTTACGGACGGAAAGACCATTGACGAAAGCTACGATTTGCAGACAACCTCCCCCCTCTCCGACCAGATTTCGAAGGACCTGAAAAAGCGCGGGATGAAATTTGTCGGCTCCACCGTGATCTACTCCTATCTGCAAGCGGTTGGGGTGATTAACGCCCATGGGGCGGAGTGTGATTGCCATCCAGCGGCACGCTGAAAGTAGAGGTATGTTATGCCGGAAACCGAAAAATACGCGGATATCCTCCGCCTGCCTCACCACGTATCCCCCACCCGCCGCCGGATGACCATGGCGGAGCGGGCGGCCCAGTTTTCTCCCTTTGCGGCGCTGGCCGGGTACGGGGAGGCCGTGCGGGAGACCGGACGGGCGGTTGGCCAGCGGGCAGAGCTGAGCGAAGACGAAAGGGCCGTGCTGGACCAAAAGCAGCAGGTCATCCTATGGGCGTTGGAGCAGGGGGAGCAGCCGGAGGTGACGGTCACTTATTTCCGGCCGGACGGAAAGAAGGATGGCGGGGAGTACCTGCGCCACAGCGGAAACATAAAGAAAGTCCATGTGGCCAAGAAAGTTCTTTTCTTCCTGGACGGGACCGAAATTCCTTTTTGCCATATTGTTGAATTATCGGGAGATTTGTTTCAAAAATATTTTGAAGACTGAATGAAAAGGAAGACAGCGGTTTGAAGGTTACAGGCCTCAATCCGCTGTCCTTTTGTCCACGTTTAAGTGTTCCCCCGAAGAAGCTGTACAGGCTGTAAAAGGATAACCGCCAACAACCACATAATCCATCGCACTGCGATTTTGTCTCCACCTATCTTGACATTTCACACCATTGCCACTATGCTTATGGTGTTGAATTTTGCCAGTCCACCCAAGAATTTTACCGCCGAGGTGACTTCCCATGCTGCCCTATCTCCTGCTGATTTCCGCCAGCTTTTCCGGCAAGCTGCTGCCGCCCCAAAATCTCAAATACCAAAGATTCCATCTGTGGAGCATGGGCATTTTCTGCTGGCTTTTGGCGTCCTTTCGGTATGTCACCGGTTTTGACTACCGCCTGTATGAAGACATCTTTCAAAGAGTAGCCGATACAGGCTTTTCCGGTCTGCCCCAAATTGAACCTGGATATTTGCTGCTGAATTTACTTGTTTTTCGCCTTGGCGGGGATTACCGGGCCCTTCTTTTTGTGTTTCACCTTTTGTTTACCGTCCTTGTCTTTACTTGGATCGGGCGCTATTCCCCCGCCCCCTGGATGAGCGTCTACCTCTTCCTCACCCTCCAGCACCTTGCCCTTAGCATGAATTTCCTGCGCCAGGCGCTGGCCGCCGCAATCCTTATATGGACCTACCCGTTTTTAAAGCGGCGCCGCTTCCTCCCCGCCTGGGGTGTTGTCCTTTTGGCCTCCTGCTTTCATTGGAGCGCCCTTATTATGCTGCCCCTCTCCTTTCTGCTTTGCCTCCGGCCCGCAAAGCTGCATTATGGCTTGGCTTCCTTAGCCGCCGCAACCGCTTATTTATTGGACCCCTTGCTTTGCGGGGTGATTGCCCGAATCCCCAAATACCAGCATTACCTTGACGGAATGTACTGGCAGGGAAACAGCTTTCTGTACCTGTTCCTTCCCCTGGGATGCTTTCTCTTTGCGCTGCCTCTTATTAAGCAGGCGGCGGATGAACCAACAGTCTCCCCTGTTCTGGCAAACAGCATCTTCTATTCCCTGCTGATTCAGCTATTTATCACCAGGCATTTCATCCTGGAGCGACTCTCTATTTATGCCGCTTTTTTCTCTCTGCTGGCCCTGCCGGAGGCAGCGCTTCTGCCGGATAAGTATCTTAACGCTAGGACGCGGAAGGTTATCCTCCTGGCGGGTTGCTTTGCTTATTTCCTTTTTGCAGCCAGCCAGGGATTCCACGGGGTATACCCTTACCGGGGCATCTGGGACCGGGTGATTTTTCCATAAGAGAAAGGCCGGGAGTACCCTTCCCGGCCTTTGCCAAATACAGATACAGGGGCTTATGTCACTTCTTACCTTTTCTTATGTCCTTAGAACCTGTTCCGTATCTGGATGTGCGGCGGATGGCAAGGGATATTTTTGCCGGGCGCAGACAAATTTTTGCGGCAATACTGTATGTATTGCAAAAAAATTTGGCAAAGCATGGCGGAAATAGACCTGCCAGACGGCGGGCGGTTAGATGCTGAACAGGTTCTTAGAAAGCCTGCGCTTATCTTACCTGACGGACCACAAAAGTGGGGATGACAGAAAAGGTGTCGTTTTCCGGGACAGCGCTGCCCAAAGTCCCTACAACATACATGGTGGATTCACCATAAGCAGTCAGAGACATCACATGGACATTTTGGTAGGTGTTTGCCTGGAGCCACTTGGTTCCGGCCAGAGAAGTGGGCATCTGATTTGCAATCGTCTCCGGCTGGAAGCCGATGGCAATCTGGTTGTTCCCTACATACTGCCCATCATTCCAGGTGGTACCAGGGAGCTTGCTCAGGTCCACTCTGGTGTAGGACACATCCAGGCTCACAGGAACGCTGGAATTGTTGGTCACGGTGATGCGGGGAGAAATCACCTTGTTGTCCCCCTGCACCGCCCTTGCAATATGGAACGGGACATAGGTGGGCATCGTGACAGACATGATAGTGGGTTCCACGGTGCCCACCATCACCATATCCCCAGAGGTTCCAATGGGGATGTCCATACTGGAGGCTCCAATGGGAAGGTCCGCCCCATAGGCGCTCGTCACAAGCAGCGCAGCAAGCAGCACAACGGGCAAAATACGAAAGACCATTTTCAGTTTCATTGTAAATAACTCCTTCCATACACAGCCTGTATCTGTATGGATGGCCGCATCTCAGCTAAGGACAGAAATTGTAATGGCCGCGCCTGCCTGTCCCACAAAGGCCTGGTCGCTTTCCCGGTAGGCTTTGAAATAAGCTGTGGCGGGA
>CAJUEU010000063.1:0-2397 GCA_910585735.1 uncultured Oscillospiraceae bacterium | reverse complement strand
CTTATCCAGGCGGGCGTTTTCGATGTTGGAGCCAATGGGGAGGGCCTTCGATTGGTAGATAATCTCATCGGTGCCGTCCAGGTGAATCTCCACAACAAGGAGCTTGGCGTTGTTTTCCGGGTTCTCCAGCATCAGGTTGCCCTCTGCCCTGCCGGAAGCAAAAACGGGGCTGCTGTTGATGGAAAAGGCAATCATGGTCTCATCCAGCTGCTGTTGGAGCTCCTTCTGGCGCTGCTCCATGTCAATGCCGGGAAGGGTGCCCATGGTGGCATTGTCATCCAGTACCAGGCCATTGCCGGAGGGGGCGCGCTGGGTAAACAGGAAGACCGCCCCAGCAAGTGTTGCTACAATTGTAACGCAACAAAGCAGCAAAAGTCCCTTTTTCTCTTTCACTTTTGTTCCCATACAATTTTTGACCTCCTCTTGGTGGTTTACCTACTTATTTCGACCACTTTTTTAAAAACTCAACACGTCTGCGTTAAAAACTACAAAAGGGGAAGATATTTTAAAGTTTCCGCAAAAAAAGGCTCCCCCGCTGCCTTGCGGGCGGGTCCGGAAAAAAATACAGATTTTTTGAATGGATTTCCCTTGGTCAGTCGTATTTAAGGTGAAGTCAAAAATGGCTATCAAAAATTTATGGAGGACAGTTATGAAAAAAACATTTTTCGGAGTTTTTGCAGCGGTGATGGTATTTTTATTGGGTTCGACAACCGTCTTTGCCGCGGGACCTGGGTGCGGACGCTATTTTGCAGACGCAGACGGGGATGGCATCTGCGATAACGCCGGCAGCATCTGCGTCTATGAGGATGCGGACGGGGACGGCTTTTGCGATGTCTGCGGCACCGGGCCCGGAAACTGCCCGGCGGGAAATAGCGGGGCTTTTATCGATGCAGATGGGGACGGCGTCTGCGATAATTATGCCGCTGGCCAGGGCCGGGGCAACGGATGCGGACGGGGAAACGGCTTCCGGAGCGGACGCGGCAGGGTGTAAAAGGAATTATTTATGCGGAGCGAGCAAGAGACCCTTCAGGCCATCGAGCGGTATTCCGATACCGTCCGCCGGCTTTGTATGATTCATTTGAAGAATAGCGCCGACACCGAGGACATATTTCAAACTGTGTTTTTGAAGTATGTCCTTAGCTCCGTTTCCTTTGAAAATGCCGAGCATGAAAAGGCGTGGTTCATTCGGGTCACCATCAACGCCTGCAAGGACCTGCTGAAAAACTTCTTTCGCCGTCATACCGTCCCCTTGGAGGGGGCGATTGCGTATCCGGCAAAAACACCCCCGGATTACCGGGATGTTTGGGAGGCGGTTTTTTCACTCCCGCAAAAATACCGGGATGTTGTTTATCTGCACTACTTTGAAGGTTATACCGCTCCGCAAATCAGCCGCATTTTAGGAAAAAATGTAAATACAATTTATACGCTCCTAACTCGTTCCAAACAGATGTTAAGAGAAAGGTTGGGAGGCGATTACGACTATGAATAACACCTTCAAGGAGCTCTTTGCTCCCATCCGGGCGGAGGAAGCCTTAAAGGAGCGCACCCGAACATTTCTTGCAGAGAAGACACGGGGCTACACCAGGGCAGATGCGGAAGGGGGCCGGTATAGCCTCTGCGCCGCCTGCGCCTGCGCGCTGTTTTTGGTGCTTTTGGGACGCTGGCTCTATTTTACCCCCACTGTGGAGATTAGCATTGACATAAACCCTTCCATCGAACTAGGCATCAACCGGTTTGACCAGGTGATTTTTGTAAACGGGTTTAATGAGGATGGGCAGGAGCTTTCCAGCACCCTTCATCTAAAACACAAAAACTACACCAAGGCCCTTGAGGAGATACTGCACCACGGCCATATTGAGGCGCTGCTGGCCGGTAATGAGGTTATGACCATTACCGTTGTAGGTCCAGAGGGGCAGCAAGCCGCCAAAATTCTTTCCGGCGTTGAGGCATGCGCGGCAAAGCAGCACAACACCTATTGTTATTTCGCCCCTCCGGAGGAGATTGCAGCGGCCCATGAATCGGGCCTTTCCTGCGGCAAATACAGGGCTTTTTTGGAGTTGCAGCAGCTTGACCCCAGCATTACTCCCGAAGCGGTGCAGGGGATGAGTATGCGGGAAATCCGGGAGCGCATCCAGCTCCTTGGCGCTGGTAATGCCAACGGCCCTTCACCATATCACGGGCAGGGCAACGGCCACCATGGATATGGCGGCCCCCATAGCGGGGGATGGCGAGGGGGAAGGGATGAATCGTAACCCCCCGTTTAACTTCCGGCCGGCCCTAAATTATGTGTAACCAAGCAGCCCTTCTCCCCCGTCTGTTTTGAGGCGGGGGACTTTTTGTTGCCTTAGAGCCTATTCAAGATCTCCTGGCGCACCGTCTAAACGGGCCTTTTTCCGC
>CAJUEU010000062.1 GCA_910585735.1 uncultured Oscillospiraceae bacterium | reverse complement strand
TGGTGGAGGCCAAGGAGGCCATCCTCACCGCCCGCAACGAGTGGGAGAAGGAGGAGAAGGAGCGCCGCAGCGACATCCAGAAGCAGGAGAACCGCCTTCAGCAGAAGGAAGAGAACCTGGACAAGAAGCTGGAAAATCTGGAGAAGAAGGAAGAGGCCCTGCAGGATAAGCTTTCTGAGCTGGAGCAGGAGAAGGAAGAGGTCGAGGCTCTGAAGGACAAGCAGGTGGCTGAGTTGGAGCGGATCTCCGGCATGACCGCCGAGGAGGCCAAGAACATGCTGGTGAGCCAGCTGGAGGCCGAGGTCACCCACGAGTCGGCCGCCAAGATCCGAGAGGCAGAGCTCCACTATAAGGAGGAGGCCGACAATATGGCCCGGGAGATCATCTCCCTTGCCATCCAGCGCTGTGCCGCCGACCATGTGTCTGAGGCCACCGTCAGCGTGGTGCCCCTTCCCTCCGACGACATGAAGGGCCGGATCATTGGCCGGGAGGGCCGGAACATCCGCACCCTGGAGACCCTCACCGGGGTGGACCTTATTATTGACGATACCCCCGAGGCCATCACGGTCTCCTGCTTTGAGCCGGTGCGCCGGGAGATCGCCCGGATCGCCCTGGAGAAGCTGATCCAGGACGGACGGATCCATCCCGCCCGCATTGAGGAGATGGTGGAGAAGGCCAAGCGGGAGGTGGACGCTACCATCAAGGCCGAAGGCGAGCGGGCTGTGTTTGAGGCCAATGTTCACGGACTGCACCCTGAGCTCATCAAGCTGCTGGGCCGGATGAAGTACCGCACCAGCTACGGCCAGAACATTCTGAACCATTCTCTGGAGGTGGCTCACCTGGCGGGGCTCATGGCCTCCGAGCTGGGTGTGGACGTTGCCACCGCCAAGCGGGCCGGCCTGCTTCACGACCTGGGCAAGGCCATCGACCGTGAGGTGGAGGGAAGCTCCCACGTGGCCATCGGCGTGGAGCTGGCCCGGAAGTACCGGGAGAGCGAGGAGGTCATCCACGCCATCGAGGCCCACCACGGGGACGTGGAGGCCAAGACCCTGGTGGCCGTGGTCGTTCAGGCGGCCGACGCCATTTCCGCCGCCCGCCCCGGCGCCCGGCGGGAGAACCTGGAGAACTACATCAAGCGGCTGGAGACCCTGGAGGGCATCGGCTCCTCCTTCCCCGGAGTGGAGAAGTGCTTTGCCATTCAGGCCGGCCGGGAGATCCGCATTATGGTGGAGCCCGAGAAGATCTCGGAGGACCAGATGGTCATTCTGGCCCGGGATGTGGCCAAGAAGATCGAGGACGAGATGGAGTATCCCGGCCAGATCAAGGTCAATATCATTCGGGAGACCAAAGCGGTGGATTACGCGAAATAAGCAAACCGCAAACCGGGAGGCAGGCAGGGAAAACTGCCTGCCTCCTATTTTTTGAAGGGGGCCTTTCACGATGAAGAACAAGCTCCACTACAATTCCCCGGTGATCCTCACCTTTTTCTTCCTTTCCCTGGCTGTTCTGGGGCTGGGCTGGCTGACCAAGGACTGGACCACCCTTCACCTGTTTTCGGTCTACCGTTCTCCCGTTACGCCGCTTTGGTTCGTGCGGCTTTTCGGCCATGTGCTGGGCCATGGCGGGTATTCCCATTTTGCCGGGAATATGGTGCTGCTACTGGTGATAGGCCCACCCATGGAGGAGCGGTACGGGAGCCGTGCCCTCCTTTGCGGTATTCTGCTCACAGCCCTTATCTCGGGGCTTCTCCAGTGCTTCCTTTTTCCCGGCTACGCCCTTCTGGGGGCCAGCGGAATTGTCTTTATGCTGATTCTGCTCTCCTCTCTTTCAGGAATGAAGTCGGGCACCATCCCTCTGACCCTCATTCTGGTGGCCATTATCTATCTGGGCCAGGAGATCTACGCCGGACTTTTTGTGACGGACAACACCGCTCACTTTATGCATCTGGCAGGCGGAGTCTGCGGCACCGGGTTCGGATTTTTGATGAGGAAAACGAAATAAGCAAAGGTCCCAGGCTGTTCGCCTGGGACCTTTGCTTATCGGGGAAGCTCCATTCTTAAAAGTTCCCGTTGTCCAGAAGAATGTGGTCGGTGCCGTGCTCCTCAAATTCAGCGATGTAGGCCTCGAACCGGGAGGCGAGCTCCTGATAGTTGGTCTCGTCGATGGGCACGTCGTCCATATCCCGCCGGGCAAGATCCTCGGCCAGGATGTCAAAAAAGACGTTGTTTTCATAGTCCATAATGGCGTCGTGGATGCCGCCGGAGGCGAAGGCCTGGGAGGGCACAGCCACCCCCTGCCAATCTTCGGTAAGGGCATCCATGCCTGCCTCCCGGGCCTTTCGGAAGAGAAGGGACTCCACCTCGTCGTAGTCGGTAAAGCGGTCTTCCCCCCGGGTAGAGTTCAGGATCCAGTTTCCAATATAAGCCATATCCAAAAGACGGCGAAATTGCTTGCGGCTCAGCTCCAATTCCATGGGACATACCTCCTTTGCCGCGCCGGTAAATTTGCGCTCACAGCTATATTATAATCAGGAAGAGGAAAATGTCAAACAGGAAACCTGAGCCTTTTTTCAGAAAAACAGGAAAATACCCTTGCCTTTCCGGGGGAATGAGCATATCATAAAAAGGAAAACCAAGTATTTATGAAAAATCAGGGGCAGGGAGGAAGATGGAGATGGACCAGCGTCCGATTGGGGTATTTGATTCCGGGATGGGGGGGCTTACCGCTCTTCGGGAGTTGAGGCAGATCCTTCCCGGGGAGGAGCTCATCTACTTTGGAGATACAGGACGGGTACCATACGGAGGCCGGGGCCGGGAGACCATTCTGCGCTACGCCCGGCAGGATGTGAGCTTTCTCCGTTCCTTTGACCTGAAGGCTGTCGTAGTGGCCTGCGGTACCGTGTCGGCCAATGCCCTCACGGAACTGAAGGCGGAGAACGACCTGCCTATTTTTGGGGTGGTGGGTCCCGCCGCCTGGGCGGCGGTGGAGGCCACCCGGAACAGACGGGTGGGACTTATCGGCACGGCGGCCTCCATTCGCTCCGGGGCCTACGAGCGGGAGATGGAAGCCATTGACCCTGGGGTCGCCGTGGTGTCCTTGGCCTGTCCTCTTTTTGTGCCTTTGGTGGAGAACGGACGTTTTCGCCCCGGGGACCCGGTGGCCGAGCTGGTGGCCCGGGAATATTTGACGCCCTTGAAGGAAGCCGGGGTGGATACCCTGGTGCTGGGCTGTACCCATTATCCGCTGCTGGCGGAGGTCATTGGGGCCATCATGGGCCCCGGTGTGACTCTCATCGACAGCGGGGCCGCCTGCGCCGACTACGCGGGGGCGTGGCTCAGGGAGCGGGACCTGCTGGCCCGCCGGGACGTGGGCGCCTGCCGATATTTCGTCAGCGATTCCACCCAGGATTTTGCCCGGCTGGCCTCCATTTTCCTGGGACAGCCGGTGACCGACCCGGTGGAGCGGGTGGAGATCGAGCAATACTGACCGGGGGCGGGAGCCGCCGGAAGGGAGGAAGTATGGCCGCATACAGTGTGACGATCCGGCTGCGGAGCCGGCAGACCATGGAGGGGGAGACCCTGACGACAGACCAGACCCTTCGGGGAAGGCTGGCGGCCGGGGAAGAGGGCTGGAGCCTTTCCTACCGGGAGGGAGAGGACTCCGGCCTGGGAAATACGGTGACGACCCTGACCGCCGGGCCGGATAAGGTGGTGCTGGAGCGGAAGGGGGAGGTCTCCTGCCGTATGGTGTTCCGTCCGGGGCGGCGGTATCTCACCGACTACATTACCCCTTACGGCTCTTTTCCTCTGGAGCTTCTGACCCGGGAGCTGGAGCATAGACTGGAGGGAGAGAGGGGCGGCCTGCTCCTCCGCTACGGCCTGTGTTTGGGCGGAGGGGACATGGGGGAGAACGAGCTGTGCCTGGAATTTGAGAGGGAAGAGTTCTGAAGGACCCGCCTTTACGAGCGTTGAAAAAGAAAGCTTCCGCGGGGCAGCTGTAGCCGCCCTCGCGAGGGGATTCTTAAATACGCTCTACCTGGCGGGTCCTTCCCCGTGTCAGGAAGGGATTAAGCTTTCCTTAACGATTCCTTAATTTCACTCCCAAGCCCTTGCAATTCAAAACAGGGGTGCTATAATAGGACACGCGAAAAGGGGAAACAGAAAGAGGTGGAGAACGGATGAAGCTCGTAGACTTTGTTTCGTCATTTAATCAGGTTTTGGGCTGCACCATTGCGGCGCTTTATCTGTATCAGGTGGTTTACCTGGTCATAGGGATGCTTCGGCGCAACCGGCGGGATCTGCATGAGGTCTCCCGGCTTCGGAGATACGGGGTACTGATCTCGGCCCGGAACGAGGAGGGGGTCATCGGAGAGCTGATCGCCAGCCTCCGGGCCCAGAACTATCCGGCCGATCTTTTGGATATTTACGTGGTGGCCGACAACTGCACCGACCGCACCGCCGAGGTGGCCAGAGCCGCGGGGGCTACGGTCTACCGCCGGTTCAACCGGCTGGAGGTGGGGAAGGGCTACGCCCTGGACTTCCTGCTGAAAAAGCTCATGGAGGACGGATTGTTCGACCGGGATGAGGGCTTCTTCGTGTTTGACGCCGACAACCTGGTGGATCCCAACTTTGTCGCTGAGATGAACCGTACATATGATACCGGCAAGTTCGTGGCGGTGACCAGCTACCGCAACTCCAAAAACTTCGGGGACAATTGGATCTCGGCCGCTTACTCCATCTGGTTTTTGCGGGAGGCCCGGTTTCTCAACTCGGCCCGGATGGCCTTGGGGGTCACCTGCCACGTGTCGGGTACCGGCTTCCTGATCTCCTCCGATGTGATCCGGGAGAAGGGGGGGTGGCCCTACCACCTGATGACCGAGGACCTGGAGTTCTCCGCCGAGTGCGCCGCAATGGGCGAGAAGGTGGGTTACTGCGAGGGGGCCGTGATCTACGATGAACAGCCCACCTCCTTCCGCCAATCCTGG
This sequence comes from uncultured Oscillospiraceae bacterium, assembly GCA_910585735.1. Taxonomy (GTDB): domain Bacteria; phylum Bacillota; class Clostridia; order Oscillospirales; family Oscillospiraceae; genus Vermiculatibacterium. The sequence continues at coordinate 2,476 of CAJUEU010000062.1, read as the reverse complement.
GACCAGCGGATGCGCTGGGCCAAGGGCTTCTACCAGGTCAGCGGCCGGTACGGCCTGTCCCTCCTGAAGGGGACCCTTCGGGGCGGCCGCCGGGGCCTGGGCTGCTATGATATCTTCATGCTGGTGGCCCCCGGTATGCTCCTGACCACCCTGGGCTCAGCCTTCCAGATCGTGACCCTGGCCGCCTACCTGATGGCCCCCGATTACGCGGTGCCCCAGGTGCTCAACCTGGCCACCGACTTTCTGGGCGCCGGCTTCCTCAGCTTCTACGGCGGCATGCTTCTTTACGGCATCGTCACCGTTGCCAGCGAGTGGGGCAGGATCCGGGCCAAAGCCTGGCAGAAGCTGGTCTATATCCCTCTGTTCCCCATCTTTATGATCTCCTACTTTCCCCTCACCATTGCCGCCTTGTTCCAGAAGGTGGAGTGGAAGCCCATCCAGCATAAGTCCACGGCCCAGCTGGACCGTGCGGCGTGACGCGTACAGGCGGAAAAATACGAAGGACCCGGCGAAGCTCGCCGGGTCTTTTTTGTATCCCGGCGTTGCCTTTTTCCTCTTTTTCCTGTATAATGTCCGCAGATCGCTCTTGCAAGCAAGCATTTTGGCTTCGTGGCAGAATGGGCAAAAAGGGAAGGGGGATGGTCCGTTTGGAGCATACCGAGCAGTTGGGGCCGTATACCTACCGCTGGGACGGGGGCTGTTTTCCCCTGGGCCGGGATTCCCTGGAGCTGGGAGAATTCTGCACCCTGAAGCCGGGGCAGGCCGTGCTGGACCTGGGCTGCGGGGCAGGGCTGCTGCTCCTGCTCTGTGCCCGGCGGGAGCCTGCGCTGTCCCTCGCGGGGGTGGAGCTGGATCCCCATGCCGCCGCCCTGGCCCGGGAGAATCTGGCCCAAAACCGCCTGGCCGGGGAGATCTTGCCCTGTGACCTCCGGGCCATGAGCCCGCGGAGGGTAGATCTGGTGATCTCCAACCCGCCCTGGTACCCGGAGGGGACAGGGGCGGAGGGCGGCCCCGGACGGATGGCGGGCTGCACCCTCCCCGAGCTCTGCCAAGCTGCCGCCGGGGTATTGGGCCATAAGGGCCGCTTTGCCCTGGTCTACCGTGCCGAAGGGCTCACCGACCTGCTCACAGAGCTGCGGCAGGCGGGACTGGAGCCCAAGCGGCTGAAACTTTGCTCCCACGCCCCGGACAAGCCTCCCTACGCCGTGCTGGTGGAGGCGGTGAAGGGCGGCAGGCCGGGACTTGCGGTGCTGCCGGATACGCTCTCGTAGGGGCCGCTGTCCCCAGCGGCCTCTACGGAGAAAAGGAAATTGCAACGCGAAAAAAGGAGGCCTTTCTATGGCCGGAACACTGTATTTGGTCCCCACTCCCATCGGAAACCTGGGGGACATCTCCCGCCGCTGCGCCGAGACCCTGGAGGCGGTGGACCTGATCGCCGCCGAGGATACCCGGGTGACCCTCAAGCTGCTCAGCCACCTGGGGATCAAAAAGCCGTTGGTGAGCTACTACCGCCACAATACCGACGAGGCGGGGGGCAAGCTGCTGGAGCGGCTCCAGGCCGGGGAGAACGTGGCCCTCTGTACCGACGCGGGCACCCCGGCGGTCTCCGACCCGGGGGAGGACCTGGTGGTCCTCTGCGCCCAACATGAGGTGCCCGTGGTGGCCCTGCCCGGGCCCTGCGCCCTCATCACCGCCCTGTCGGTCTCTGGCCTGCCCACCGCCCGGTTTACCTTCGAGGGCTTCCTGCCCATGAACAAAAAGAATCGCCGTTCCCAGCTGGAGGAGCTGAAAGCCGAGGGGCGGACCATGATCTTTTACGAGGCCCCCCACAAGCTGAAAAACACCCTCGATGACCTGCTGGAGACCTTCGGCCCGGACCGGCGGGTCTCTCTCTGCCGGGAGCTCACCAAGCTCCACGAGGAGGTCATCCGCACCACCCTGGCCGGGGCGGCCGAACTCTACGGGGAGAAGGAGCCCCGGGGGGAGTATGTGCTGGTGGTGGAGGGAGCCCGGCCCGTGAAGGAAGAGGCCACGTTGGAGGACGGCCTGGCGCGTGTGGGCGAGCTGATGGAGGACGGCCTCTCCCGGAAGGACGCGGTGAAGCAGGCCGCCAAAGAGCTGGGCCTGAGCCGCAACGAGCTTTACGCCGCGGCGGTGGGATGACCCGGGTGGCTGCCGACTCATAACAAGAGCCTGATTTTTATGATTTCCTTGCAACCATGGGTGATCCATGCTATAATAAGTGCCGAAGTGTACGGTTTTTTCCCATCGGAGGAAAAATTTTGAGAGGAGAAACGAACATGAGAAAAAAGTTTTTACCCCTTATCCTGGCCATCGTCATGGTCCTGTCCCTGGCGGCCCCGGCATCCGCCGCCAAGGACGATAGGAGCGATCTACCCGAGTATGAGATACTTTCTGCATTGCCCGAAAAGCTGGACCGGCCCGCCCGCCCCACCACGCTGGAACAGGCGGATCT
>CAJUEU010000061.1 GCA_910585735.1 uncultured Oscillospiraceae bacterium | reverse complement strand
CTTCTCATCGAAGTCCTGCCACATCAGGCCGCAGATCTCTCCCCGCCGCAGGCCGGTCATCAGCTCGGTGTAGAAAAACTCATACCACACCTCGTCCTTGCGGATGATCTCCATGAAGGTGTCCATTTCCTGCTCGTTGAGGATGCGCTTGGGCTTGTAGTTGGGTCTGGGTGCGGTGGGTCCCTCGGTAGGATTTTTGGCGATGATGTGGGCCTGCACCGCGTCTTTCATGGCGCCGTGGAGCATGGTGTGGATGTGGTTGACGGTGGCGTCCGAGAGTTCGTTCCCCTCCTCGGGATGCTCATGGACGCGCCCCTCTTTCTTCAGCCGACGGTACATGCGTTGGACATCCTGGGGCCTGATGAGGGACACCTGCTTGTGGCCAAGCTGGGGCTTGATGTAGGTGTCGATGCATCGGCGGTAGACCTCCAGCGTGGAGGGCCGGACAGTGGCCACCTTGTAATCCTCCAGCCACCTGTCCAGCCACTCGCTGAGGGTCATGCGGCTGTCTTCGGTCAATTCCACGCCCTGATACTGCTCCTGGCTGCGGTGGAGCTTGTCCGTCAGTTCCTTCTGGGTGTTGGCGTAGTCGTGGTGGAAGATGGGGTCGCCGTTTTTCTTGTGGCCCACCACGATGCGGCCCTCCCAGCGGCCGTCTTCCCGCTTACGCACCATGCCGTCCCCAGAGGGTCTGCGTTTTGCCATTCGTTCACTTCCCTTCTGATATGATGATGCCGGGGTCCTCTCCGTCCCGTACGGAGAGGACCCCGGCATCCTGTAGTTCCTTTCTGATTTCCCAGCCCAGTGCGAACCCAGCGGCGAAGTGTTCCTCGGCTGCTTCCTCCCGGAGCTTCTTCTCCACATCCACAAGACAGCGAAGACGGGCGCCGCCGCACTCCAGTTGGGGCTTCAGCTCATGGAATATCTGCTCGATCTTGGCCAGCTCCTCTGCGTGGCCGGGCAGGGGGATACATCTCTTTTGCAGTTCTCTCATGTGGTCCAGCATTGTGTGCGCCTCCTTTGCAAGGACACACAATACCACACCTCGCCGCAAATAGCTACTGATTTTTTCTTTCCTTGTTTATAGCGGTGCAAATGGTGACTGCATATATTGGGCTCACATACTCATACCGCCCATGGTGAAGCCCTGACTTTCGTGGTCATCCGGCTTGTGGCCCATGGCCAGTTTCTTTTCCCTGAGCTTCTTCAGCCTCTTGCGATCAATGTGGGGCTGCATAGTGGTAGCGTCACGGGGCAGCGGCGCATCCCGGAAGGTCTGGGCCACACTCCGAAGAAGTCGGGTGACCGACAGCATCACAGAGGGCTGACCCATGGACTCCCAACGTTCCAGGAAAAATTGGGCGTACTCGTTGCCCAGGTCGGCGGCCTGGGTAAGCCAGTGGAGAGCTTGTCCCTTGTCCCGTGGTACGTCTTGCCCCATAAGATACAGCTTACCCAGGGTGTACTGGGCGTATTGGTTTCCCAATTCAGCGGCGGCGGCCAGGTGTCTGACCGCCGCCAGCACATCTTTGGGGACATCCTTACCTATGAGGTACAGCTTCCCCAGCCGGTAGTCGGCGTACTCGTTACCACGGGCAGAGGCTTCCTCATACCACCGAAGGGCTTCCCGAATCCGTCCCCGCTCTTGGAGGAGCTTACCCAGAGCGTATTGTGAATAGTCGTTTCCGGCTTCTGCCGACCATTGGAGCCAACCTCCGGCCCGGTCCTCGTCCGGGAGTACCCCCAGTCCGTCCCGGTAGCACTTGCCCAACTGATGAGCTGCCACCTTCAGCCCCTCATCCCAGAGCCGTTCCAAGGTACGGACTGCCCCCTCCTTCTCTGTCCAGCCTGTGTCCTCATCGTAGAGGACGGCCTTGGCCTCCTGATAGTCCATGACCTGTTGCCAGAGGCTTTGAGGTGCGTAGGCCTTCTCTTCATCCTCCATCTCATCGTTCAGTTCGCTAGCTGGGATGGCACTGGTAGGTCTTCCGGTCCTCGCATCGGAGCAAGTAGCTATAGATGGAGAGCTCACTGGAATTCAAGCCGAGGCTGAAGACTTCGTTGGGCACCATAAAGTAATACTTGGCCGGGTCATGCTTTTGCCAGGGCTGATACATCAAGCCTCACCCCCGGTCTGCATTTCCACCCACGCCTGGAGCTTGTCCTTGGGGACCACGATACGGTTGCCTATGCGCAGCGTCGGGAAATCTTTTTCCGCCATCAGCTCATAAGCGCTGGAGATGGAGACGCCCAGCGTCTGTGCCACCAGCTTTGCGCTGAGAAACAGCGGCAGGTCATCAAAACTTTTGAATTCAGATTCTTTCATTCGGTTCCTTCTTTCAAAATTTTGTTGGCCACACACCGTACCGCTTCCTGTCCCGGACTTTCACCGCAACGTCTTTCCTCTGTCGGTGCGCTCTTTCGCATTGCGAAGTCCCGGCGCACTTCCCCAGAGGTGTATCCTCTCCGATGGTGGGTATTCAGTTATCGAGGTACCGGCAGGTCTTGGTTTTATGATAATCGTAATGCGATTGACATTTGTTTCTCTGCCTGATACAATTTGAGGGTAGCATATCAAAAAATGGATTTCAATAGTTTGGGGCCCGGTCAGGTAAACGCCAAATCTCTATCGGATACAGGAGGGCAAAGATATGGGCTACATTCCGAAGAACGAACCGGACCTCTTTGCGGTCCTGTTTTGGGGAACACATCTCCTTGTGGGGAAGCGGTCATACCAACTGGGTGAACTCACAACCGAGTATCTGAATCTGGACAGCCAGGTAGTTCAGGAATTGAGTGAGCGGGCAGATGACTTCGCGCCCGCCTTTCATCAGATCATGGACCAGCCAAACAAATCACAGGCCGTTTCTGTCCAGAAAAAGCTGAACGCATTTTATGATGTACTGCTCTCCCTGCCTCCTTATCGTGATCTGCCCATGGACTACTATGTGGCTTACAATATGTTTCCTCTGCTGGCCGCCCAACCAGAGAAATGGGAGGAGGCCATGGCAACAGGAAGTGAAAGGAATCGGCAGTTTCGAAAGATGTTAGAGGTCTATGAGACGTTACCAGAGCGTTTGGACGCCTTTCGCAATCAAATCGCACTGACACTGGAGCTGGACTTTGAGGACCTCCCCAGACGAAACGGTGCCGCCTATGGTAAGGCCTTTGCGGAATACTATCAGGGCATGCGCTCTGCGGGAGCGTTTTTCTTTCCGGATGAGGATGAGTTTGAGCAGAGCTTTGACGCTGCCATCCGATTCATCCCCATCCGCAACCCAGACAATTCGGAGGAGATCGTGATCGGGGAGGAAACGCAGTTTCAGGATGTTGTATCCTTTCTCTTTACCGATTTTTATCGTGGCTTGATCCACGGCAACGCGCCCCGGCGCTGTCACAACTGCGGCAGGTATTTTCTCCTGACCGCCGGGTACAACACCTGCTACTGCAACAACATCGCCCCCGGCGAGACAGAGCGCACCTGCCGGAAGGTGGGCGCCCACCGGAAGGAGGCCCAGGGCAGGGCCAACCGCACCCCGGCGAAGGTGGAGTACGACAGGGCCTACATTCGACTGAAGCAGAGGAAGCTCCGTGGGAAGATCAGCGTGGACGAGTGGAACAATGCCGTGGCAAAGGCCCAGGAGCTGTTGGAACAGTCCGAGCAGGGAAAGCTGACGGACGAGGAACTGAAGCAGAGACTGAATGAGCTGTGATAATAAAACTACGCCTATCAGGTAATTCACCTGATAGGCGTAGTTTTATTCAATCTTCATCTCGCTGCCGTTCCTCTTTCTCTTCACGACGGCGCTCTTCCTCCTCTTCGCAGCGGTACTCACTGTCGTCCCAATTATAAACATATTCGCCTCTTGTGACGCTGAAGCCATCTCGCTCAATATATTCGTATTCCCCAGAATCGTAGTTGAAACACCATTTTGGCATCGGTTATTCCTCCTCGTCCAACACATACTTAAGCATTTCAAAAGCCACTGTCTTTTTTGCGTCCTTCTTTGAAGATGACTCCGCCTCAAAAAATGCATCGTATCCTGCTATCTGGCATCTGCATTTCCAAACCGGATTGCCGTCTTTATCATAACTCTGTTCAAAGGCATAGGTGGGGATCGGAAAATATCCCCGCCGGGCAAGGATCTCCAGCTGATTGATTGCATCAGCCTTATTGGGGTTTTCAATTTCGTCTTGGATTGAGAATAGAAGGCCATGTTGATCCAAATACTCATACGCCAACTTGCATACATTCATTCTGGCTTCGCTTTTTGACAGGCCAACTCCCCTAAAGACTGGGAGCGAATTGAGCAGTTTCAGTTCGCATTGAAAATAAGCTTTGTGCTTTGAATATTCCATAGGGACCTGCTGAGGAATAACCGATAGGCCAATGGCCTGAGAGCGCATATAATTGTGGAAACTCTGTGAGTGATAATTCACCTCTTCAAACCAATACCAAGGAATTGCTCCGTTTTTCTTTTCTTCCCACTCTTGGATAAGCCGAACATAGTTTGTCTCTGTATCCTCCTGAAAGAAATCCTCCGGCACCAGCATGGCCTCAACTACTGATGAAATAATAGAAAGGTCCCAATCACAATCCAATGTCACGGCACCAAGAATTGCTTCAAATAGATCCTCCTTTACCGACAATTCTTCCTGGACATTATTTTGGAGGTCGCTCTTTCCCATAATTAAATGCTCAGCAAATCCCAGTTCCTCCATTCGCCTGGCTAAGTTTTTCCTCTCAACCATTCTACTTTTGATCCTTGTAAGTTCGCCTTCACGGTGGTCACAGGCAAATTCAGCAGAAGAACCAGCATCAATATACCCGTATCGTTTTACCAAGAGTTGAACGACCGCAAGATCCAGTGCCTTGTCGCCAATAAATTCTAATACCTCATTATTTTCTCCGCCGTGTTCCTCTGTGTAGGAACGTCTGATAAAAGCCTGTCTCAATAAGTCAAGATTCTGAAACGTATAACCTATTTGAGCCTGAACCATGTTTACAACTACTTTTTCCATAAAAAATACCTCCCAGCAAAATAGTTGCAAAAAGGCATAATGATAGCCTGACAAAACTGCTTTCCGCATAGCACAAGAAAGCCCCGTCAGGCAAAATCAATTAAATTCAATTCTTTGTTTTCATTTGTTTACTCAGGTTCACTTGCATAAACGGGAGTAAACACACAGAAACAATGTCTCAAATTTAATCCATCACGCCTTGAAGCAATTTCATTATACCAATAGATACAGTCAAAGTCAACCCAGTAACTCCAAAAGCAGACACAGGAAAGTCACATAAGCCTTCGGGCAAAGTATGGAGCCGACAAAAGGCAGGACTGATCGATAGGTCAGCTCTGCCTTTTCCTTGTCTATCGCGGCGCAACCAGTGAGCAACGAAATCGTTATACCCAATTATACTCAGTTATACCCTTGTGTCGGGGGTATAACTGGGTATAACCATTTTCAGGTGCACTGTTCATGCGAATTTGTTAATTCATCCCATGCTTCCGACCTTATTACCGTTCTCAAACATCATATCATCGTAAGTCACAGTGCCCTCTCCCTGACTCTCCAGCCAGCCAAAGCCCGGTACATAGACCATATCTCCGGCTTGGGGGACTGAAGAGGTTTGCGCCGGGGTAGGTTCTGGCTCCGGCTCCGAGGTGGGGTTCGGCTTCGGTGTTGACTGCACCTCGGGGACTAAGGGTGTTTCCGTAGGTACAGGCTCCGGTTCAGGAACAGTCTCCATGGGCAGCTCCGGCTGCGGAAGCTCGGGTGTCTCCTTCTCTGCCTGAAACATCGGAACTTCAATCGGTCCCTTGAACCTCATAGCCGGCTCTTTGGCGACATTCATAGCAGGTACCCGCTTGGGCCTGGATGCCTCTTCCCCAGCCGCTTTACTTTGCGGCCACATAACGGCGCACAGGACCAAGCAAACAGTGATCACGGTTGCCATGATGAGCTTTTTCATAGGCTCGCCTCCTTGTAGCACAAACATATACCACAAGTCGGCGTGAATAGCTACTAAAAGTTTTACAGAGATGCGCCCCGCTTGGAAAGTTCCCCCTGCCACTTCCGCAGCACCTCCCGCAGGGGCTCGTCCAGATATTCCCACGCTTTATCCTTGATCCACTGCGGCACGCCGTAGGCGGCCTCGGCGATGCTTCCCGTGATGGCGGCCAGGGTGTCGCTGTCCCCGCCCAGGGAGATGGCGTTGCGGATGGCATCCTCAAAATTCTTGCTCTCCAAAAACGCGGTGATGGCCTGGGGCACCGTGTCCTGGCAGCTCTCGTTGAACCGATAGCGGGGCCGGATCTCGTCCAGGGTCCGGCTCAGGTCGTAGCCGAACTCCCATTCCACATATTCTTTGATCTCCGCCTTGCTGTGCCCGGTCCGGGCCAGGAAGATGGCGGCCGCCGTGCTCTCGGCCCCCTTGATGCCCTCTGGGTGGTCATGGGTCACACCGGCTGCCAGCGCAGCCATGTGCCGGGTCTCCTCCATGGTGTCAAACCACCAGCCCACCGCCGCCGTCCGCATGGCCGAGCCGTTGCCCCAGGAATGGTAGGGCTCCCGGCTGTTGGAAAAGAGCCATGTTCTGAAGTGTCCGCCGTAGCCGGCATCGGGGTACATCCTGCCATACTTTTTCATGGCATCGATGAAATCGTCCTTCTCCCCGCCGTTCATCAAAGCCTCGGCCACGGCAACGGTCATCACCGTGTCGTCGGTGAAAAAGCACTTGTCCTGAAAGAGCGGGAACTCCTTGGTCTTGATGTTGTTCCACTCATAGACCGAGCCCACGATATCCCCAACGATGGCACCGGTCATTTGCGCCAACCCCTTTTCTTCATATCCTTGCGAATAGCCTCCATGGGCGCAGCGGGAACGGCCCCGGTGGCACGGAAGCAGGCCACGGTCTCAGACATGGCCTGGAAGTTCAGCTCGGTCCCCGCCCCATCGGGCACATACTCCACCGCCCGGTCCCGGGCGATGCCGAACCGCCCCGCCGTCTCTACGGCATCCATATTGGCCCCCAGGAACAGGAACTCCCAGCCGTAGTTCTCCTTCTCATGCTCGATCATGGTCCTGACCTTCTGGACGGAATACTCCCGGCTGGCGTTCTCCGCCCCATCGGTGATGATGACGAACATCACCTTCTCTGCCCGATATTCCTCCGCCGTGTTCCGCTGGATGCTCACCAACTTGTGGATAGTCCGGCCAATGGCGTCCAGCAGGGCCGTGGAGCCGCCCACCTGATACTCCTTCTCTGTCATGGGGCTCACCGCCCGGATGTCGATGCGGTCGTGGAGCAGCTCATAGCGATTGTCGAAGAGCACCGTGGTGATCCGGCACTCCCCCTCCAGCGCCCGCTGCTTCTGGAGCATGGCGTTGAAGCCGCCGATGGTGTCGCTCTCCAGCCCGGCCATGGAGCCGCTTTTGTCCAGAATGAATACCAGTTCCGTTGCGTTCTTTTTCATAGGGAATGACCTCCTGTGTTTTGGATGGCTTCATTGTA
>CAJUEU010000060.1 GCA_910585735.1 uncultured Oscillospiraceae bacterium | reverse complement strand
GCTTGTTCAGCTTCAGGGTCATGCTGCTCTTCTTGTGAGCGGCATTGTTCCGATGAAGGATCCCATGGCTGATCGCCTTGTCCACAGCCTTGACCGCCACCTTATAAGCGCCCTCGGCCTCGCTGCGGTTGCCTCCCGCCACTGCGGCCTCGAACTTCTTAATGTCGGTCTTGAGCGCGGAGCGCGCGGCCTTGTTCTGCAAAGCCTTGGCCTTGTTCACCAGAACACGCTTCTTGGCAGACTTAATGTTCGGCAAACCAAACACCTCCTCCGAATGACGATTTACAGGCATAGTATGCCCGTGCAGGTAATTATTGTAGCAGACCGGGCGAGAAAATGCAAGAATTATTTTCAGATTTTCTTCTTTTTTTGCATAGCCTATGGCTTTTCGCAAAAAATAGCAAAAGATTTTGGGTATCCCCACCATATCTTGTGCCGTAAGGAGGCCATATCTATGCTGACACGGAGGACCGACCTGGCCCTGGAGGCCAAAGAGCTGCGGGAGGAGGCCCAGCTTCCCCAGGTAGAGAGCACGGAGGCCCTGACCCAGGGCTTCCTTTTGAACACGGTCCGGGTCACCGGCCCCGAGGGGGCCAAGGCTCTGGGCAAACCCGAGGGGATCTACCACACGCTGGACCTGGCCGCCCTGGGCCGCCGGGAGGAGGACGCTTTTCCCCGGGCGGTAGAGGCGCTGAAGGAGCTGCTCTCCCCCCTCCTCCCCCCGGAGAAAGGAGAGGTCCTGGTGGTAGGGCTGGGCAACCGGGCCATCACCCCCGACGCGGTAGGCCCCAAGACCGCCGACCGTATCCTGGTGACCCGGCACCTCATCTCCATGGCCCCCGAGCACTTTGGGGACTTCCGGCCGGTGGCCGCCCTGGCCGCCGGGGTACTGGGCACCACAGGGGTGGAGAGCGGCGAGATCGTCCAGGCCCTGTGCCGTAAGCTCTCTCCCAAGGCAGTGGTGGCGGTAGATGCCCTGTGCGCCCGGCGGGTAGAGCGGCTGTGCGCCACGGTGCAGCTCAGCGACACCGGCATCTCCCCCGGTTCCGGGGTGGGCAACCACCGCTTCTCCCTGGACCAGGAGAGCCTGGGCGTCCCCGTCATCGCCCTGGGGGTACCCACGGTGGTGGAGGGAGCCACCCTCTGCGCCGATCTTTTGGAGGGCGCGGGGAAGGAGCTGGACCCGGACAGTCTGAAAGAACAGCCCGGAGCCTCTCTCTTCGTCACGCCCCGGGACATCGACCAACGGGTGGAGGATATGGCCAAGGTCATGGGCTACGCCCTGAGCCTGGCCCTCCAGCCCGAGCTCTCCCTGAAGGACCTGCAGGCGTTGGTGGAGTGAGGCGCAGGATAACGGTCCGAAGGAACGCCCCCCTGCTGTCCCGGTAAGGGGCAGTCATATCCCTCTCCCCTCCCGCATAGACTTTGGTGAAACCAAAGAATTTACGGGAGGGACAAGCAATGAGAGAGATCCATTGGCTCCGGCTTTTCCGGCGGGGCATGGCCGCCTTTCTGGCCGTGATGGCAGTGTGGCTGCTGGCCCTGGGAATGGCGGCGGGGGCGGGGACAAGCCTGATCGAAGCCCTGGGACAGAGGGGAGACTTTGTCACCGCCGTTTTGCGGCTGGAGCTGGGGGAACTGCCCGGGGACCGGCCGCCCCTTCTTCTGCGCCTGGCGCTGGCCCAATCCCCTCTTTTGGCCGCCAACCCAGGCTGGAGCGCCGACCTCCTCCCGGAGGAGGGGCCTTCCCAGTCCTCCCTCCCCAATGCCCAACCCGCCCCCGACCGGGACGACCTGGAGGCCCCCAAAACCACCGCGGCGCCGGGAGACATTGTGGAACGCACCCTGGTGCCCACCACCGGGGAAGGCTATGTCACCGGGGCAGGGCTTTACTTATACAACCGCTCCTCCCTGGAGGTGGACCTGGCCCAGGCGGCCGGGCAGGAGCTCTCCTTTTCCCTCTCCCCCGCCGAGCAGGGCCCCCAGATCCTCATTATCCACACCCACACCACCGAGGCTTATACCCCGGACGGTGCCGACATATATGAGCCCAGCGACGAAAACTCCCGCACCCTGGAGGAGGCATACAACATGCTCCGGGTGGGGGATGAGATGGAAAAGATCTTTACCGAGATGGGCCTCGGCGTTATTCACGACCGGGGCTTTTACGACTATCCCAAATATAACGGGGCCTACACCCGCTCAGGCCCCGCGGTGGAGGAATATCTGGAGCAATATCCCACCATCCGGCTGGTGCTGGACGTTCACCGGGACGCCCTCATCGGCGCCGACGGCACGGTCTACAAGGTGGCCACCACGGTGGACGGGGTCAAGGCCGCCCAGGTTATGGTGGTGGTGGGCACCGACAACGGGGACGGCAGCCATCCGGATTGGACGGAAAACCTGGCCCTGGCCACCCGGATCCAGAAAAATCTGGACACCCTTTATCCCACTCTGGCCCGGCCCATGGCCCTTCGGGGCCTCCCCTACAACCAGGAGCTTTCGGTAGGCTCCCTGCTGGTGGAGGTGGGCAGTCACGGCAACACCCTCCAGGAGGCCCTGGCCGGGGCCCGGTGCTTCGCCCGGGCGGCCGGGGGCGTGTTTTTGGGCCTGGTGGAGGAGAAATGACCCTTCCGCCATTATGGGTGGATATGACTCAAGGGAGAGCCCGCCGGGCTCTCCCTTGTAGCATAAGTAGTTGCTTTTTCCAAAAGGCCAAGCAAAAAAGCCGGACCAGTGTTTTTATCATGGCTGCAAAAAATCGTTCTTATGCGCAAGAATGGTGTCTACGCCAGAGAAGTGACCAGATCCAGCCTGAAAGATTTGCCCTTCTCCACAGGTCAATTTCTCCAAGTGTGCTCCCTGCATAGAAGAGTGGTAGGTACCTGACAGCTTATAGCGGCAGAAAAGAAGGAGATCCTTCTGGGTGGGTTCATCATGCGTGACAATGGATGATATGGGCTCCAGGGTAGGATTCAGGTCTCCCGGGGTAAGGAACAGGTATACAGCAATGCGATCATGACAGAGCGGATCAACAAAAAAAGCGATAAGAGAAACAGAAAAAAAGGTCCCATACTGTTTGGTTACTTCCTGCCGGTAAAGGGGCTGTCCTTCGGAAAGCGTTTCAATTTTGCTCAGATCAACTTGAAAGAGACCGGGATCTTGCGGAAAATACGGCTGAGTGAGCTCGGCCCGAAGGTCGTTTCCTTGAATTTGCGTTTGGCTGTAGACAGTGACCACTTCTTGGGAGGGAGCTCTAAGCAGAAGGATAGCCGCATAACCGAAGAGACAGAAAGCAGCAACCACTATAAGCACTTTGAACCGCCTCATATACAAATCCTCTTTCCTAATAAACCGTGAGGACAAAGGGACGGTCTCCCGTCTGGCCCTTCGTGTTCGACGAAGATAGAAGAACCGTTCCGCTGGCCTTTAGCTCCATGGATGAATCGCCATAATGGGCCAGAGTCCATCCTTACCTGGAAATTGGTGCATATCATATTCAGAAATTACCCAAACAGAAAGTCCAATTTCTCTATTTTCAATTGTGTCCCCCAAACCCTCAAGACCCTGTGTATAACCATCAATGATGTGGCATCGCCTTTTTAATCCTGAATCCTCCACCACAATAATTAAGCCTTCTTCAGATTCTTCATAAGCGGTAATGGCTCCATAGATATGTCTTACCGTTAAAGCTGGCTCTTGCGGAACTGTTCTCCACGAAACCCATTGGGTAGTCAAAATAAGGATTATAGTTGTGAGGAGTAGCCAAAACCATAGATACCGCTTTTTCAACACTTATCATCCTAACGTTACTGAGACATTTTTGGATGCATTTATACCATTTATATATATAAAATTCATTTGTGAACCGTCCGCCTCCAACAAAACAGTCTGGTATCGAATAGATGTTGTAAATGTATATGAACTGGAACCTGTGGAGCTACTGGTACTTTTTGCAAGTTGAAATACAATAGGGACTCCAGGGGCACTGTTATCAAAATTGGCATGTTGATATTTATCAAAGTTTACGCTGACTTTTGTGTTATCAGTATGGTGACTTTCTTCAACAGCCCCCTTTAGACCATCAAAAATTGCAGAAATTGTGCTCGTGGGAACACCAAGGATCCCCATAATATCTTCAAACAAAGCGTTAAGCGACACATTTTTCCCGCAGTTATTATCTATATCAAAATCAAACGACTCTATTCCCGCAATGTATGAATTCGATGTAGAACTACCCCGTTTCAATTCAATAGAAAAAGAATCAATTGTTGTTTCCACTAAAGTTCCTACACCCAAAAGATTTTTAAAATATTTATCGACATTTGATGTGTAAGATACAATTGAAACCGCCAATCGATTAGACGATTTATCAAAAAAACCTGTTGCCTTTTGTGCAGTTTCAGGTATAGGAAAACTTCCTTGTGCAAAATTGGTCGTTACGAAACCAAGAGAGGTATAAGACCCTGCCCTCACATTCCTCAAAATATTTTCCTCTTCTGTTTCCACCGCCATTTCTTCAGATGAAACTTTCACGTTTTTAATTAATTGGTATGTCTCTTTTGTCACAACAGTATCACCAAAAGTAAAAATAATCAAACCAATCTCACTTGCCGGATCCACAGCCTGAATCGTCATGCTTGCTTGGATTTTATTATCACTTTCCAGCTTTGCAAAGCCAACAATTACGGAATAACTAATATTATTGATTGTAACTGTTCCGTCAAGAGGACCTTCCCACAAAATATCATTATTTGAAAGAAGATATCCGTTAACCGTTCCCAAAACTGTAATAGGATACTGACCATTCAAGGTAATATGCATCTCAACGTCAGCAAATAAGCTATTCTCAGGTTTTTTCGTCATGCGATATGAATATGAAATGCTATCAACACGGTTGCTACTTCTTGTGGCGAGTTCATCCGTAGAGAAAAGCTGTGCAAATTCTTGAGGTGTAAAAACCCGGGCATTATCAGTGCATCGGTCAGACCAAGCGGTAGCATCTTCCATTGCCCCTGCCGGGGCAGCCAGGGACAGACACATAGCCAGAGCCAGGAACATAGATAGGAATTTCTTTGTCATCATAATAATCCTCCTTTGTGATCGGCAGCATGGCGGATCCGCAGGGAAGAACAACGGACAAAGATTTACCTCTGCATGGGACTCACCCAGCCCTTTCTGGTCAGTCAGAGAAACGTCCTCTGTGCTTTGACCAATTTTTTATTGATGTTCTCCTCTATAATTGTATTATATGATATATTTGTCTATTTGTCAACAAATATATTCCAGATCCTTCCGAACTTGACAGGGTTTCTCCCAAAGCAAAGAGGCGTTTGCAAAAAGAGCCCCCTTCGCCGGGGGAGCATAGGCCTCCCCCTAAATTTTCTCTCTATTTTTTTGCCCGGAACCGTTTACAAATGGGACAGGCAATGATAAAATAAGAACGATGCAGAAAATTTGTTTTCCGAATCCCGGCAAATCAAATTTGAGATATTGTTAAGGAGGAATCGTCACATGGCAAGACAGTTCAAGTCCATGGACGGCAACACCGCGGCGGCGCACGTATCGTACGCCTTTACCGAGGTGGCGGGGATCTACCCCATCACGCCGTCCAGCCCCATGGCCGACAACGTGGACCAGTGGGCCGCGGCCGGCCGCAAAAACATCTTCGGTAACCCCGTCCGGGTCATCGAGATGCAGTCCGAGGCCGGCGCGTCCGGCACCGTTCACGGCTCTCTGGCCGCCGGCGCCCTGACCACCACCTACACCGCGTCCCAGGGCCTGCTGCTCATGATCCCCAATATGTACAAGATCGCGGGCGAGCTTCTCCCCGGCGTGTTCCACGTGTCCGCCCGGACCGTGGCCGCCCAGAGCCTGAACATCTTCGGCGATCACTCCGACGTCATGGCCTGCCGCCAGACCGGCTTCGCCATGCTGGCCGAGGGCAGCGTGCAGGAGGTCATGGACCTGGCTCCCGTGGCCCATCTGGCCGCCATCAAGGGCCGCGTCCCCTTCGTCAACTTCTTCGACGGCTTCCGCACCTCCCACGAGATCCAGAAGGTGGCCGTGTGGGATTACGACGACCTGGCCGAGATGGTGGACATGGACGCCGTGAAGGCCTTCCGTGACCGGGCCCTCAACCCCGAGCGTCCCGTGATGCGGGGCTCCCACGAGAACGGCGACGTGTTCTTCCAGCACCGGGAGGCCTGCAACAAGTTCTATGACGCTCTTCCCGAGATCGTGGAGGAGTACATGGGCAAGATCAACGCCAAGCTGGGCACCGACTACCAGCTCTTCAACTACCACGGCGCTCCCGACGCTGACCGGGTCATCATCGCCATGGGCTCCATCTGCGATGTGGCCGAGGAGGTCATCGACTATATGAACGCCCACGGGGAGAAGGTGGGCCTGGTGAAGGTCCGGCTGTACCGTCCCTTCCGGGCGGACAAGCTCATCGCCGCCATCCCCGCCTCCGCCAAGAAGATCGCCGTTTTGGACCGCACCAAGGAGCCCGGCAGTCTGGGTGAGCCTCTCTACCAGGACGTGATCTCCGCCCTCTTCGAGGCGGGCATCACCGACAAGACCGTTGTGGGCGGCCGGTACGGCCTGGGCTCCAAGGACACCCCGCCCCGCAGCGTCTTCGCCGTCTTTGAGGAGCTCAGCAAGGCCCAGCCCAAGCGGGAGTTCACCATCGGCATCGTGGACGACGTCACCAGCCTCTCCCTGCCCGAGCACGACTGCCCCAACACCGCGGTGGAGGGCACCGTGGAGTGCAAGTTCTGGGGTCTGGGCGGCGACGGCACCGTGGGCGCCAACAAGAACTCCACCAAGATCATCGGCGACCACACCGACAAGTATATCCAGTCTTATTTCCAGTACGACTCCAAGAAGACCGGCGGCGTGACCATCAGCCACCTGCGCTTCGGCGACAAGCCCATCCACAGCCCCTACTATATCAACAAGGCCGACTTCGTGGCCTGCCATGTGCCCGCCTATATCGTCAAGGGCTTCCCCATGGTCCGGGACGTGAAGGACGGCGGCACCTTCCTCATCAACTGCCAGTGGAGCGACGAGGAACTGGACAAGCATATGCCCGCCGTGGCCAAGCGCTACATCGCCGAGCATAACATCCAGGTCTACACCATCAACGCCATCGACCTGGCCATTGAGATCGGCATGGGCAAGCGGACCAACACCATTCTTCAGTCCGCCTTCTTCGCCCTGGCCAAGATCATGCCCAGCGAGGAGGCCATCCAGTATATGAAGGACGCCGCCGAGCACTCCTACCTGAAGAAGGGCCGGGACGTCGTCGAGCTGAACTGGAAGGCCATCGACGCCGGCGCCACCGCCTTCAAGAAGTTCAACGTGCCCGCCTCCTGGGCCACCGCGCAGGACGAGCCCAAGGCCTCTACCCACACCGGCCGTCCCGCCACCGTGAAGATGGTGGAGGACCTGCTGGAGCCCATCGATCGGATGGACGGCGACTCTCTCCCCGTCTCCGCCTTCCTGCCTTACGTGGACGGCACCTTCCAGCTGGGCGCCGCCGCCTATGAGAAGCGGGGTATCGCCGTTTCCGTGCCCGCCTGGGACCAGAACAAGTGTATCCAGTGCAACCAGTGCGCTTACGTCTGCCCCCACGCCACCATCCGTC
>CAJUEU010000059.1:1877-7653 GCA_910585735.1 uncultured Oscillospiraceae bacterium | reverse complement strand
ATCAATATCCCCCTTGGTCAGTCCGGCATCCGTAAGAGCCTTATCCGCCAGCCCCGCAATGGCCTCCACGTGTTTCCGGGAAGCGATCTCGGGCACCACCCCGCCATATAGAGTATGCATGTCTACCTGGGAGGCGATGGCGTCGGACAGCACCTCCCTGCCGTCCCGGACTACTGCCACGGCGGTCTCGTCACAGGTGGATTCAAAAGCTAAAATGTTCATGGGAAACTCTCCCTTCTCTCTGTGGTCAGGGCCCTTCCTCCACCCACTCCGGGGAAGGCTTCACCTTCTCACCTGGAGCCAGTGGAAGCTGAATATACCGCTCAAAATGGGCCGGGGAGAAATAGTCGGCGTAGACACTTCGGTGGAGGGATTCCACCTTACGGTCATCGGTCTCCGGACCGAAATAGATACAGTTGAAATGGACCCCGAATAGGGCGCATTCATAGTCCAGCACCCGGAATCCATTGCGGAGATAAAACCCCACCCGGTGGCGGCGGAGGTCGTTTTCCACCGGGTCGGCGGAATCTGGGGCCTCCACCTCCCCAAAGAGCTGGCCGTACCGCTCCCCTAACTGGGCCAAAAGGGCCGTTCCCAGGCCACTGTTCCGCTTGCCCCGAAGGATACCCAGATACTCCAGCAAGGCCCCCTCTCCGCTCTGTGGCAACCACATGATGGCATACCCCACCGCCTCCCCATCCTTTTGAGCCAGCAGAGGCTCATAGCGGTCCAGATCCATGAGCCGGAGCATCCCGGACAGGGGCTTTAGCTCGGATTTGGGGAAGTCATAGACCATCTCACTTTGGTAGAGCTTTGTCAGTTCTTTTTTATTCAGTCGTTTCAGTTCCATTGCCAAACTCCAGTGTCATAATAATGGCGTCCTCCCTGGGATGCTGGTAATAGTCCTTTCGGCGACCCACCTGGGCAAAACCATGCTTATAGTAAAGCTGGATGGCGGGCTCGTTGGTGGGCCGGACCTCCAGAGTCAGGAAGGCCAGGTGCTCCCTGCCAAAACGAACGAACACATCAAGCAAGTCGTCCGCAATGCCGTTGCCACGGTAATCAGCCCGGACGGCAATGTTGTCCAGATACCCCTCGTCTATGACGGCATGGAGCCCGGCATAGCCCAGTACCGCCCCGTCGGGCCGCTGGGCCACAATGAAGGAGGCCAAAGGATTGTAAAGCTCCTCCTCCAATGCGGCCTCACTCCAGGGGTCGGAAAAGCACTCCCGTTCAATTTGAGCGATTTCCTTTATATGTGACTTATCCATGGGGACCAATTTATAATTCTTCATGCTCATCCCTTGGCCTCCCCCCAGTTTTTCCCCGCGCCGGCCTCTGCCCGGAGGGGCACGGCATAGCTGACCACATTCTCCATCTCACGGGTGAGCAAAGCCCGCACTTGCTCAGTCTCCTCCTCTGGGCACTCCACGATAAGCTCATCGTGGACCTGGAGGATAAGCCTGGCCTTCAGGCCCTCAGACTTCAAGGCATCCCGCACCTTGAGCATGGCCAACTTGATCACATCAGCGGCGGTACCTTGGATGGGCATATTGAGGGCTACCCGCTCACCAAAGGAGCGGAGGTTGAAATTGCTGGACTTCAGCTCGGGCAGCCACCGTCTTCGTCCCATAAGGGTAGAGACGTAACCCTGCTCCTTAGCCTCCTCCACCACACAGGCCTGATAGGCGGCCACACCGGGGAAGGTAGCAAAATACCGCTCCATATAGGCCTTAGCTTCGGCTACGCTCACTCCGATATCGTCGGACAGGGAAAAAGCCGAGATGCCATAGACAATGCCGAAATTCACCGCTTTTGCGTGGCGGCGCATCTCGTGGGTGACCTCCCGAGGCGCCACACCAAAAACCTGGGCGGCGGTTGCGGTATGGACATCCTCCCCGGAACGGAAAGCCTCCTGCATAGCCTTATCGTCCGCAATGTGGGCCAGAAGACGCAGCTCAATTTGGGAATAGTCGGCGTCCACCAGCATATGGCCCGGAGGAGCGGTAAACATGTACCTCAGCCGAGCCCCCAGCTCAGTTCGCACTGGGATATTCTGCAGATTAGGCTCGGTGGAGGAAAGCCGCCCGGTGGCAGTGACCGTGTTCTGGAAGGAGGTACGGATGCGTCCGTCCTCTTCGATCACCTTCCCCAGCCCGTCCACGTAGGTGGATTTCAGCTTGGCATACTGCCGGTACTCTAAAATCAGCTCAATGATGGGGTGACGACCTCGGAGCTTTTCCAGTACCTCAGCGTTGGTGGAATATCCCGTCTTGGTCTTCTTTACCGGAGGCAAGCCCAAATCCTCAAAAAGCACCTTGCCAAGCTGCTGCGTGGAATTGATGTTAAACTGGCTCCCCGCTAAATCGTAGATGGCCTGTTCGTCAGTGGCAAGCCGCTCCTCCAGCATAGCCCCAAACTCCCGCAGAGCCTTTCGGTCCACCAGCACTCCAAAGCACTCCATCTCGGCCAGCACAGCGCAGAGAGGCAGCTCCACCGTCTGATAGAGCTCCCACATGTCCAAATTTTGCAACCGGGGCTCCAACTCCCGCCGCAGGGCCCTGAGCCAGGCGCAGTGAGACATGAGCGCCGCCAAAGGGACAGTGTGGTCAGAAAGGGGCGCAAAAGCATCGTGAGCCAAATAGACCTTGGCGGGCTCAATTTGGTACTTGAAGTAGGTCATGGCCAGCTTGTCCAAGTCATAGCTGCCGTCGGTAGGAGAAAGAAGATAGGCGGCCAATTCGGTATCGCTAACAAATCCAGCGGGAGCAATGCCCTCAGCCAACAGCTCACGCCACAGCACCTTCAGGCCGTGGGTGGCCTTATGGATCTCTCTGTCTTCAAAAAGGCACCGAAGAAATTCATTGTGGCAGGGCAGCTTGTCAGAAAAAAAGAGGGCGGCACGGGAAAGACTTTCGCTCTCCTCCCACTCCACGCATACCACATCCAGCCCGGGAAGCGCCAGAAGGTCAACGCAGTCCTTTCCTCTCCATAGCGTCAGCAGCTCCTCCATCCGCTCCCGGCTCTCTACCATCTCACTCTCACAGGTACATTCCAAGGCAGAAGCCTGGGCCTCTCCTCCCGTCGGTCCGGGGTGAAGCCCCAACTTATCAATCAGCTTGGCAAATTCCAGCTTGAGAAGGAGCTCATAAAGTACGGGGCTGTTTGGCGCCTTCCGCAATGCGTCCTCAGGCAAAAAAACCAAAGGAGCGTTCCGGCGGATGGTGGCCAGGTCGTAGGACATACGGGCGTCCCCTTCCCCTTCGGTTAGCTTCTTCACCACAGCAGGCTTGGCAGGGGTATCGGGTGCCTGGCAAATGTCGGGCATGTGGTCATAAAGACGGTCGATGGAGTGGTAGAGCTGGACAAGCCCCATGGCTGTCTTTTCCCCTATGCCTTTCACCCCAGGGATGTTATCTGAGGAATCCCCCATAAGGGCCTTCAAATCTATGATATGGATAGGATCAAAGCCATATTCTTCCCGGAAAACCGCCGGAGTTACGTCTTTGGTGGTGGTCTGGCCCATACGGGTGGAAACCAGCTTCACAGTGACCCTGTCGTCTACCAACTGGAGAGAATCCTTATCCCCGGTGACCACAACGGTCTCCCACCCCGCCTCCTCGCAGCGCTGGGAGATCGTGCCGATAAGGTCGTCGGCCTCCCACCCCTCCAGCTCGTAGCGGGGGATATTCATCGCATCCAGCATTTCCTTCAAAACGGGCATCTGCTGGGCCAGCTCCTCAGGCATCCCCTTCCGCTGGGCCTTATAGCCCTCATACTGTAAATGCCGGAAGGTGGGCGCTTTCAAGTCGAAGGTACAGCACAGGGCGTCTGGTTTTTCCTCCTCTATGAGCTTGAGTAGGATATTCACAAAACCAAATACCGCATTGGTGGGCAGACCCTCCCGGGTGGTAAGCATGTGTACCCCGTAAAAAGCGCGGTTAACAATGGAGTTGCCGTCCAAGACCATGAGCTTCATAAATGCTTCCTCCCAGCGAGATCCGATAATCATTTTTATCAGTATACCATTTTTCCCCAGAAGTAGCAAGAAGAAACACCCTCAAGGAAAAGAAAAACGGAAGGACAGATGTCCTTCCGTTTTTCTTTCGTTTTTCCTCATTCCCCAACCATGGCTGCCACAGCTTCCCGGAGAAACCGGGCACAACCGGGTGTCTCCCGGTCATAATAGTCGGTGAACCGCTGGTCTGCCACATACATTTCCGCCAACCCCATCTGGATCTGTGGGGTACAACTCGGCAGAGTAAAGTCCAGCCACCGGCAGTGGAGCAGAGCGATACGCGCCCCCTCCACCCCGGCGGGGGGCTCCCCTTTCTGAACGGCGGTGGCCAGGGCGGATAATATTTCTTCCTCCAGAGTCTTCCACTCCTGATAGGCTTCTTCTGTTAATCCCATCAGCTTGTCACCGCTCTCCTTCAAGGTAGCCTCCCCGTACTTCTCCTTTACTTCCATACCATACTTTTCCTCGTTCCGGGCCACCAGCCCGACTTTGAAGGCATGGAACTTTTCCTTGTCTGTCATAGTGATCTCCCCTTTCTCGCTCAGCAGGGTTCGCTCCACCGTCTCAATCAGTCCATCCAGCCTCGTCCTTTTCTCCCGCAATGCCGTCAGGTGACTCTGCAGCGCCGCCTTTCGGTCAAAGCCGGGGGAATCCAGGATAGCCCGTATCTTCTCCAGTGGAAGGTCCAACTCCCGGTAGAGCAGAATCTCCTGAAGCCGGTCCACCTCCTTGGGACCATAAATTCGGTAGCCTGCTTCAGTGACCCGGCAAGGCTTCAAAAGCCCCTCCCTGTCGTACCAGCGCAGGGTGCGTGGGGTGAGCCTGGCCAGCTGGGCCAGGGCGTTGACGGTGTATTCCATATCTCATCCCTCCTGACAAAAGAGAGTATAAACTATGACGTAACGTCAAAGTCAAGGGTTTTATAAAAAAAGAGACAGGAAAATTTCCTGCCTCTCTTTCTGTGAAAATCAGCCCAGAGCCTTCTTGGCCAGCTCGGTGAGCTGGGTGAAGGCAGCCTGGTCGTTGAGGGCCAGCTCAGCCAACATCTTACGGTTGATGGCCACGTTGGCCTTCTTCAGGCCGTTCATAAAGGTGGAATAGTTCATCCCGTTCATCTTGCAGCCCGCGGAAATACGGGTGATCCACAGAGAGCGGAAGTCACGCTTCTTCAGGCGGCGTCCCACATAGGCGTACTTCAGGGACTTCATCACCTGCTCATTGGCCATCTTGAAGTGCTTGCTTTTGGCACCCCAGTAGCCCTTGGCCAGCTTCAGGGTCTTATTTCTGCGCTTGCGCGTCATCATCGCGCCTTTCACTCTTGCCATAGTATTTGAAACCTCCTATATCTGGTAAATGTATTCGATTATTTGTAAGGGATCATCTTTTTGATGGTGGCCGCATTGGTCACATCAGCATAGGTGCCCTTGCGGAGGCCTCTCTTCCGCTTGGTGTCCTTCCCGTGCCCGTTGAGCAGGTGGGACTTGTAGGCGTGGGCGCGCTTGACCTTCCCGGTCTTGGTCAGGTTGAATCTCTTCTTCGCCCCGGTATGGGTTTTCAGCTTCGGCATAATTAACTCTCCTTTGTCATTGATTTGCTTCGGTCTCAGTTTTCTCTTGCTTGGGCTGCTTTTTGGGCTCTTTCACCGCCTTAACGGAAAGAGTGATCGACATGAAGCGGCCCTCCAGCTTGGGGTCCTTGTCCATCACCGCAATGTCGGCACACTGCTCAGCAAACTTCATGAGCAGGACCCGGCCAATC
>CAJUEU010000059.1:0-1867 GCA_910585735.1 uncultured Oscillospiraceae bacterium | reverse complement strand
CTGGGTGACATACGGACTTCCTTGACCTCCACAACGTGCTGGTTCTTTCGCGCCTCCTTCTCCCGCTTGGTCTGCTCAAACTTGAACTTTCCATAGTCCATGAGCTTACACACGGGAGGCACGGCGTTGGGGGAGATCTTCACCAGGTCCAACCCAGCCTCCTCCGCCTTGTCCAGAGCTTCCTGGGCGGACATAAGGCCCAACTGCTCGCCGTCGGCGGAGACAAGACGGATCTCCTTATCCCGGATCTCCTCATTGATCTGATGCGCTTGCTTGCTGATAAAAAGCACCTCTCTTCCTCAAAACGCGAAAACCTCTGAAAAGCACAAAAAACGGAGCCGAAACCGGCTCCGCAACAACAGGCACAAACACACCGCAAATGCGGTGGAGTTTTCCATGTTGACCTCTTTGCCCAAGGCTGGAGGTGAGGACGAAACCGTTCCTTCTTTATTGTGCTTTGATAGTATAGCAGGGACTGGGAGATTTGTCAACTACTTTTTCACTTTTTGGCCCCGTTGCCCATATTTTTTCGGTGTTCCAGGTGGATCCCTATATGGCCTACGCCCAACAAGGCAGAGGCCAGCACAAACCACAGACTTTTGGCATACAGCCCAAGGCAGACCGCCGCCAGCACCGGCAGGGTCGCCCCCGCCACAGGAATACCGCAAAAGCTGGCGTAAAAGTCCTCCAGGGTATGACCGCCCCGGAAGTATCGGAGCCAGAAGCCCCCGTAAAGAACCATGCAGACCGCGGCGGCCGCCAGGAACCAGCTCCAGCCGGACCAAGGGCGAAGGTTCAGGTCGGCAAAGCTGAGGGCCATGGCGGTAACTAGGCCCTCTCCCACTCGCTCCAGCAGCTGAAGGCCCCTGCTCTCTCCTGCGGGATCATACCCTTTCGGTTTATTTTTCGCCCAGAGAAGATTGGGAACAAAAAGCAAGAGCAGAAAAATCAAACCAATATACGAAAACCCAAATTGCGGTATCAGCCAGTCCAAAGTCATTTCCCCCAATCATCCAAATCTCTCATAAGCTCTCGGGTCACACCAAGCCCACCCCTCCCAGACTGTTCCATTTTTGATGTATTCCTCTACCGCTTCAGTTACACCTTGCTTTGGGAAAAATGTTTGTCCCACAATAGCGTTTTCTCCATCTACCCACATACACTCCGTGCATTGCGCACCTTTTTCCCAATCTGCAGAGTCAGGATAATCACCCACCAATCTATGGGTGTTCACAAATGCCCCGTCAACAAATTCAAAGGCATTATAATAATAGCCAAACAAGAACTCGCACCCACCCCAAATCACACAATGCTCATAGTCAAATTGAGGTCTTGAAATTTGAGAGAAAGTTGGCTCATATACATAACTTTCTGTTTCCGGCTCCCACAAAAAAGCTGCATAATAGTGCTGTCCGCCACGTTCTCCACCAATAAAAAAACGCAAATCCATGCACCCATCGAAGTTCAAATCTTCAGCCGTCAAATCTCCAATCCCCATCGTGTGATACTCAATTTCCTCACAAAATTCTTGTGGTTCTTTATCTCCATTAAAAAGCAGAATTGAGGTTACCTCTCCTCCCTGCCCGCAAAAAAGTTCCACACTCACAGTCCCCACGTTCATCCTGACATAGCGTTCAATTTGTTCCGGCGGTGTTTTCAGCAAGTTGTAATTAGTATATTCAAGCAAGCAATTTTTCTGACCATCTTCACTTTGATCAAGCCATAAATAGGCTTCCTTCCCCGCTTCAAGCCGTTTTTGATTCTCGTTCTCCCCCAAAGACGGAATATAGACAGGTTCCCCAACATCTTCAACTGAGATGTATTGTGTAAAGGGTGGTTTCACCATCCAAATACACATTGGCTGATG
>CAJUEU010000058.1 GCA_910585735.1 uncultured Oscillospiraceae bacterium | reverse complement strand
AGCCCCCGGAGAGCAGGGCTTTCTCTTCGGCACCAACAACCTGGGCCAGGACATTTGGGCCAGGATCTGGTCGGGGACCCGCACCAGCCTCTTCATCGGCTTTACCGTGGCCTGTGTGGAGGCCATTCTGGGCATCCTTATGGGAGTCCTCTGGGGTTATGTACGGCAGCTGGATTTCCTCTTTACCGAGCTTTACAACGTCTTTGACAATATCCCCCAGACCCTTCTGCTCATCCTCATCTCCTATGTGCTGAATCCGGGGATATCCACCATCATCTTCGCCCTGTGCCTCACAGGCTGGCTGGGCATGGCCCGGTTTATCCGCAACCAGATCATCATCATCCGGGACCGGGACTACAACCTGGCCTCCCGGTGTCTGGGCTCCTCCACCGGGCGGATCATTACCAAGAACCTGCTGCCCTATCTGGTGAGCGTCATCACCATGCGGATGGCTCTGGCCATCCCGGGCGCCATTGGCAGCGAGGTCTTCGTCACTTACATTGGCATCGGCATCCCCATCGACACCCCCTCCCTGGGCAACCTCATCTCCACCGGCCGGGCTGTCATGACCATGCCGGCACTGCGGTACCAGCTCATTTTCCCGGTGGCCGTGCTGGCCGTCATCACCATCTCCTTCTATATCATCGGCAGCGCCTTCGCCGACGCTGCCGATCCGAAAAACCATGTAAATTAAACTTTGCGACGACAGAAAGGGGGTCAGCCCCATGACGAGCGAAAACACCATCCTCTCCTTTGAGGACCTGGAGATCCAGTTTACCCTCCGGGGGCAGATCCTGAAGGCCATCCGGGGCGTCTCCCTGGACGTACAGCGTGGGGAATCCCTGGCCATCGTGGGGGAGTCGGGCTCGGGCAAGAGCGTGTTCACCAAGTCCTGTATGGGCCTGCTGGACGCCAACGGCTCCATCGCCGCCGGCCACATCTGGTACGATGGGCACGACCTCAGCCAGTACAAAACCGAGAAGGAATGGCTCTCCATCCGGGGCCGGGAGATCGCCATGGTCATGCAGGACCCCATGACCTCCCTCAATCCCCTCAAGCGCATTGGAGACCAGATTGCCGAGGCGGTGGTCCTCCACCAGGGTCTTAAGGGGGCGGCCGCCAGGGCCGCCGCTGTGGGAGCCCTTCGGGCGGTGGGCATTGACGAGCCCGAGCGCCGCTACAGGCAGTATCCCCACGAGTTCTCCGGCGGTATGCGCCAGCGGGTGGTCATTGCCATCGCCGTGGCCTGCCGGCCCAAAATTTTGATCTGTGACGAGCCCACCACCGCCCTGGATGTGACCATCCAGGCCCAGATCCTGGAGCTCATCAAGGCCCTCCAGAGGAAGCTGGACCTGACCACCATCTACATCACCCACGACCTGGGGGTGGTGGCCAACGTGGCCGACCGCATTGCCGTCATGTACGCCGGGGACATTGTGGAGCTGGGCACCTGCCGGGAGGTTTTCTACGACCCCCGCCACCCCTACACCTGGGCCCTTCTCTCCTCCCTGCCCCAGCTTGGGATCAAGGGAGAGGACCTCTACTCCATCCAGGGCACGCCCCCCAACCTTTTCTACGAGGTCCAGGGGGACGCCTTCGCCCCCCGGAATCCCCAGGCGCTCAACATTGACTTTGTGGAGCGCCCCCCCTTCTTTGAGGTGAGCCCCACCCACAAGGCCCGAACCTGGCTTCTGGACCCCAGGGCCCCCAAGGTGGAGCCCCCGGTCCACATCCAGGAGCTCCGCAGAATGGGAGGTGTGCGCCATGACGGCTGAGCGTAAGCCCCTTCTGGAGGTCCGGGACCTGAAGGTCACCTTCGGCTCCCGCCGCCACCCCTTTACCGCCGTGGATGGGGTCTCCTTTGACATTCACAAGGGGGAGACCTTTGGCCTGGTGGGAGAATCCGGCTCGGGCAAGACCACCATCGGCCGGGCCATCATCCGGGTGAACCCGGTTTCCGGCGGCACGGTGAAGTACGATGGGGAAATCATTTCCGGCAAGGTGAGCCGGGAGGTGGACCGCAGGGTCATCCAGAAGATCCAGATGATCTTCCAGGACCCCATGGCCTCCCTCAATGAGCGGGCCAAGGTGGATTACATCGTCTCCGAGGGTCTATACTCCCTGGGACGCCATGTCCCGGAGGAGGAGCGGCAGGAGCGGGTGTCCAAAGCCCTCTCCGACGTGGGCCTGCTCCCCGAGTTCGCCTCCCGGTTCCCCCACGAGTTTTCCGGCGGCCAGCGCCAGCGCATCGGCATCGCCCGGGCCCTCATTATGGAGCCGGAATTCATCATCGCCGACGAGCCTATCTCGGCCCTGGACGTATCCATCCGGGCCCAGGTATTGAACCTCATGTCCAAACTTCAGAAGGAGCGGGGACTGACCTACCTCTTCATTGCCCACGACCTGAGCGTGGTGCGGTTCATCTCGGACCGCATCGGGGTCATCTACAAGGGCAAGCTCATGGAGCTGGCCGGGAGCGAGCAGCTCTTCGCCCACCCCTTCCACCCCTATACCCGCTCCCTTCTGTCGGCCATCCCCATGCCCGACCCGGACAGCGAGCGGAAAAAGGTGCTGGAGGTCTATGACCCTGCGGTCCACCAGTACAGCGAGGAAAATCCGCCCCTCTGGGAGGAGCTGGAGCCCGGGCATTTTGTCCGTGGCAGCCGCCGGGAGCTGGATGGATACCGCAAGCTGCTGGACCAATAAGCGCACTACCGTAGGGGCGGCTGTCCTCAGCCGCCCGCCCAGCATGGAGCCACGTGGCGGGCCGATGAGGACATCAGCCCCTACGCCTTTTATAAATCGAGGTGAAATATTATGTCAACTGTAAATTCCCTCTACCCTGGGGCCCGGGTGGCCCTGCTGTGCGCCTCCTCCGCTGTGCCGGAGGAGCGTTTGGAGTCCTCTCTGGCCGCCGTCCGGGCCCTGGGCCTGGAGCCGGCGGTCTACCCCTCCTGCTATTATGTCAACCGGCACGGCTATTTTGCCGCCGACGACGCCCAGCGGGCCAAGGACCTGCAGGACGCCTTCTCCGACCCCACCGTTCAGGGGATCCTCTGCATCCGGGGCGGCTATGGCGCCGGACGGCTCCTCCCCCTGCTGAACTGGAAGGACATTGCCCGCCACCCCAAGCCCCTTTACGGTTATTCCGACGTCACCGCCCTCCACATTGCCCTGACCCAGCGGTGCCGCATGGTCTCCTACCACACTCCCATGCCCTCCACCGAGTGGTATAAGGACACGGACGAATTCACCATGACCTACCTCCGCCGGGCCCTCTTCGGGGCTCTTTCCGGGCCCATGCCCATGGGGGAGACGGTGGAGACTCTCCAGGGCGGCAAAGCCAAGGGGGCCCTTTGCGGAGGCAACCTGTCCCTCGTCTGCGACAGCCTGGGCACCCCCTGGGAGATCGACACCCGGGGCAAAATCTTGTTCCTGGAGGATGTGGGGGAAAAGACCTACCGCATCGACGGCATGCTCACCCAGCTCCGCAACGCCGGAAAGCTGGACGACTGCGCCGGCATCCTGCTGGGCTACTGGACCGATTGTGAGCCCGAATACCCCGACCGCACCCTGACCATCCCCCAGATCGTGGAAGAGCTGGTCCTCCCCGCCGGGAAGCCCACCCTGGCCGGTGTCCCCTGCGGCCACAGTCTGCCCACCATGTCCCTCCCCCTGGGCGCCATGGCCGTCATGGACGCCGACGCCAAGACCCTGGAGGTTTGTGTATGAAAGCGGTCGTCAACGCCCCCATCTGCCCTCTCATGTCCCAGCCCCGGCCCGACTGCGAAAGGGCCGACGAGGCCCTTTATGGTATGGTGGTGGAGGTGCTGGAGGAGACCACTCCTGACTTCTGGAGGGTCCGCACTCACTACCGCTACGAGGGCTACGCCCCGGTAAGCTGTCTGGTGATCGGAGACCAGGCGGTGGAGGAGTGGGCCGCCCTGCCCAAAAAGGTGGTCCTCCATAAAAATTGCTGCGATGTTCAAGCTTCTCCCAAAGTCCAGGCCTGGGCCCTTACCTCCCTGCCCATGGGGGCGGTGGTAGCGGTGACTGAGGGCCCCGAGACCGACCCCGAAAGCAGGAAGCCTACCGGCTGGCAAGCCGTCTCCCTCCCCGATGGGCAGAAGGGCTATGTGCGTTCCAGCTACCTGGACGCCTATTATGACGCCCCCTTGGACCTCCCCGAGGCAGAGCTCCGCCAACGGCTCTGCGACACCGCAAAGCTCTATGCCCGCACCCACTACCGCTGGGGGGGCAAGTCCCCCGCCGGCATCGACTGCTCGGGGCTGGTATCCATGGCCTATCTTTTGAACGGCATCCTCATCTACCGGGATGCCAAGCTCGTGGAGGGCTTCCCCATCCATGCCATTGACCCCGCCGAAATGAAGCCCGCCGACCTCATGTTCTTCCCCGGCCATGTGGCCATGTATCTGGGAGAGCAAAAGTACATCCATTCCACCGGCAAGGCGGGGAGCGACGGGGTGGTCATCAACTCCCTGGACCCAAATGCCCCGGATTACCGCCCTGATTTGCCCGAGAAGCTCACCGGGGCGGGGAGCTGGTTCTGATGTAAGCCGCAAAGGAGAGGGACACCATGAAATACCAGATCAAATACCTGATTGACTTTGCCGTCTTGGGGCTTTTGTACGCCCTTGTGTTTTTCCGCCGCTGGCGGGCAAAGGGCAGGGCGGACCTGATGGTCAACACCCTGATGTACCTCTACCTCTCCCTGGTACTCTATGTGACCCTGATGCCCGTCCTTACCTCCCTCCCCTTCATCCTGAACCATCCCTACAAGCCCATGAATCTGGTGCCCTTCATCGACGTCTCTCTGGGCCGGGGGGATTTCCTCCGGCAGGTCGTGCTGAATGTGGTCATGACCATGCCCTTCGGCTTTCTCTTCCCCCTTACCCGGCGCGGAGGGGGAAAATTCGGAAAAACCGTGCTGTTTTGTTTTCTGATGAGCCTGGGCATCGAGCTGCTCCAGCCCCTGATCAGCACCCGCACCGCGGATATCACCGACCTCATCACCAACCTGCTGGGTGGGATACTGGGCTATGGCCTTTACCTCCTCTTCCGCCCGGTCACCCGCCGGGTCCTGGCCCTTCTGGATAAAAACGGCATATAAAAATCAGCCTGTCAAATGCGACAGGCTGATTTTTTACGCGAAATCCAAAATCGGTCCCACCGGACGGGCGGTTTTGACCCAGGTCTCGGCTCAGCACCTTGCCAGGCCGTCCACCCCCAGCACCTGGCCGGAGATATAGCCGGCCATGTCGCTGCCCAGGAACACGAAGGCGTTGGCAATGTCCTCGGGCTCCCCAATGCGGCCCAGGGGGATCTGGGCGATGAGGGGGGCGATCATGCTCTCGGGAAGGGCGGCCACCATGTCGGTCTTGGTGATGCCGGGGGCCACGGCGTTCACCCGGATACCGTCAGGCGCCAGCTCCCGGGCCAGGGAGAGGGTCATGCCGTTGACGGCAAACTTACTGGTGGGATAAGCCACCCCGCCGGGCTGGCCGTACTTGCTCACCATGGAGCTGGTGTTGAGGATCACGCCTCTGTGGCGCTCCTTCATCCCGTCCACCACCGCCCGGGTGCAGTTGAACACAGCGTTCACGTTCAGGTCCATGGTCTTTTGGAACATCTCAGGGGTATAGCTGCCGATCTTGGCCGAGTCGGACACCCCGGCGTTGTTCACCAGAATGTCGATACGGCCGTACTTCTTCTCCACCGCATCAAAGGCAGCCTTCACGCTGTCGTAGTCGGTGAGGTTGGGGGCGATGCCCTCCACCTTCCAATTGGGATTCTCGGTCTTGAGCTGGTCCACCGCCTTCTGGGCGGTCTCGGGCTTGGAGCCACAGAGCACCACAGTGGCTCCGTTCTCCAGATAGGCCTTGACGATGGCATACCCAATGCCCCGGGTTCCCCCGGTGACAACGGCGATCTTGTCCTTCAAAAGCATACATGATTCCTCCTTACAAAATATGGTTCCTTGCCCGAAAAGAATTATACCCCCACCTTTGTTAAATGTCAAACATTTTTTCATTTCCTCCTTTGCAACATTTTTCCCACCTCATGCGTCTAATAGACAGAAAGGAGGCGAGGCTATGGCCCCAACATCCAACCGGCCGGTGGATCGGGCATCGCTGGAAGCGCTCATCACAGAAAACGAAAACCGCCTGTACCGGGCCTCCCTGGCCATTTTGGGCGATCCCCAGGAGGCTGAGGACGCCGTCCAGGATGCCTTTGTGAAGTACCTGGAAAAGACCCCGAAGAACCTGGAAGCCCCCGCTGCCTGGCTCATGCGGGTGCTGGTGAACGGCTGCAAGAGCCGCCTCCGCCTTGCCTGGCGGCAGGTGGGAGAATTGCCCGACACCCTCCCCGCCCCCTCCCCTGAGGAAAAGGAGGAGCTCTCTGAGCTGTGGTCCCTGCCTCCTGAGGAGCGCGCCGCCATCCATCTTTTTTACTATGAGGGCTATTCCACCGGGGAGATCGCCGCCATGACCGGCGTGGCCCCGGGCACGGTCCGCTCCCGCCTGAGCCGGGCGAGGGAGCGGCTGAGAAAATTGCTCTCCGAGTAAAGGGCATTAAAATGACCTCATCAGTCTCGCATTTGCTCGACAGCTTCCCCGCAAGCGGGGGAAGCCTAAATAAAGGTATGGTTTCAAGCCTTCCCCGTTTACGGGGAAGGTGGCACGGCGAAGCCGTGACGGATGAGGAAAATTTTTGAAAGGAGCCATTATGAACGCATACAAAACCTATATGGATCGTCAGACCATTTCTTCAAATACCCACGAAAAGCTGCTGGCCCTGGACAAAGCGCCGGAGCCAAAAGCCCGCTTTGAGGCGGCATCCCATTGGAAACAGTGGGGCGCCCTGGCCGCCTGCGCCGCCCTGGTCCTGGGAGTTGGAGCCTTCGCCCTGCAAAACCGCCCCGTCCCCATGCCGCCGGTGGTGGCCCAGACCACTCCCTCCCCCATCGGGACACCTGCTCCTACCCTGGCCCTCGACGCCAGCGACTCCGACCCCGTGGAGCCCCCGGAGGACGATGGATTTCTCATCCACAGCCCAACCACCGAGGAGCGGCTCAACTTCTATGGAATGCCCGCCTTGAGCTTTCGGGAGGAATACAACGACATTGCCGCCTCCCTCGCCCTGCCCGACGGCAGCTTTTTCTTGGAGCTCACCCTGGCCGATCTGCAAAAGCTGCTCTGGGGACCCGAGGGCAAGCCGGAGGACCTAAATCCCGACACCGACCTGCCCTGGGTCCTGGGCTGGGACGGCTATACCGTCTGGATGGGGGCCCGCTATGACGGAAACGGGGACCTGTGGATGGTGACCATCCACGGTAGTAAGGGCCTGAACTCTTTCGAGCTTCAAATCGCCCCCGGCCGCCTGCCCCCCCAGTGCCTGGCCGACCCGGACGGGGAGAGCGTGGATGTGAACGGGACGGCGGTCACCTCCTACTACCGGGCATACGACCGCGATGGGGACGGTCTCACCGACCATGTCTGCACCAGCGAGTTCCTGGTAGACGGCTACGGCTACCGCTTCCGCAACGCCCATACCGAAACGGGGAAGGAAGAATTTGACGTGGCCGAGGCGGCCAAGTTCTTCAACACCTGCTTCGTCATGCGGGCCGCCCAGTGGACGGACAGCCGGTGCTATTTCGGCCACATCGCCCACAATGACA
>CAJUEU010000057.1 GCA_910585735.1 uncultured Oscillospiraceae bacterium | reverse complement strand
GTGGTGGGCACCCTCCAGTTCGATGT
Source organism: uncultured Oscillospiraceae bacterium (assembly GCA_910585735.1). Classification (GTDB taxonomy): domain Bacteria; phylum Bacillota; class Clostridia; order Oscillospirales; family Oscillospiraceae; genus Vermiculatibacterium. Next base: position 7,828 of record CAJUEU010000057.1, on the reverse strand, counting down.
GCTGGAGTACCGGCTGAAAAACGAGTACGGGGTGGATCTCTACATGGAGGGCCTGCCCTACGAGTATCTCCGTTGGATCGAGACTTCCGACGGCGAGCCCGCCAAAGAGGAGGACCTGGTGCTGGGCACCGACACCAAGCTGGTGGAGGACTTCAAGGGCCGGCAGCTCCTCCTGTTCGGCTCCAAGTGGGCGGTGAACTGGACCGGGGAGCGGAATCCCCAGCTGACGCTCTCCCAATTCGGGCAAGGGGAGTAAAAATGGTAAGGACCGATGCTCCGAGGGGCATCGGTCCTTTTTATCGGGTTGAAATTTTACTTGACTTTGGAGCGCACCAATCTTTTATGATAGCACAAGGAGGTTTTTTCATGGATGGACCATATTTTAAGATCGGGGAATTTGCTCAGCTGATGGGGGTGTCTCCCGATGCGCTCCGGTATTTTGAAGACAGGGGAATTCTGGTGCCCCATCGGGACCCGGCAAACGGCTACCGTTACTACAGCATTGATTGCTCTCCCCTCATGACACGTTTTCGTTTGCTCCGTGCCTGCGGCCTCTCCTATGAACAGACGCTGGAACCCTCCAGCTCTATTGCGTCTTCCGAATTTGCTCCGCTTTTGGATGTGCGCATCGGAGAGATCGACCGTCTGATTACCCGGTTACATTGCGAGCGCAAGGTGCTCAACGAGTACAAGGAGCTTTCCAAGCGGATCCTGTCGGCGCCGGATTTCCTCTGCATTGAAACTGTGGACAAAACCTTTTATTTTTATTCCCAGTTCTATAATGAGCAGGCCATCAATGATAAGGAGCGGCAACCAGTGATCCGTGCCCTTACTTCCGCATTACCGCTGGCCTTTTTTGTTGTCCTTCCCGATGGCCAGTCCGCCTTTTTGGATTGCGTAGAGGAACAGGACCTTTACGGGGTTATGATTGATGAGCAATATATTCCCTTGTTGGATGATCCCGGCCTTTTTGCCAACCCTGACCGAAAGATCCATTTTGATACAGTCTGCCGATTTGTCAGTGTTATAGAGCATGACAAACCCTGGCCAAGCCGTCTCCGGCAGGTGCGGGACCAACTCCTGGAACAGGGCTATGAGTTGATTGGCGATCCTGTTATCCGCATCCTTCCTGAGTCCGTTCAGATTTTAAGATCACATATGGAAGTTCTGTTTCCCATCCGGAAAAAGCCCTCATAAACAGGAAAAAGGAGAATCAAAATGAAAAAGTATCTGGCCCTTATCCTTGCTCTGGTGCTGACATTCAGCATTGCAGGCTGTCAGCCAAAGGAGCCCCCCCAGCCTGATGTATCGGATCCATCGGAGTCGGTGCAGTCGTCGGAGGTTCTGTCTTACTCCGTCACCACCCAAGGCTTTGGCGGCAGTGTTACCGTTACCATCGAGACCCAGGACGGAAAGTTGCTCTCTGTCTCTGCCGTCGGTGAGCAGGAAACCGCCCACCTGGGAGGCGCCGCCATCAAGGGCTTTAACGCCGAAACTTTCCCCGGCTTTGCGGGGCGGGAGCTGTCCACCCTCTCCGGAGATATGGTGGACAGCGTTACCGGTGCGTCGGTTACCTCAAAAGCAGTGAGGGACGCATTCTCTTCTGCTCTGGCCCAGGCCATGGGTACAGTTCAGGGAGGGACACTTGCGGACGGCGTGTACTCCCGGACCGTTTATGGAAATAACTACATCATGCCCTTCGTGGTGGATGTCACCCTTCAGGGCGGAGCCATCCAGGCTATCGAAGTCACCGACCGGGGCGGTGAGTACTCCGAGTATGATGACGCCATCCTCCAGTCCGCTATTGACAATCTGATCCCCCGTATCATTGATGCCCAGAGCCTGGCAGTGGATTCCATCACCGGCGCCACCCTTTCCTCCAACGGTATTAAAACTGCTGTGGCGGAGGCTATTGAAGCCGCCGGCGGTGATTTGACCGATTGGTATGCCCCTGTAGAGAAAAAGACCAACACGGTCACCTTGGATGGCTACGATGTGATCGTAGTCGGCCTTGGTGCCTCCGGCCTGGCCGCATATCTCTCCGCAGCCGAGAGCGGTGCCGCTGTCTTTGGACTGGATTCCGCCGCTAAGGTGGGCGGGACCTCGGTTCTGACCAGTGGCCCGATGGATGTGAATCCCACCTTCCCCACCGCAATGGGGGAAGAGGTTATTCCTGTGGATGAAAGCAGCTTTGTTGATCTGTGGATGTCCGAGACCGATAATGGGGCCAAGCGTTCCTGCGTGGAGCTGATCGTAGGTCAGTCCGGTGATGCTGTGGATTGGCTGGTGGAGAATTACGGCTTTACATTCTCCGCGCCCTTCCCCTTTATGTATCCGGATCTGCCTGTCTGGTCGGTCTATCTGCCCATTGAGCGCACACCCTTGCAGATGTATCAGCAGGCACTGGAAAAGGCCAACACGCTTCACGAGAAGAACCAGTATATGCTGGAGCTGAAAGGCACCGACATTTTGAAGGATGCCTCGGGCGCGGTTTCCGGGGTCCGGGCCCAGAGCTATGACGGTACGGTATACGAGATCCACGCCCCCGCCGTTATCCTCTGCACCGGCGGCTTCGGCGGCAACGCCAAGCTGTGTGAGGAAATGTTCGGCTATCCCATCAAGCTTCATGGTATGTACCAGAATGATGGTGTCATGCTCCTTTCCGCCATAAATGATCTGGGCGCCGGGACCTACAGCATGGACAGCGCCGGTATGGCCCACACCGGGCGTACTGCGGCCACCCTGCGTCTGGACAACGTTGTGCCGTCTCACAATAAGGTCTTGTCCTCTATGGCCAACAACGCCGATCTGCTCTGTGTGAACGAGGACGGAAAACGCTTTACCAACGAGGGAAGCGGCTTCACGCCTGCCGAAACCTACTGGAAAGCCGGCAGCCAATACTACTACACTATCGTAGACCAGGAGTACATGGACCATGTGAAAAACGAGGGACTGGATTCGGTCTACTTCATGATGAATTCTCAGGACTTCACCGATCCCGAAGTCTATCCCAACACCGATACCTCCTATGTGCTTGCCGCAGGCGAACCCATCTCCGATTTGGATGTGGTGATCGAAGGGGCCATTGAATTGGGCACTCTCTTCCGGGCCGACAGCATTGACGCCTTGGGGCAAATGCTGGGAATGAGCTCTTTGGCCGACACCTGCAAGACCTACAATGCGGCCTGCGCTGCCGGAGAGGACAAGGAGTTCGGAAAGGATCCCAGCCTGCTCCTCCCCCTGCACGAGGACAGCGCCCACTACTACGCCATCAAAGTCGCCGCACACTGCTATTCTACCAACGGTGCTCTGGATGTAAACGACAAGATCCAGGTCCTGGATACCAACGGCAACGTGATCCCCGGCCTGTATGCCTGTGGCACCAACTCCATGGGCGTCCTGTTCACCAAGGAGACCGGCTATATTGATTACGGCGGTGTGGCCCATTCCTGGAGCTTTGTCTCCGGCAAGACCGCCGGACAGGATGCCGCGCAATATGCCCAGAGCGTAAAATAACCCCCTTCGGCCAGAGGGACTGAAAAACAACCAAGCAGGGCGGACCTGACGGTCCGCCCTGCTTTTCTTCAACCCATTGGGCCCCAGGGACTTTCCTAACGGTCGAGGGAGAAAAGGACCCGAAAGGATTGACAGGTCCATTCCTGCGGGGTAGGATGGACCTATCTCATTTAGGAGGAAACACAATGAACGAAAAAACGACCTTCGGGGCCTATCTGCTGAAAAAACGGCAGGATCTGGGCCTGACCCAGAAGGAGCTGGCCCAGCGGCTCTATGTGGCGGAATCCACCATCAGCAAATGGGAGCGGGGGCTGTCCTACCCGGACATCTCCATGGTCTCCCCCATCTGTAGTGCCTTAGGCATTTCCGAGCATGAGTTTTTCACCGCCTGCGACGACGACCAGTCCCAGACCCAGGCCCGCCAGGCCCGGGCCTGGCGGCGGACCACCCGGGGACTGTGGTGGCTTCTGGCGGCGGGGTACGCCGTGGCCCTGCTCGCCTGCTTCATCTGCAATCTGGCCATTTTCCACACCCTGAGCTGGTTCTGGATCGTGCTCTTTTCCATCGCCCTGGCCTTTTCCCTCACCAACCTGCCTTTGATGCTGTCCCAAAACCGGGTCCCCATCTGTCTGGGGACGGCCTCGGGAAGCCTGCTCCTGCTGCTCCTGGCCTGCTGGGCATACGCCGGGGGCTGGTGGGTCCTGGGGGGCGCCGCCATCACCCTCACCTGTTTGGCTCTCCCCTGGAGCTGGTGGGCCCTCTGGCGGTTTTACGGAAAGCACCTGCCTGAGCTGTTCGGGGCGGCGTTCTCCCTGTGGCTTTTCCCCCTGCTGGCCGTGATCCGAGCCTTCACCGGGGGAAGCTGGCTCTTTTCTGTGGCCTACCCCGTGGCCGCCTTTGGGGTGGTTTTCCTGTGGGCGTTTTTCGCCGTGGTCCGCTGGCTCCCCGCCGGGCCCTGGCTGAAGGCGGGGCTCTGCGCCCTGCTGGTGACCTTTGTTTCCCCCCTGTGCAACTGCTTTCTGGCCACCCTGCTTCCCGGTCAGGTCGTAAACGTCCCCACATCCCTGGGGGATTATTTTGACTGGGGGGTGATCCTGACCCGGGAGAGCGCCGACGGCTTCTCCTGGATCAATGTGCTGGTCTTTGCTGTGATGCTGGGTGTGTCGGTCCTTCTCCTGGCAGCGGGGATCAGGAAAGAAGTCTGCCGGAGAAAAAAGTGAAGAGAGAGGGCGGGGTGATATTCACCCCGCCCTCTCTCTATTTACAGACTATGGAAGATGGGCTTCATGCCCTCAAAGGTGCAGAACCGCTTGAAGCCCAGGCTCTTGAGGTATTCCCGCCCCTCCCGGAGGTAGGCCCCCAGGTGCTCGGGCTTGTGGGAGTCGCTGCCGATGGTGAGGATCTCGCCTCCCAGGTCCCGGTAGAGCTCCCAAATGGCCCGGGAGGGGGTAGAGTCACTGAGACCGTAACGGCGGAAAGAGGTGTTGAGCTCGATGCCCTTGCCCTTTTGGATGGCTTTCCGCAGGATCTCGGCCACAATGGGCTTCACCCGTTCAAAGGGGTAGGGCCCCTGCCGGTCGTAGCGGACGATGAGGTCCAGGTGGGCCAGGACGCTGTATTCCTCATAGCTGTTCACCAGCGCCAGCAGCTCCTGGTAGTACCGCTCGTTGTACTCCCTTTGGGTCCGGCCCTCCTGGAACTCCTGGGTCCAGAACTCCTTGTCCTCCACCTGGTGGACCGACAAGAGCACAAAGTCCAGGGGATATTTCTGAAAAAGGGCCCGGAACCGGGGGATGGTGTGGACCTGCACCCCAAACTCCAGCCCGGTTTTCAGGGCGATCCTGTCCCCGTACCGCTCCCGCAGTTCCCCGATGGCGGAATGGTACTTGGGATAATCCACATTGGCCAGGAGCTGGCCGTTTTGCCAGACCATCTCCTCCCCGGAATCCCAGTCCACCTTAATGCCGTAATCCACGTGGTCGGTGAAGCAGAGCTCTTCCAGGCCCAGTCCGATGGCGTCCCGCGCCACCTGCTCCATGGGATATCCCGAGTCGTCGCTGAAGGCGGTGTGTACATGATAGTCAGCCAGCATGCTCCATCCCCCTTACCCGGTCACTGAGGGTCCAGATACAGGCCCACCAGCTCCACGGTGGCCTTGAGCCCCAGCCAGTGGGTGCGCTCCATGCCGTGGGAGGCGTGAACGCCGGGACCAATGAGAGCGGCCTTCACATCCCGCCCGGCCCGAAGGGCCACTGTAGCGTCGGAGGAATAGTGGGGGTATACGTCCACGGCGTAGTCCACCCCGTTCTCCCGGGCCAGATCCATGAGCCGGGTGGTAAATTCGTAGTCGTAGGGGCCGGAGGAATCCTTGGCGCAAATGGAGACCTGCTCCTCGGTACAGGTGAGTTCCTCCCCGATACAGCCCATGTCCACCGCCAGAAGCTCGTCCAGCCCGGCGTCGAAGGTGGCGCCGCCATGGCCCACCTCCTCATAAACGGTCAGCGTGATCTGGGTGTCATACCGGGGCTTCTGGCCCAGGTCCCGCAGGAGCTTCAGCACGGCAAGGAGGCAGGCGGCGCTGGCCTTGTCGTCCAGGAACCGGGATTTCAGAAACCCGGAGGGGGTAAACTGGGTTTTGGGCTCGTAGCAGACATAGTCCCCGGCCTCAATGCCTAAAGCGGCCACCTCCTCCCTGGAGTGGACCCGCTCGTCCAGACGGACCGCCATATTCTTCTCGTCCCGGGGTCTGGACCGGGCGTCATCCTCCACGTGAACGGCCGGAGAAAGGGAAAGGACCGTGCCGGTATAGACCTGGCCCTTGCGGGTGTAGATCCGGCAATATTCCCCGTCCAGGGTGGGGAGCAGCGGTCCGCCGATGGGTGTGATGAGCAGCCTGCCGTCCGCGGTAATTGAGCGGACCATCAGTCCCAGGGTATCCACATGGGCGCAAAGCCCCACCTTCTTGCCCCGCTCCCGGCCAGGCACCAGAATGGTCAAATTGCCCTTGTTTCCAATCACGGTCTCATATCCCAACGCCCGGGCCAGCTCTCCGGCGGTCTCCACCGCCCGTCGGGTAAAGCCGCTGGGGCTGTCCTGGGCCAAAAGCGCCTTAGCGTAGTCAATAAGCGTGCTCTGATAGGGCTCCAGATCCCATTTCATAAAAAGATCCCTCCAAAATTCATAGTTCGGAACGCTGCCTGGCTTTTTTGTGGGTGTACCACACCCAGTTAAAGCAGTTGCCCAAAATCAAAATATTTCCCAGGAGATAAAGCCACACCAGCAGGATGACCACCGAGGCCAGAGACCCGTACACCAGAGAGTACCGGGAGGATAGGCCGATAAAGTAGGAGAAGATCACCGAGGCGGCCACAAGCGCTGCCGAGGCCAGAAAAGCGCCCAGCAGGACGGGAGGACGGGGCTTTTCCCGGGGAGCGGTGGCCTGGTAGAGGAGCATCACAAAAACCATCACCAGGCAGAACAGGATCACAAAGCGCATCCACTGCCACTCCCAGGGCAGGGTCACGTGGGCCAGGGGCGGAAAGCGGTGCAGAAAGGCCTCCAGGGAGCTGAAAAACCAGTTGCCTGTCAGCACCACCACCAAGGAGAGGTAGATCGTGAGCAGAAAGAGGACCGAGAAGGCCACGCTGGCTACGAGCTGCCATAGCCCGGTGTAGCTTTTCCGGCCATAGATCTCATCCATAATGTTCATCAGAGCCCGGATGGCCGCCGAGGCGGGAAAGAGGGTCATGATAATGCCGCCGACCAGCAGCGTAGAGGACTGGTTGTCCGTGATGTACCGCACATACTCCGTGAGCACGTTCATGGCGGCTTCAGGGATCATCACCGAGGCGTTTTCCAGAATGGAGACCACGTCCAGGTGAAGGGTACCGATGACGGCGTTGAGGCAGATGAGAACCGGGAAGAAGGAGAGGACCAGGAAATAGGCCAGCTCAGCCGCCGCCCGGCCGCCGTTTTTCTCAAAATAAACTCCGGCCACATCCAGAATAAACCGAATAGGGCTGGATTTGGATCTTTTCGGCATGGGGGGGCCTCCTTTTCTATACAGAGCCATGTCACGCAGGCAGTCTTTGACTGCCGGGACAGTCGTTCCCCTGAAAGGGGAATGACGTCCCTATGGGGCCGAGGGTCGTCATTCAGCCTTTGGCTGAACGCCCGACCCGGGCGCTTCTTTGTAAAACAAAACCTCCTGCCAAGCAGGAGGTTTATTTTGCCCTGTAACAGGGCGGCGTCAGGCCAGCTTGTTCAGCTTCAGGGTCATGCTGCTCTTCTTGTGAGCGGCATTGTTCCGATG
>CAJUEU010000056.1 GCA_910585735.1 uncultured Oscillospiraceae bacterium | reverse complement strand
ATATATGAAGCGAAATTAACTAAGATAGATGAAATTGAAGAACTGATGAAAGAAGTGTCTGAATTTTATTTGGAACAAGATGGTGTTATTGATGTGCATTACATAAAGCGTACTCACCGACAAAAAGATTTTAGTGCAGTTAAAGAGGGCGAATTACCTATTCGCCTTACAAGAAATATTGGTAAAGTAACATATGTGCTATATTGGGTATTGGAAAACGAAGAGGTCCATGCAAGAGTATCTAAGCTTGGTATCGAGAAATTTTATAAGCGTTGGAATCGTTGTTTAACTACAATGCCCAAAATAATCCTAGGTGAGAATGTCGTCTAATATACCGCTTCCATTTTATTCAAGGGGGATTTCATCTTTATGATGAAATCCCCCTTGACAAATGTTCTCTTGGTATAGTCATCCCCTTCAGCTCCTCAAAACTCCCCCGGAACACGTTCAGATCAATGCGCTCCTCCTTGCCCACATAACCCTCCAGCCGGGCGGAGTGGGAGTACTGCCAAAAGGTCCAGGGCTTGTCCATGGGCCCAACGATGGGGCGGGTGATCCAAAGGGGGTAGTCCCCGGTCTCCCCCACCAGATATAGCTTGTAGGAGCGGTAGGTGGCGTAGAGGATCGGCTTCACCCCATAGTGCTCCTCCAGCCGCTCCAGCAGCGGGCCAAGGATCGCCCAAGTTTCTTCTTTCGAGGGCGGGTTCTGGTCATGTTCCCCGTAGAACTCCACATCCACCACCGGGGGCAGGGTCCCCGCCGTCACGGGCACCTGGGCAATAAAGTTTTCCGCCTGGGTCTCCCCCGGAGAATCGTAGCTAAAAAAATGATAGGCCCCTATCAGCACCCCGGCCTCCTGGGCATTCTGCCAGTTCTGTTGAAAGGTGGGATCCACATGGCCACTTCCCTCGGTGGCCTTGCAGAAAGCGAACCGAACCCCCTGCTCTGTCAGGGTGGACCAGTTCACCTCCCCCTGATAGGAGGAGACATCCACCCCAAAGACTTCCCAAGCTCCGGGAACGGCCTCCTGGGGAAAAAGCAGTAGCCCCTGCCAGCGCAGGAATGCGCAAAACACCACCCCTGCCCCAAACAGCAGAGCCAGTCCCTTTGCAATACGAGCCAGCCATTTCATGCGCTTCCCTCCCTGCTCACAGTTTAGCACAGAGCTGGTCAAAAGTAAACTTTCCTTGCCAAAAGACAGAAAATCAGGTATGATGGGTCTTGAAAAGGAGGGGACTTCTATGCCCAGCGGCGATGTGTTGTTTTTCTTTGAGGACCATTTGGAGGCTCTGCCCCTTTACGAGGCCTTCGAGGCCCAGGTGGAGCGGTTGGGAGAGGTCAATATCCGGGTGCAGAAGACCCAGGTCACCTTTTCCAACCGGCGCAATTTCGCCTTCGTATCCTTCCTTCCCGCCCGGAAGGCCAAGGACCGGCCCAAGACCTACATCACAATCACCTTCGGCCTGGGCCGGCGGGTGGATTCTCCCCGCATCGATATCGCCACTGAGCCCTACCCGGGCCGCTGGACCCACCATGTGCTTATCTCCTCCACCGAGGACATCGACGGGGAGCTCATGGGCTGGATCCGGGAGGCCTATAACTTTTCAGCGGGCAAGCGGTGAAAGCGCTCTTTCCTTGATGATAAAATAATGGGAAAAAGCCCGGAGAGATCAATATCCTCTCCCCGGGCTTTTCCTTTGCTTTTACTGAATGTTGGTAACCTCGTACCCGGCCTCGGCAATGGCGGCCTTGATCGCCTCATCGCTCACCTCGCCGGTGACCACAGCGGTCTTGCTCTCCAGATCTACGGTTGCGGTAACGCCGGGCAGGTCGTTGAGGGCCTTGGTGGCGTGCTTCACGCAGTTCTGGCACATCAACCCCTCAATGGTAACGGTCTTGGTCATAACGGTCTCCTCCTTTTTGATGGTTAGGGCTTCCTCCGCCTTTGAGGCGGGGGCTTCTATTCCCACCCCGGCATGCCGGGGCTTGAACAGCTTAAGACGAAGGGCGTTCGCCACCACACACACCGAGCTCATGCTCATAGCGGCAGCGGCGATCATAGGGTTGAGCTGGGGGCCACCGAACAGGGTAAGGACCCCTGCGGCCACCGGGATACAGACGGTGTTATAGAAAAAGGCCCAGAAGAGGTTTTCCTTGATGTTACGGATAGTGGCACGGGAAAGCTCCACGGCAGTGACTGCATCCAGCAAGTCAGACTTCATGAGCACCACATCGGCCGATTCTATGGCCACATCGGTACCCGCTCCGATAGCGATCCCCACGTCGGCACGGGCCAGAGCTGGAGCGTCATTGATGCCGTCCCCTACCATGGCCACCTTTCCGCCCTCCCGCTGGAAAGCGGCCACCTGGCGCTCCTTGTCCTGGGGAAGTACCTGAGCAATGACCTGGGTGACCCCCAATTCTTTTCCGATGGCGGTAGCAGTGCGTTGGTTATCCCCGGTGAGCATGACCACCTCCAGCCCCAGTTCCCGCAGGGCCTTGACGGCAGCGGCACTGGTTGGCTTGGGCGTATCCGCCACCGCGATCATGCCGATAGTCTTTCCCTCCCGCACAAAGAACAGGGGGGTCTTTCCCTGCTGAGCCAGCTGGTCTGCCTTCGTGAGGCAATTGGGCTGCACCTGATTTTCAGCAAGCAAGGCAGCATTGCCCGCCAGGTAGTCCTTTCCCTGGATGGCCCCCTTTACCCCCTTGCCGTGGATGGCCTGAAAGCCTTCTACCGGGCTGAGTGGAATATTCCGCCGCTGGGCCTCCTCCACGATGGCGGCAGCCAGGGGATGCTCCGAGGGCTTTTCCAAGGAGGCCGCCACTTGGAGAAGCTCCTCCTCCCCAAAGCCCTCCAGGGCTATCAGGTCGGTGACCACCGGCTTTCCCTGGGTAAGGGTCCCCGTCTTGTCCAGCACCACAGTCTGGACTGAACGAAGGGTCTCCAACGCCTCGGCAGACTTGAACAGAATACCATTCTCTGCCCCCTTGCCTGTGCCCACCATGATGGCCACCGGGGTGGCAAGGCCCAATGCGCAGGGACAGGAGATCACCAGCACGGCCACCCCTGATGTGAGCGCCCGGGCCACATCCCCGGTGGCTATCAGCCAGACGGCGGCGGTGACCAAAGCGATAACAATAACCACAGGCACGAAGACCCCTGCCACCTTATCTGCCAACTTGGCAATGGGCGCCTTGGAGGAAGCCGCCTCGTCCACCAAGGCGATCATCTGGGCCAGCGTGGTATCCTCCCCCACCCGGGTAGCCCGGAACGTAAAGGAGCCAGATTTATTGATGGTTGCCGCGGCCACTTTGTCCCCTACTGCCTTATCCACCGGCAGGGATTCCCCGGTGAGGGCAGATTCGTCCACGGTGGAGTTCCCTTCTACCACCTCCCCGTCCACTGGAACGGCCTGGCCAGGGCGGACCAGAATCAGGTCACCTACCATGACCTCTTCCACTGGGAGGGTCACCTCGGTCCCACTTCGAAGGACGGTAGCCGTCTTGGGCGTCAGGTCCATGAGCCGGGCAATGGCCTCCCCGGTCTTTCCCTTGGATCGAGTCTCCATATATTTTCCCAAGGTGATCAGGGTGAGGATGGTGCCCGCCCCCTCAAAGTATAGGTCCATAGCCCAATGCTCCACCCGGGCCATATCTCCGAGTCCCAAGCCCCAGCCGATCTGGTAGAGTCCCACCAAACCGTAGGCCACAGCGGCAGCGGAGCCCAGGGCAATGAGGGAGTCCATGTTGGGAGAACGGCGCCACAGAGTCTTAAATCCCACCTTGTAGTACTTGTCGTTGACATACAGGATGGGCAGCAGCAGAAGCATCTGGGTCAGGGCGTAAATGAGAGCATTTTCCGGGCCATGGAAGAAGCCCGGAATGGGCAGACCCACCATATGCCCCATGGTGAGATAAAAGAGGGGAATAAAAAAGCTGAAGGAGATGATAAGCCTCCGCTTCATGGCGGAGAGCTCCTCCTCCATGTCCGGGAGCCCGGCAGTTTTGGCCGTTTTCCCGATAGCCTCCCCCGGCAGACTGGCCCCATAGCCCGACTCCACTACGGCAGCAATAATGGAATCACTGTTCTGCCGTGTGGGGTCAAAGTCCACCTGCATGGAGCCGCCCAGCAGGTTCACGTTGACCTCCCCCACTCCCTCCAGCTTGCAGACAGCCTTCTCCACATGGGCTGAACAGGCTGAACAAGTCATGCCGGTAACGGTAAATTTTTGTTTCATGGGATACTCACCTCAACAATGCAACGTTTATTTCAATAGCTTATCCAAAGTGGCTACCATTTCCTCCACCTTGGCCTCCCTCTCCTGTGCGGTGACGGCCTGCCGGACGCAGCCCCGAAGATGGGCAGCCAGGATCTCCCGGTTCACCCGGTTCAAAAGGGCCTCGGTTGCCATGACCTGCTGGGAGATGTCCACACAGTAGCGGTCCTCCTCCACCATTTTCAAAATGCCATCCAACTGGCCACGGGCGGTCTTCAACATCCGGGTCACCTTCTTTTCGTCTGCCATCATAGAACTTTCCCCCTTCCTCCAAATACCCCCCCGGGGTGTAGTGTTACTATACATGATTTTTTTCTTCCTGTCAAGAGAAAACTCTCCTCTGCCCGGCACAGTTTGTCCTTGGCGGACAATTTTCTTCCTCTCAAGGAAAATCAGGGGTTGACAAAAGGGATTGTCCTGCTTTATAATGACAGCAATTCAACAAGGCACAAACCTGTGAGGAAGAGAAGTAGCCGGCTCGCCCCGGCCATAGAGAGCCCCCAGCGGTGGAAAGGGGGCGCAGGGTCATCGGCGAATGGACTTCCGAGGGCGGCTTGAACGGGGAATTCCCTCAGTAGATGCCGACGGGTACCCACCCGTTATCCATCGGGGCGCGTATGATGGTACGCGTAGCGAGTGGGCAGTTCCGCAAGGACTGTCAATTTGGGTGGTATCGCAGAAGCTGACGCTTTTGTCCCATAGCTGGGACAAAAGCGTCTTTTTGTTTCTCAAAGGGCCGTGCGGCAAGCGCCCCCTCCATCACCGCCCAAAATCTATTTTTGGAGGAAAGCAACATGAAAAATCGTAATCAGAACAAGCTCCTCACCCTGGCCCTCGCTCTGACTCTTTCTCTCCCCCTGGCCTCCTGCGGTGAAAAGAAGACCGAGGGCACCTACAAGATCGGCATCTGTAACTATGTGGATGACGCCTCCCTCAATCAAATCAACGAGAACCTCCAGGCCCGGCTGAAAGAGATCGGAGCGGAGAATGGAGTCACCTTCCAGCTCCTCTACGACAACCCAAACGCTGACGCCGCTGTTATGAACCAGATCATCTCGGGCTTTCAGGCCCAGGATGTGGACCTGATGGTAGGCATTGCCACCCCGGTAGCCATGGCTATGCAGGCCGCCACCGAAGGAACCGACCTGCCCGTGGTATTCTCCGCCGTGTCCGACCCGGTGAGCGCCCAGTTGGTACACTCACTGGAGGCTCCCGGGAGCAACCTCACCGGCACCAGTGATTACCTGGATACCAATGCCGTTATGAATTTGATCTTCGCCGCCCAGCCGGGAGCCAAAAAAATCGGCTTTCTCTACGACCTGGGCCAGGACTCCTCCACCACTCCGATCGCCCATGCCAAGGAGTACCTGACAGCCAGGGGCATCGAATACGTGGAGCGCACCGCCACCAATGCTGGTGAGGTGATTCTGGCAGCTCAGGCCCTGGTCCGGGATGGGGTGGACGCGGTCTTCACCCCCACTGACAACACCATCATGAAGTCCGAGCTTGCCATCTACGAAATCTTTACCAGCGCCGGGCTCCCCCACTACACCGGGGCTGACTCCTTCGCCCTCAATGGAGCTTTCCTGGGCTACGGGGTGGACTACGCCAGCTTGGGCCGGGAAACCACCGACATGGTGGCCGACATCCTCCTAAACAACGCCACCCCAGCCACCCTGGCAGTCAAAACTTTTGATAACGGCACCGCCACAGTGAACACCGAGACCTGTGCCGCCCTGGGATTTGACTACTCCGAAATTGAGAAACTCTTTGCCCCATACTGCGCCAAGATCCAGGGGATCACCACTGCCGAGGATTTCAGCGATTTGGAGGGATGATATATGTTCGCCTTACTTGAAACCGCCATGGAGTTGGGACTGATCTACGGCCTCACTGTGCTGGCCCTTTTTCTCAGTTACTCCATGCTGGGGGTGTGCGACCTGTCCACCGACGGCTGCTTCACCTTGGGCGCTGCCGTAGGGTCAGTGACCCTTTTAGCGGGCCACCCTCTTCTCTCCCTCCCCGCCGCCATGGCGGTGGGAGCCCTCTCCGGATTTATGACTGCCGCCCTTCAGACCCGGCTGGGAGTGGATCCTCTTCTCTCCGGCATCATTGTCAATACCGGGCTCTATTCGGTAAACATTGCCGTTATGGGAGGTTCTGCCCAGTTGAACCTGAACAGGAGCAATACACTTTTTACCCTGACCCGGGAACTGCTGGCCTATTTCCTCCCCGCTGGGCTTGCCCGGACAGTTCTCCTTCTTCTGCTCATTGTCCTTACCGCCGTTCTGCTCTCCCTCTTTCTCCGCACCCGACTGGGGCTGGCCATCCGGGCCACTGGGAACAACCCAGATATGGTACGCTCCTCCTCCATCAACCCCGCTTTTACTATCACGGTGGGGCTCTGCCTGGCGGGAGCCCTCACCGGCCTTTCAGGGTGTCTACTGGCTCAATACCAGCGCTCCGCCGAGATCAACATGGGCTCGGGCATCCTCACTGTCGCGCTGGCATCCCTCCTTATTGGCCGGGCACTGGTCCCCCGTGGAAACATCCCTCTCCGCGCCGCCGGCGCTGTGGCGGGAGCTTTCCTATTCCGGCTGGTCTACGCTCTGGCTCTCCAACTGCGAATGCCCGCCTATATGCTTAAGCTCACCTCAGCGGTCATTGTTGCTCTCACCATTGCCCTTCCCTATCTGAAAAACAGGTTCCCCTGCTTGTCCAGCGCCAAAAGGCCAAAGGAGGGCAAAAATTATGCTGAATCTCTCTCATATCTCCAAAACCTTTAACCTTGGCACCATAAATGAAAAATCCGCCCTTCAGGACCTTTCTCTCAATTTGAGCAAAGGGGAATTTGCCACCATCATCGGCTCCAACGGAGCGGGCAAATCCACGCTTTTTAACGTCATCTCCGGCAACTTCTATGTAGACAGCGGCTCAATAGAAATAGCTGGCCGGGAGGTTACCCTCCTGCCCGAGCACAGGCGTGCCAAACACATTGGCCGACTCTTCCAGGACCCTTTGGCAGGTACCGCCCCCAATATGACCATTGAGGAAAACCTGGCCCTGGCAGCAGGCACAGGAGGCTGGTTCTCTTCCCTCAAGCGCTCTGACCGGGAGAAGCTGCGGGCCCGACTGGCTCTGCTGGGCATGGGGCTTGAAGACCGCATGAAACAGCCTGTAGGACTTCTCTCCGGGGGCCAGCGACAAGCTCTCACCCTGCTCATGTCCACCATGGCTCCCCCTTGGCTCCTTCTTCTGGATGAGCACACCGCTGCCCTGGACCCTTCCACCGCCGAAAAGGTCCTCACCTTGACAGAACAAATCACCCAGGAAGATCACATCACTACCTTAATGATCACCCACAACCTACAAAACGCCCTGGCCCTGGGTACCCGTACCCTGATGATGGACAGCGGCCGGATCGTACTGGACGTCAGTGGAGAGGAGCGACAGAGCCTTACTCCTCAGGACCTGCTTACCCGCTTCCAGTCTCAAGCGGGCAAACCCCTGGACAATGACCGAGTGGTCTTCTCGCAGACTCCTCCCTCCTCCTGACCTACACTCTCAACTCAAAATATTTCTTCGAACTGCGCAAA
>CAJUEU010000055.1 GCA_910585735.1 uncultured Oscillospiraceae bacterium | reverse complement strand
CATCCACTCCAAAACCGCGTGCCGAGGGTTCGAGTCCTTCTGCCCCTGCCAAAAAACCCGCTGTTTTCTTCGGAAACGGCGGGTTTTCTGCACTTTGGGGCGGGGTGATTTTGCCGGACCGCGGGTGATGCTCAAATGCTGCTCAAATCGTCCCATCCGCTGTCAACGATCCCGCCCCATTCCGTCCGCTACAGCATCAAAAAAGCACCAAAAACCACTTCTCAACTGACCTTGGAAATGAGGGCGCTCTGAAAATGGTCCAGGGGAAAATGCTTACGGTATTCACTGGGGGAGATCCCCACCACCCGGGAGAAGGCCCGGTAAAAGTTGCTGTAATCATTGTAGCCGCAGGCAAGACTTACCTCCTTCATGGGCATGCCGCTGGCGATAAGACTTTGGGCGTGGATAATACGGCAGTCGGTAACATAGCGGTAAAAGGGCTTTCCCAGCTTTTTCCGCAGGAGGAGCTCGATATTGGACGGGCTGGTATAAAACCGGTCGGCCACCTGGTTCAGAGCGATGGGCCCGGCATAGTTTTCGTGGATGTAGGCCAGCACATTGTTTAGAAGCGGGTCGAAATGATTCTGCTGGGCCGTCAACGTATGGGGATCAGTGGTCATTCGGTTCAGCAGCACCAGAAAGTTTACACAGAGACTGGCCATGTAGCCTGTTTTGCAGGCAGAAAGGTTCTGCTCCTCCTGCCACATAACATTGAGGAGATCCTCCATTTTCTGACGCACGTTGGGCACAGCACAGCGAATATGGTAGGTACCGTTCTCGCTGCATCTTCGGATGGTCTGCAAAAGGGCAGCGTCCACCGCCGCCAACTGATTCAAGATCGCTTCAGACAGCCACAGCACATACCGGCGGTAGGGCTTCCTCACCCGGGTAAAAACCGGGTGGTGCGGCACACCGGGCGGCATGATTAGAATATCCCCCGGGATCAGGGCGTAGCTTCGCCCGCCCACCACATAGCTTTCCACCGGGCCTTCCAAAAAGTAATAAAGCTCACAGAAGGGATGGGCGTGGAGCTCTACGCTGGGGGACTCCGGGTCCATAAAATAATGCAGTTCCAGGCTCTTTTTGGTCATCTCTTGGATGGGATCGAAACGGGTGGGAGACGCATGGGGCTCCATGGCTGTGGCCTCCTTTCAGGTTCAGATCTCTCGATTTCCTCTTTTCTCCCTATTGCAATTTTGATAAAAACAGTATACCGTCAACTTTTGAAAACCTGAATTATAAAATCGGAAAGAAAGATTACATTTTCGGCCATTTCGTGGTATACTGGAGAAAGAAAGGCCGGGAGGTGTGTCTCAATGAAAAAGAAGGAAAAGGCGGCGCGCACCTACATTCAGGGAAACATTTCACCCGCCCAGCAATCCCACATGGATCTGCTGGGTTTTGGCTTCCCTGTGGCCCCCGGTGAGTTCCGGGCAAAAATGGACAGCTATGCCAACACGGTTCTGTGGCGTGTCACCGCAAAGCATGACGTGCTGACCCCCGCAAGCCAGCTCCCCATGCACAGCCACAATTATCTGGAGATCTTTCACTACACCTCAGAAAGTCAGGTAGAATACCTGATCGGCTCCCAACGCTACATTGTACAAAAAGGGGATATTATATGCGTGCCTCCAGGCATCTGCCACCAGGTACTCCGCTATGAGCCTCAGAATATCCCCTGCAGCCGGGATCTGATCGCCGTAGGCGCTGATTTTTTGGAGTCCATCGGATGGAACTACCAACCCGAGCAGTACTATCTGCTGCGGGCCAACAACGCGGGTCATCAAGAGCTGGGTAACCTCTGCGCCCTTTGCGTGCGGGAATATGAACGCCAGGAGCTTCGTTGGCGGGATATGCTGAGCAGTTATGTGCAGATCATTCTGACCCAACTCTTCCGCGATCCGAAGCCCTCCATCCAGGCAGAGCCCGGCGGCTTTTTTGAGCAGCTACTGGCCTACATCAACAGCAATCTGAGCCTGAAACTTACCCTCACCGAAACCGCCCGCCACTTTTTTACCAGCGAGAGGACCATCACCCGGGAATTTCAAAAAAATCTGGGCACCAGCTTCTATCGCTATGTGACCCAGCGGCGGCTGCTCACCGCCCGAAATCTGATTTTCAACGACATGCCCTTGATGGAGGTCTGCCGGCGGGTGGGCTTTGAGGACTATCCCACCTTTTTCCGGGCCTTCAAAAAAGAATACGGAATCTCCCCCCGGGAAATGCGGGAGATTGACGCCATGCTCAATTAGGGATGATAGCCAAAGGGCCGCTGCGAAAGCAGCGGCCCTTTGGCGTTCCAACTCAAAATGTCTCAGATCTCCAACAGACTTTCCGCGTTATCATCATTATTGCGTTCCTGATCTTCAAGCCCAACGGACTTCTGGGACATCGAAAGCTCAATAAAGTATAAGGGGGGAGAGAGATGAAACGGTTTTTGCGGGGCTGGGCGAAAAACGAAAAATGGGTCAATCTGATCCTGCTTGCCATTGCGGTGGTCTATCCGCTGCTGTTCGGCCGGGCGTATCTCATCAATGTGGGAACCCTGTGCCTTATCAATGTACTTGTCTCCCTGAGCCTGAACGTATTGACCGGCTATATGGGGATCACGGGCCTGGGCTGGGCCGGCTTTTTTGGCATCGGCGCCTATACCGCCGCCATTTTGTCCACAAAGTTAGGCTGGGGCTTTCTGGCCACTCTGCTGGCCGGGGCGGTAACGACCGCCCTGTGCGGAATCTTGGTAGGACTGCCTACCCTGAAGCTCAGCGGAAGATACGTGGCCATTGTGACCATGGCCTTCTGCGAGATCTGCCGGGCGCTTGAGACCAACATGGACTGGCTGACCAGAGGCTCCCGGGGGATCCCGAACATTCCCCGCATTTCCCTGTTTGGCTTCCGCTTTCCCAAGTGGATGCAGTACTATGCCATCCTGTTTTTGGTGATCCTCACCATGTTTATCATCCATCGGATCATCAATTCCCGGCTGGGCCGGGGGATCCTGGCGGTGAAGGATGACGACATTGCCGCTTCGGCCATGGGAGTCGATCCCTTCCGCTATAAGGTGATGACCTTTGCTATCGCCACCGCCTTCGCCGGACTGGCCGGCGCCTTCTACGCCCATTACATCGGGTTTATCGACCCCAGCAACTTTACCTTTGACCAGTCCACTATCTTTATCAGCATGACCATCATGGGTGGCCTGGGGAACCTGATGGGCAGCGTGCTGGGCGGTATCTCCCTGACTGTCCTGCCCGAGATCCTCCGGCCGTTGATGGATGTCCGCCAGATCGTCTACGGTGTGCTTCTCATCATCATGATGCTGGTGCGGCCCCAGGGAATTTTGGGTGGATTCAACCTGAAGCATATCCGGCAGCAAATGTCGGTCCGTTCCGGAGGTGAGAAGCATGAATGAGGTGATCCTTCGCACCGAGCATTTGACCCAGCGGTTTGGCGGCCTGTGCGCGGTGCACGACGCCAACATCCAGATCCATAAAAATGAGATCGTGGGGATCATCGGCCCCAACGGGGCGGGAAAGTCCACCCTCTTCAACGACATCACTGGTATGTACGTTCCCACTGAGGGGAAGGTCTACTTTCACGACATGGACATTACCGGGAAAAAGCCCTATGAGATCACCAAGCTGGGCATGGCCCGGACCTTCCAGAACATCCGGCTTTTTCCCACCATGACCGTGCTGGAGAACGTGATGCTGGGGGTCCATTGCAAGACCCGCTCCAATCTGATCGACGTGGTGCTGAAAACCAAGCGGGCCCGGCAGGAGGAGGCTGAAGCCCAGCGGATCGCGGAGGAGATACTGAACATCACAGGGCTCTATGATTACCGCTACAACTACGCCACCAGCCTTCCCTACGGCCTGCAGAGGCGGTTGGAATTTTCCAGGGCTATGGCCAGCTCCCCCGAGATCCTGCTCTTTGATGAGCCGGCTGCCGGAATGAACGAGCAGGAGACCAAGGACCTGGGCGACTTCATCCTGAAGCTGAAGGAAATGGGTTATACGGTGGTTCTCATCGAGCATGATATGAAGCTGGTCATGAGCATCTGTGAGCATATTTATGTGCAGGATCATGGTGAATGTATTGCTTACGGGACCCCGGAAGAGGTCAAATCCAACCCCAGCGTGATCGAGGCGTATCTGGGAAAGGAGGAGTGAGAAAATGGCGCTGCTTGAAGTAAAAGACCTGCATGTGAGCTATGGAGCCATCAAGGCGGTGCAGGGCATCAGCTTTGCCGTGGAAAAAGGAGAGGTGGTTACCCTTCTGGGCGCCAACGGCGCTGGAAAATCCACCACCATGAATACCATCATCGGCATTGTCAAAGCGGCCTCCGGCGAGATTTGGTTTGAGGGCGAGAACATTGCGGCCCTTCCTTCCCATCAGATCATTAAGAAGGGGATCGCGGTCTCTCCCGAGGGACGGCAGGTATTTCCTCGGATGACGGTGACCGAGAATCTCCGCATGGGAGTTTATGCTTACAGCGATAAAAAGCTGACCGAGGAGGGTATCGAGCGGGCGTTTCAGCTGTTTCCCGTGCTGAAGGAACGCAATGCCCAGCTGGCGGGCACACTGTCCGGCGGAGAACAGCAAATGCTGGCCGTGGCCCGGGCCCTCATGGGCAAGCCCAAGCTATTGATCCTGGATGAGCCCTCGCTGGGTCTGGCGCCCATTATCGTGAAGGACATTTTCTCTCTTATTAAGGAGATCAACGCTATGGGGATCACCATTCTCCTGGTAGAGCAGAACGCCAAGATGGCTCTGGGGGTCTCCGACCGGGGCTATGTGCTGGAGACCGGCCGCATTGCCCTGAGTGGAGACAGCAAGGACCTTTTGGTTAACGAACAAGTGAAAAACGCCTATCTGGGCGGCTGATAAAGGAGGAACGATATGGAAGGCAAGATTTCAATGGTGATCGTGGGCTGCGGGGATGTGGCCAAGAAACGGCACGCCCCCCTCTGCGACGCCAGCCCCTATGTGGACCTGTACGGCTTTTACAACCGCACAAGGACCAAGGCCGAGGCCCTTGCCAAGCAGTACGGCGGCAAGGTCTACGACAGCCTGGAGGAGGTCCTGGCAGACGAGAATGTGGACGCTATTTTGGTGGCCACCTCGGAGGGCTCCCACTGGGAGATCAGCGTGAAGGGCCTGGAGGCCGGCAAGCACGTGCTGTGCGAGAAGCCTATGGCCTCCAACCCGGAGCAGTGCCGCCGGATGATCGAAGCCGAGCGGAAGAGTGGCAAGAAGCTGATGATCAACCACAATCAGCGGCTCTACACCCCCCACATGAAGGCCAAGGAGCTGATCCAGTCCGGCGCCATCGGAAAGGTGCTTTTCTTCCGTACCGAGTACGGCTTCCGGGGCCATGAGACCAACGCTGAAGGGGTCATTAACAAGGGCCATTATGACCGGGTCAATCATGTTCACGGGGTTCTCTCCCAGGTGGGCAGCCACAGGATCGACCTGATGACCTACATGCTGGAGGACGAGGTGGAGGAGGTTTTTCTCTCCGCCAACACCCTGGCCAAGACCATGAGCGACGGGAGCCCCATTCCCTATGAGGATCAAGCGGTCATGAATGTCCGCTATAAGAACGGCGTTGTGGGCACAGTGGAAGTTTCCTGGCTGGATTTCTCCGATAATGCCAGAAAAACCATAGTTTACGGTACTGAGGGGACCATCGAGACCTATGCCGGGCAATACGGCGTGGTTCTCCATAAGCGTAACGGCGAGCGGGTCTATTATGATACGGGCCGTCTTCCCGGCCACTATGAGCCCCCGCTCACCAAGATCGTGGATATTTTCGCGAAATGTGTTCTGGAGGATACCAGGCCTCTGTGTACTTCCCGGGAGGGCCTGCACTGCCTGGAGGTCATCAACGCGGCCTACAAGTCGCTGGAAACCAAAACTTGGACGAAGGTGGGAGAAGAATGACAAGAAAAGAGAGGATGCTGGCATTTTTCAACGACCAGCAGGTGGATCACGCACCCCATTGTGTGTTTGCCCATGTGCCTGAGGACCGGCGGTTCGGACAGGCCGGGGCTGAGGCCCAGATGGAGTTCCACCGGGAGAGTGCGAACTCCTTTCTGAAGATCATTGTGGATCTGAGGTTTGTGGTGGATCATCCCCTTCAGATGCCCCAGGATTGGAAGTCCTTCAAGGGCTTTGACCCCAACGAGAAATATTTTCAGACCAATCTGGACCTGCTCAAGCGGATCCTGGACCTGAACCAGGGAGAGGACCTGGTCTACTGGACGCTGTTCACTCCCTGGAACCACGCCCGGGCCATGACAAAGGACGACGCCATCGTCAACGCCCATACCTATTCCCGGCACCCGGCTTTTGAGGATGCCCTCAAGCGGCTGGAGGACGCGGTGATCCGTCAGGCGGATATCTTCTTCCGGGAGGGTGTGGACGGTATGTACTACGCTTCCAGAGGGGGAGAGCTCAACCGCTTTGAGAATGACCTGTTCCAGCAGTATGTGAAGAAATATGACCTGAGCGTGTTGAATTACATCAATACCATGTCCAAGATCAATATTTTCCATATGTGCGGGGATAACCTTCGCATGGAGCAGTACCGGGACTACGAATGCGCGGCCATCAACTGGGACATTCACGGAAACAACCTGTCCCTCCAGCAGGGGCGGGCCATGTTTGGCCGGAAGGTGATGGGCGGGCTGGATAACCTGGCGGCCATCTCCAACGGCACCCCGGAGGAGACCGCCCAGGAGACCCAGGCCGTGCTGGAGTCCTACGGCAAGCAGGGACTGATCGTTGGCGGCGATTGTACATTGGCGGCTTATGCCCCCATGGACAATATAAAAGCAATGGCAAACGTCTGCGACACTTATTAATGAAAGGAAAGGTAAACATGAAAAAAAGAATTGCGATGCTCTTGGCTGGAACCATGCTTCTGGGTCTGCTCTCCGCTTGTGGAGATAAGGGGACTACAGAGACCAAAGATCCTACCGGCAACGAAAACAACAACGAGCCCTACAAGATCGCGCTCATCGCGCCGCTGACCGGCAGCGCCGCCGAGCACGGCACCTCCTACAAGACCGCCATCGAGTACAAGCTGGCTGAGGTCAACGCCAACGGCGGCATCAACGGCCATCTCATTGAGTGCGACTTCTTTGACGACAAGGGCGACTCCAAGGAGTCGGTGACGGTGGCTTCCCTGGTGGCCGAGAATGATGATTACCTGGCCTGCTTCGGTCCCTTCTCCTCCACCTGCGCCATTGCCGACGCCCCCACCTTTGAGGATGCCGGCATCGTCCACTTTGCTCCCTCCTCCTCCCATGCTGACTTTACCAGTCTGGGCAACTACATGGTCCGGGGCTGCAACACCTCTGAGATCCAGCAGCGGTTCTACGCCAAGTTCCTGGCCAACTTCTACGGCGCTGAGAATGTGGTGTTCCTGTACCTGAACGACGACGCCGGCAACAGCAGCAAGGAGTACTTTACCAAGTACTTTGAGGAGCGGGGCGGCAAGGTGATGGCTGCCGAGTCCTATGAGAAGGAGCAGAAGGACTTCAATGCCATCCTTACCTCTCTGAAGAACATGAACCCCGAGGTGCTGGTGGTTTACGGCGGCTACGCCGACGTGGCCTCCATCATTCTGCAGGCCAAGAATCTGGAGATCGAAGCCCCCATCATGACCTTTGGCGCCGCGCAGCAGCAGGGCCTGCTTGACGTGGTAGGGACCGAGGGGGACGGGACCCTCATTATGACCGCCCTGGACCTGGACGCCGACACTCCTCAGTTCAAGGAATTCTCTGAGGGCTACAAGGCCAAATACAACGTGGAGTCCATCAACTCCCATGTGCTGAACATGTACGACGGCGTGACCTGCTTCATCGACGCGCTGACCAAGTGTGGTCCCGACCGCGCCGCCATTGCCGAGTATATGCGCAACTGCACCGTGGAGGGCCTCTGCGGTACCTACACCGTGGTCAACGGCGATCCCGATAAGCCCATGGGCGTGGTCACCATCAAGGACGG
>CAJUEU010000054.1 GCA_910585735.1 uncultured Oscillospiraceae bacterium | reverse complement strand
CGATGGCCAGGGTGTACTGGGTCAGATCGTTGGTGCCCAGGGAGAAGAACTCCACCTCCTGAGCCAGCTCGTCGGCCATGGCCACGGCGGCGGGGGTCTCGATCATAATGCCGATCTCCACCTCGCCCATGGCTACGCCCTCAGAGGCCAGCTCCTTCCGGCACTCGGCCAGAATATCCTTGGCGTCCCGGACCTCACGGACCGAGATGATCATGGGAAACATAATGGATACCTTTCCGTAGGCGGAGGCCCGGAGGATGGCCCGGAGCTGAGTTTTGAAGATCTCTTTCCGGGTCAGGCAGATCCGAATGGCCCGGAAGCCCAGCGCGGGGTTTTCTTCCTTCTCCAACTGAAAATAGTCGGCCTGCTTGTCGGCGCCGATGTCCAGCGTACGGATAATGACCTTCCGCCCGCCCATGGTCTCGGCCACCTGCTTATAGATGGCGAACTGCTCGTCCTCAGTGGGGTAGCTCTGGGCGTTAAGATAGATGAACTCGCTGCGGAACAGGCCGATACCCGAAGCGTCGTTCTGAAGCACCAGGCCCACGTCGCCTACGTTACCAATGTTGGCGTAGAGGTTTACATGGCGGCCGTCCAGGGTGACGTTCTCCTTACCCTTGAGGCCCTGGAGAAGGGCCCGCTGCTGCAGATCCTCGTTGTGCTTTTTTTGCATGGAGCCCGCCAGGTCGGCGGTGGGCTCCACATAAACACAGTGGTTATAGCCATCGATGATGCCCGGCTTGCCGTCCCAGGCCTCGTCGATCTCCACCCCGATAAGGGCAGGGATGTTCATGGTGCGGGCCAGAATGGCGGTGTGGCTGTTGGTGGAGCCCTTCCGGGTCACAAAGCCCAGCAGCTTGGATTTGTCCATCTGAACAGTCTCGCTGGGGGTCAGGTCGTCGGCCACCAAAATGACCGGCTGATCGCCCAGCAGGTTTCCCTCAACGACGCCGGTGAGGATGTTCACCAGGCGGCGGGAAATATCCTTCACGTCCACAGCCCGGGCCTTCATGTAGGCGTCGTCCATGGCGGCGAAGGTGGCGGCAAAATTGTCGCCGGTGGTGAATACCGCATATTCGGCGGTAGCGCCCTGGGTCTCGATGATGGACTGGATGGCCTCTACATAGTCGTCGTCCTCCACCATCATCTGGTGGATCTCAAAAATGGCGGCGTTGTCCTCGCCCACTTCCTCCAGAGCTTTTTCGTAAAGCGTTCCCAGCTGCTCCTGAGCCTTACCCTGAGCGGTGGCAAAGCGGGAAAGCTCCTCAGCGGGAGTGAGCTTGGAGGCCATGACGATCTCAGTGTCTACCTTGTGATAAAAACGGAGAGGACCGATGGCGATGCCGTCCAGAATGGATTTGCCGGTGGCGACCTTCATATCTCAGGCGCCTCCTTCCTTTTTGATATGATTACACGTTGTCCTTGAAGAACTGCTCCAGAGAAGCGGCGTTGGCCTCCTCGTCGCCCCCTTCCAGGGTAACGGTAACGGTGTTGCCGGTCTTGATGGCGAGGCCCATGACGGCCATCAGCTTGGTGGCTACGGCGGAGGAGCCGTCTTCTTTCGCAATGGTAACGGTACTGTCCAGAGCCTTGGCGGCCTTGACCAGCATGCCTGCGGGACGGGCGTGGATGCCAAGAGGATCGGTAACGGTGTACTGGAACTGCTTCATGATAAATGACTTCCTTTCTTGCGCGGGTTTTATTTTTTTCGTGTTGCAGAGCCATAAAAAAGAGGCCCTGCCTCGTTTATCTATTTTACCAGAAACAACCACCAAAAAGCAAGAGCTTTTCAATAAAAATTTTATGGAAAACTACAATATGCTCTCTTTGGTTGCTTTTCCCCCAAACCTTTGATAAAATGGACCAAAAGGCGGGTGAAAGAATGAGATTGTACTTTGCGCCGATGGAGGGGATCACCGACCATGTTTTTCGGAGGATCCATCATCAGTATTTTCCGGGAGCGGACAAATATTATACCCCGTTCTTTTCTCCTACCGCTGATGGACGGTTTCCACCCCGGGACCGCCGGGACTTTGAGCCTGAGGTCAACGCCGGTCTTGCCATAGTGCCCCAGCTGCTTACAAAGTATTCTGAGGACTTTCTGTGGGCGGCCCGGTCGCTGGCCGAGCTGGGCTTTGGAGAGATCAACCTGAATCTGGGCTGCCCCTCCGGGACGGTCACCGCCAAGGGAAAGGGAAGCGGGTTATTGGATCACCTGGAGGATCTGGAGCGGCTTTTGGATGGTATTTTTGCCGCCGCCCTCTCCGATATTTCAGTGAAGACACGGCTGGGGCGGAAGGACCCGGAGGAATTTCCCCGGCTGCTGGAGCTTTTTGGACGGTATCCCATCCGGGAGCTTACCGTCCATTGCCGGGTAGGGGAGGACTTTTACAAAAAGCCTGCCCGGCCGGAGGCTTTTGCCCTGGCGGTGAAAGAAAGCCGGTCGCCGCTGTGCTACAACGGCGATCTCTTTACCTGTGGGGATGTGGAGGTTTTGCTGGAGCGGTACCCCAATACCCCCGCCCTTATGCTGGGCCGGGGGGCGGTAGCCGATCCCGCCCTGTTTCGACGCCTGAAGGGTGGGGAAGGGGCATCCCGGAAGGAGCTTGCCATCTATGTGGACGCGCTTTTTGAGGGCTACTGCGTCGCCTTTGGGAGCCGCCGCTCGGCGCTGGGACGGATGAAGGAGATATGGTTTTATCTGAGCTGCCTTTTTGAGGATGCCCAACCGTACATGAAAAAACTCCGAAAGACCACCGATCCTGATGAATACCGCAATGTGGTCAGCCGAATTCTGGGAGAATGCTCTCTCCGGCCCCAAGGCCCTGCCATCCTTTGGCAGAAAGCAGGACCCGACTTGCATTGAGAAGAGGAAAAGAGTATAATAAAGGCCATCTGTAGGAAAGAAAGGAGGAGCCCCATGGCGCAACAGGGCTTTATCCAGGATAAATTGGATATAAAAATGCTGGAGCTGTATCTTCTGGACCGGGCGGTAGGCCCGGTGGCTCCTGATACGCTGGCCGACCTTGCTATGAGTCACGACGGGGTGGGTTACTTTGATTTTGCCGAGGCCACCGCTGAGCTGGTGGAGCGTGGAAATATTTTGCTGACGGAAGAGGGGTATGCCATCACCGACAAGGGCCGGGAAAATTCCGCGGCCTGTGAGAGCAGTTTGCCCTACTCGGTACGGCGGCACTGCGACGAGGCACTGACCCAAGTGAACGCCGCCATCCGCCGCCGGACGCAGGTTCGGGGGGAGAAGCGGGAGGTCCCCGGCGGAGGTGTGGTGGCCCGGCTTCTTCTGGACGATGACAGCGGCAATCTTCTGACCCTGGAGCTTCTCTGCCCTTCGGAAAAGCAGGCCGAAAGGCTGATCTCAGCCTTTCGGGCCAGGCCGGAGCGGCTTTACAACGGGGTCCTTATGGCTCTTTCTGAGGAGGAGAAGGATTGAAGGAATTGATGTTTTTTGGTCTGCCTTTGAGTCTGGCCTTCCTTTATTTTGTAGTATACTCCTTCCTGGGCTGGTGTATGGAGACCGTTTTTTGCTCGGTGGTGGAACGCCGGCTGGTTTCCCGGGGCTTTCTTTTTGGTCCCATCTGTCCCATTTATGGGGTAGGAGTTTTGATGATGATCTGCTGGTTCAAGCCATTTATGGACCGGCCGGTGATATTTTATCTGGTGGCTACGGTCTGCATGTCGGCCTGGGAGTATTTGGTGGGCTGGTTCCTGGAGGTGACGACCCACATC
This sequence comes from uncultured Oscillospiraceae bacterium, assembly GCA_910585735.1. Lineage (GTDB taxonomy): Bacteria > Bacillota > Clostridia > Oscillospirales > Oscillospiraceae > Vermiculatibacterium. The sequence goes on along the minus strand of CAJUEU010000054.1, from coordinate 4,554 downwards.
AAATACTGGGATTACAGCTGGAGCCGTTTTAATTTGCAAGGCAGGATATGCCTGCCCATCAGCTTGGCTTGGGGCGTTCTGTCTTATTTGGTGCTCTTTTTTATCCACCCTGGGGTGGAAGGGGCCCTGGCGCAGATCAAGGGGGTCCTTCTTTATTTCCTGGACGGAGTTTTGCTGGGCCTTCTCTCGGCTGACGCAGGAGCTACGATCTTCCAGCTGGTCAAGACCTCTCAGCTGATGAAAAATCTGCGTCAGGCCGGAGACGAACTTCGGCTCAAGGCCCATCTGGGGAAGGCCGAGTTTTTCGATCTGCTGGAGAACATCGGAGACCGGCTGGAGGATTTGATGCCCGAACAGTTGGACGAGGCGGGCCGGGCCGCCAAGGAGCGGTATGACGAGTTGATGGCCCGTACCGAGATATTTACCCGCCGTTTTCGGGAGACCTACCAGGGGATGCGGTCCAGCCTGCCTGACGCCGGTACCTTTGAGAGCGTGAAACGCCGGGGAGAATGGATCAAAAATCAGTTGAAACAGGAAAAGAAAGAAAATAAGAAAAAATAGTGCGAAACCCAGCCTTTCCAGGCTGGGTTTTGTTTTGTGGAAGGTAGCTGTAGGGAGCTTATGTAGACCTGTTTCCAGTCTTTCCTTGGCGAAAGAGATAGCTTCACGGGCTGTGGAGAAAACGGTGGAAAATTTCCGTATATACTGAAAGGGAAGGGGTGGAAGGGTGTGGAAAAGATGGTGGAAGATGTGAATAACTCTTTGTAGTTGCCATTACGGTGTTTGATTATGTAAAATCTTTTTCCGCAAAGTACCCAAAAGAAGGGAAAGGTCGGGAAAATATTCGGTTTTCGAAAAAAGGGCGGAAAGAGGGTGCCAAAATCAGAAGAAGCGTGATTTCCTTTGCTCAAAAAATAATTACGGGTTGTTATTCCTCATAACCTTCTGGATTTTGCCTATACTAAACGCAAACGAAAGGAGGGGCATAGATGGAGGACGAGGAGCTGCGGGAAGATCCGGGGGAAGAGCGGAGGGAGATAGAAGCCTTTGGGGCCTCGGTGATCCATTCGGAACGGGGGACCATCCACACGCTGTCCATCATTGGCCATATTGAGGGGCATCAGCTTATGCCGCCCCATGTAAAGACCACAAAATATGAGCACCTCCTGCCGCTTTTGGCCATGGTGGAGGAGAGCGATGAGGTAGACGGGCTGTTGGTGCTTCTTAATACGGTGGGGGGCGACATTGAGGCCGGTCTGGGGATCGCTGAGATGATCGCCGGCATGAAAAAGCCCTCGGTCTCTCTGGTGCTGGGGGGTGGCCACTCCATCGGTGTGCCTCTGGCCGTAGCGGCCAAGACCTCCTTTATCGCTCCCTCGGCCGCTATGACCATCCACCCGGTTCGGCTTAGCGGCACAGTTATCGGGGTGAGCCAGATGTTCACCTATTTTCAGCGGACCCAGGACCGTATTCTGGAATTTGTGACCCGCCACAGCCAGATCCGGGAGGAGGATTTTCTTCGTCTTATGCTGGAGACCGGCGAGCTCACTGGGGATATCGGCAGCGTCCTGTACGGACAGGAGGCGGTGGAACTGGGACTGATTGACCGGGTGGGAGGGCTTTCAGAGGCACTGGATTGTCTCCACCGGCAGATCGAGGAGAAGAAGCAGGAAAAGGAACAGGGTGAGAAGAGCTGAAGTCTTCTCGCCCTGTTTTTTACTGTATGGGAGTGGGTATAAAGGGACCGGGCTCGCTTATAAGAACCTGTCCGGGAGGGTCAGCAGCTGGACGGGCAGCTCCAGTCGGTACCGCACCGGGATGTTGTCCATTCCCAGCCTCGTTAGAGTGGCCGGACCGGGAATGCCCTGGGAAAAGATGAGCGCTGAGATAGGAATGACCCGGCCGGTGAGTTCTTTTATGGTGTCCTGCAGGGCGCTGAGGTCGGAATCAGCGGAATTCAGAAGGGTCCCGTCTACGTCAAAAACAATGTGCCGATAATTCAAATAAAACCTCCATGGGGGGGATGGGGCCAAAAGAGGCCCGTCCCGGACTATTAACGAAAATTATACCAGAGGGAGCGAAAGCACGAAAGGAAAGTTTTTCTTAAAAATCCCATAAGCTATGGAAATATTGTCCACTTCATGATAATATAATAATCACGCTTGCTTACCACGAATTGGAGGGATTTCCTTTGACCTATTTGTCCGCTGTCCTGATGGGTATTTTGCAGGGGGTAGCCGAGTTTCTGCCGATCTCCAGCTCGGGCCATCTGGCACTGTTCCAGCGCTTTTTCGCTGTGGAGAACTATGAGGAGACACAGATGTTTTTTACGGTGCTGCTGCACCTGGGCACGCTGCTGTCAGTATGTGTTTATTATTGGCGGGATATTTGGGATATGATCCGGGAATTCTTTGCCCTTCTGGTTTCTGGTTTTGAACGAAAGGGGCGGCGGGAGCGGGGGACGGTACCCCCCGCCCGGCGGATGGTGCTTCTTATTGTGGTAGCTACATTGCCTTTGTTTGCCATCCTGCCTATCAAGGATGTGGTTGAGGAGATCATGGGGAATGCCGTTTTTGTATCTGTAGCGCTGATCGCCACTGGCTTTATCCTGTTCTTTTCCGACCGCATGGCCCGGGGACGGAAGGACGCCCGCAACGCCACGGTGACCGATGCTCTGCTGGTGGGCTGCGCGCAGGCTCTGGGGACCCTTCCCGGCATTTCTCGCTCCGGCTCCACTATCTCGGCAGGAATGCTCCGGGGCTTTGACCGGGGCTTTGCCGTTCGGTTTTCCTTTCTCATGAGCCTTCCCGCTGTGTTGGGGGCCAATATCCTGACCCTGGTGGATGTGGTGAAGGAGGGAGCCATTGATTCTTCCATGCTTCCTGTATTTCTGATAGGGGCGGTGGTGGCTGCCGTGGTGGGATATTTTGCCATTCGGCTGGTGAACCTGCTGACCAACAAGGGGAAGTTTGGCGCCTTTGCCTACTACTGCTGGGCCATGGGTACTGTCTCCCTGGTGGCAAATTTTGTGGTGAAATAAGAGAAAACGGTTCTGACTTTTATAAGGCTCCGGGAGCCTTTTGACGGGGCATGGAACCATCGGAGAAGAAGGCCGGAGCCTACTGAGCGCCCAGACACAGCTTTGTGATCTTTCAGCAGAAACCAATTGTCCCTGTGTGATCCAGGTACAATTGGTTTCTGCCGCTTTCTTGCTTAATTTTGCTTTTTCGCTCTGGCAGCTCTTTTCAGCAACAACGGTACCCGCTTAATATTGATACCGTTTCCGATATTTCACGAACATCAATGCGGACAGGGTCAAGGCCATAAGCTCCGCTGTTGGTGTGGCCAGCCAGATACCATTTACCTCCCAAATCGCGGGCAGGATCAGCATGGTGATCAGCATGAACACGAAAGAACGGGAAAAGGCGAGAATCGCGGAGACGATGCCGTTGGACAATGCGGTGAACATCCCGCTGGCAAAAATATTAAAGCCAATAAAGAACAGTGCCAGGGTGCAGATTCGATTTCCAGTGACGGCCAGATCATAAACCGGATTATCCGGCCGGGCAAAAATAGACACCAGGGGTTTGGTCGCGGCAAAGGACGCCGCCACAGTCACAAGAGAAATGATGCCAATGACTTTCAAACTGGTGGAAACCAGCTTTTTCAGCTTTTCGTGATTCTTCTCGCCATAGTAGTAACTGAGCAGGGGAGCGGCCCCGTAGGAATACCCCGTATAGAGGGAGCTTGCAAACATCAGGACATACATGATGATGGTCACGGCGGCAATGCCATCTTCCCCGACATAACGAAGCATCGTCCAGTTGAACATCATCGTAATGATGCCTGTGACCAGGGCAGTCGCCATTTCAGAGCATCCGTTTGTCGCCGCGCTTGCGAGAACCTTGAAGCGGAAAGCGGGCTTTGTAAAGTGCAGAAGGCTCTTTTTGCGGCTGAACATAACCAGACCGACAACGGCGGTCACAGAGTAGCCCAGGCCTGTGGCAATGGCCGCACCGCTGATCCCCATATCCCAAAGGCCGATAAATACATAGTCAAGCATAATGTTTAACACACCGCCCGACACGGAACAGACCAGGGATAAGGTTGCCTTTTCAGAAGCAATCATATAGAGGGTAAAATTGTTCATCAACAGGATCGGGATCGTAAAGACAAGATAGCGGCTGAGGTAGGAAGTACAGTAGTTGGCGACATCCGGGGACAATCCCATGCCCCCGAAGATGGTTTCCATTAGGGAATAACCCAGCATGGTCATGACCAGGCCAACCACTACATTCACCAAAATCAGGAACGTAAAATCTTCCTTGGCCTCTTGGGGCTTTTGTTCTCCCATCTTTTTCATGATAACCGCGCTCCCGCCGGTTGCCAGCATAGTAGAGATTGCTGTCACCACTTGGATCACTGGGGCTGTCAGATTGATGGCGGACAGTGCGCTCGTACCGATCAGATTTGATACGAACAGACCGTCAACCATGGTATAAAAGGACATAAAGACAGACATTGCGATGGTAGGAACTGCAAATTTGAGGATAT
>CAJUEU010000053.1 GCA_910585735.1 uncultured Oscillospiraceae bacterium | reverse complement strand
GTGGCCGATAAAAAGGTGGCCATCGGCGGCTACACCTTCCAGAGCGCCGACAAGCTTCTCAGCGGGACGGTCACTGAGGATACTGTCGTTACGCTGACTTATAAAAAGGACACTCCGCCCGTGGACCCTGAGCCTGCGGAGTATAAGGTGACCGTCAGGTATGTGGACGAGAAGGGAGATGTCATTGAGGGGCATCCCGAAGTGACCGTGGACACCGCCGGGGGCGGTGAGTATGACGTGGCCGATAGAAAGGTGGCCATCGGTGGCTACACCTTCCAGAGCGCCGACAAGCCTCTCAGCGGGACGGTCAATGAGGATACTGTCGTTACGCTGACCTACAAGAAAGATACCACACTGCCGCCTGTGATCGTGGAGCCTGACCCCGATTACTACACCCTGACCATCCGCTATGTGTACGCTGACGGCACCACCGCCCGGCCTACCGTGACCCGGACCCGTATGGAGCGGGGGGATCGGTACAGTGTGACTTCCCCCGTGATCGAGGGCTACACCGCCGATCTGCCCGTGGCGCAGGGCGTCATGCCCGCCCGGAACGAAACCGTTACCGTGACCTACACTGCCGAGGAGGACGTGGAGGAGACCGACCCGCCGCTGGCGGAGACGCCTGAACTCACCGAGTCCCACGAGGTCACGGAGACCGCTGAGCCTATTGGGACGTTGGAGCCTCAGCCCACCGAGCCCCAGCCTCCTGAGGAAGCCGAGGTGCTGGAGGACAACGATACTCCGCTGAGCGAGCTCCCCGATGAGGGGGAGGACCTGGAGGACAATGACACGCCTTTGGCTGAGGTGCCCCAGACCGGCGATGAGCTGACCCTCTGGCTGCTGCTGACCCTTTGCTCTGCCGCCGGGCTGATCTGCGTCCTTCCCCGGAAACGGGGGAAGCGGGTGGCGTAAGTCCTTCGAAAAATCCCCAAAGAAGGTGGGGACGGACAGCTTGACACGCCGACGGCTCCATAGGCCCGGCGAGATCGGAGCCGCTGAATAAAAAAGAAGCTCCCGGATGGGACGTTGAAATAAGAAGGCCTGATGCAGGGGCGCATAGGATGCGTCCCGGGCGGCAAATAGCCGCCCTACAGGTGTTCTTAAAGCAACGCTCCACCGGGAGCTTCTTTTTATCGGAGCTCCTCGTACATGCCAGCGGCGTCCGCCTTGCCTACGATCTCCTGGGTGGAGAGGACCTTCACCCGGGTGACCCGTTCCCCAAAGCGCATTTCCAGCACATCCCCGGGGCTCACGTCGTAGGAGGCTTTCACCACCTTGCCGTTGGCCGTGACCCGGCCGGCGTCGCAGGCCTCGTTGGCCACCGTTCTTCGTTTGATAAGACGGGAAATTTTCAACCACTTATCCAAGCGCATCGTCAAACCTCCTTGCATCCTTTTGGGGAGGGCCCCAAAGAAAAAGAGGGCGGCTCCATACTCGGAGCCGCCCTTCCCAGCGCAAAAGATAACTTAGGCGATGGCGTCCTTCAGAGCCTTGCCGGCCTTGAAAGCGGGGACCTTGGAAGCGGGGATCTTGATCTCCTCCTTGGTCTTGGGGTTGCGGCCCACCCGGGCAGCGCGCTCGCGGGTCTCGAAAGAGCCAAAGCCAACCAGCTGGACCTTATCGCCCTTCTTCAGAGCCTCGGTGATAACGTCGATAACGGCGTTGACGGCGGCCTCAGTGTCCTTCTTGGAGAGATTGGCCTTCTCGGCGGTGGCGGCGATCAGTTCGGTCTTGTTCATGGGATTGTCCTCCTACATTTGTATTTTCTCGGCGGTAGATCCGCCATATACTTAAGGCCATTTGGCCATTAAGTCCGTTTTACGGCCTCCCAGAGCTTGTCCAGCTCGGTAAGGCTCATCTGGGCCATGTCCTGACCCTGGGCCCTTGCCAGCTCTTCTACCTTGGCAAAGCGGGAAATAAACTTTTCGGTGGCGGCGTTCAGGGTCTCCTCGGGGTCGGCGTGGACAAAGCGGGACACATTCACCGCGGCGAAGAGCAGGTCTCCCAGCTCCTCCTCCACATTGGTGCCCTGAGCCATGGCTTCCCGCAGCTCGGAAAGCTCCTCGGAGAGCTTGTCCACAGCCCCCTGGGCGTCCGGCCAGTCAAAGCCGGCCTTTTTGGCCTTCTTCTGAACCTTCTCAGCCCGCCAGAGAGCGGGGAGGGACTTGGCTACGGCATTGAGGGTATCGGTGTAGGTCTGCTGGGACTTTTCTTCCCGCTTCAAATCCTCCCAGTTGGAGAGGACCTCGTCGGTGCCGCTGACCGTTACGTCCCCAAACACGTGGGGGTGGCGGAAAATCAGCTTCTTGCAGATACCGTCGGCCACGTCCTCCAGATCGAACCGGCCAGCGTCCTTCTCAATGTCGGCATGAAAGACCACCTGGAGGAGCACGTCCCCCAGCTCTTCCTTCAGGTGCCCTGGGCTTTCCTCATTGATGGCTTCAATGACCTCACAGCTTTCCTCCATGAGACCACGGCGGAGGGAGGCGTGGGTCTGCTCCATATCCCAGGGACACCCCCCGGGGGCGCGAAGAATGGAAACAATGTTTTCCAAGTCCTTCATGCCGTAGCGTTCTTTCCTTACAAAATTTATCATATTCTACCTCACATTTCAAGAGGGTTTTTCAAAAAAATCATTGAATTTTCAGGATTTTGGCGATTTTGTCCCCCTTGGGCATAAGGGAAAGGTCCTCCGCAGTGACCGCCTGGAGAATAAGGACCAGAAGCAGGTAGATCACCACGCCCACCAGGATGGCGGCCAGGGTGGAGACAGTGTTTCCCTGGGACAGGGTGCCGGAGAAAAGGTCATAGGTAACTTTGACCGCCACAGCCATGGAGCCAGAGGCCAGGGCGGGCTTGGCGGCCGCCCGCAGGAAGCTGGGGGGACGGCGCACTGCCCGGCGAAGGATGAAGAGCTCCAGCAGGACGATGAGCACGAAACAGGCCAGGGTGCCCAGGGGCGCGCCGTTGATCATAATGTTCGGGTTGCCCACCAGCACATAGTTTACCACCAGCTTGGCGATGCCGCCCAGGATGGCGGCCACCACGGGCAGGGTGACGATGCCGTTGGCCTGGAGCACCGAGTTGAGCAGGGCCTGGATGGATACAAAGATGGAAGCGATGCCCAGCACCGAAAGCAGGGGACCGGCGATGGAGGCGTCGGTATTGCGGATGAGAAGGGCCATAATGGGCTCCCCCAGGGCGAAGATGCCCATGCCCATGGGCATGGCGACCAGGAGGCCGATCCGCAGGGCGGATTCACTGAGCTTTTGGGCCTCTTTCCGATTCCGTCGGGCCAGGGCGGCCGATACCGCCGGGATGATGCAGGCGGTGAGGGCTCCCATCATGGCGAAGGGAAGGTTATAGATGGAGGTGCATTTGGCGTACATGCCCTTCAGGGACCGGGCGGCGTCCAGAGCGGCCTCGACCAGCATCCCCTGGGAGAGGTAGACGCTTTGAAGCCGTTCCATAATGATGGAGGTATCGATGAGGATCACGATGGAGCTGGTGGCCGCAGTGAGGGTGATCGGGATGGCCAGCTTAAAGAGGGAGGAGAGGATCTCCCGGTTGCTGTCGGTCTTGTCCCTGCCCCTGGGCAGGGTCCTCCGATATTTCAGATAGAGGAAGACCATGTAGAGCAGAGCCACGATACTTCCTACCGAGACACCAATGATGGCTCCCACGGCGGGGAGCCGCTCCCCCAGGTCGGGGATGTCGGGGTTCTGGATGTTCATTTTCAGCAGGGCGTAGGCCAGAGGGATCCCCACCAGGACCTTGAAGGCGGCTTCGATGATCTGGCTGACCCCGGTGGGAGTCATGTTGAAGTGACCCTGGAAATAGCCCCGGAAGGCGGAAACCATGCAGACGCACAGCACCGAGGGGGACAGGGCGACGACGCAGTAGACCGCCTTGGGATTTTTCAGGGCGTAGGTGGACAGGGGAACGGCCAGCACCGACATGCAGAAAAAGCTGAACAGCCCCAAAGCGAGGAAAGCGGCGAAGGCCAGACGGAAGGTGCGCCGCACCTGGTTGCGCCGTTCCAGAGCCAGGGACTCGGAAATGAGCTTGCTGAGCGCCACGGGGAGTCCGGCGGTGGAGAAGGTAAGAAAAACACCGTAGACCGAGTAAGCGCTGTCAAAGTCGGCGTAGGCCGGGTCGGTGAGGATGTTGGCCAGGGGGATCTTGTAGATCGCCCCAATGAGCTTGACAATGAGGGTGGTAGCCGCCAGGATGGCGGCCCCGCCGAAGAAGGTATTTTTCTTCATGTTGGAGTTGTTGCGGTCCAGAGAGTTAGACAATATTTGCCACAGCCTTTCCCGGGGTATCGCCCTTTACTTCCCGAAGAGCAGGGGAAGGGCGTATTCGGTGACCTCCCGGCGGACTTTGTCCGCGTCGATGGTGAGGAAGTCCCCATTTTCATATATGACCTTGCCCCGGCACATATTCAGCTTTACGTTGGCGCCGTGGGCGGCGTAGGCGATGTTGTTGGCGGCGTCGTGACAGGGGATCAGGTTGGGGGCGTCGGGGTCCAGGAGGATCAGGTCGGCGTCCTTGCCCACGGCGATGGCACCCGTGTCCCGGCCCAGGGCCTTGGCCCCGCAGACTGTGGCCAGCTCCAGAGCGGCCCAGGCGTCCATGGCCAGGGGGTCGCACAGCACGCCGTTCTGGAGAAGGGCGGCCAGCTTCATATCCTCGAAGAGATCGGTGGAGTTGTTGGAGCTCACCCCGTCGGTGCCCAGGGCCACGTTGACCCCCAGCTTGCGCATGGAGGGGACCTTGGCTACCCCGGAGCCCAGCTTCAGGTTGGAGGCCGGATTGTGAACGGCGGTGATCCCCTTTTTGGCCATGAGGGACCAGTCCTCGGGAGTGGTCCAGACGCAGTGGGCGGCGATGGACCGTACATCCCACACGCCATATTTATTCAGGGTCTGGATGGGGGTGAGCCCATTCCAGCGGGCCTTGCACTCTTCATGCTCCCGCTTTGTCTCGGAAATATGCACGTGCATGCCCAAGTTGTTGCGTTTGGCAAAGTCGGCGGTCCACTCCCACAGGCCGGGGGTGGAGGTGTATTCGGCGTGGAGGGCGGCGTCCACCCGGATACGGCCCTGGTCGTGGCCGTGCCAGGTGCGGAGCAGGTCCTCCTGGACCGCGCAGTCGTCACAGGCCTCGGGGGAGAAGGTGTCCCCAAAGAAAACGCCGCCGCAGCACAGGTTGGCCGAAATGCCGGCGTCAGCCACGGCCTGACCCATGATGTTCATGCGCATGTACATGTCGGCAATGCAGGTGGTGCCCGAGGCGATCATCTCCATGAGCCCCAGGTCGGCGCAGGCCCGGATGGCCCGGTCATCCCACTTAGCCTCCACGGGGAAGATGAAATCATTGAGCCAGTCCTGGAGGTTGTGGCCGTCCCCGTAGCCCCGCATGGCGGTCATGGGGGTATGGGTGTGGCAGTTGATGAGGCCGGGCATGAGGATGCCCCCCCTGCCGTTGATGACCCGGGCAAATTCTCCGTTGGGGCGCACGGTTCCCACGGAGGTGATGGTGCGGCCCTCCACCGCCACAAAGGCGCCCGGGAGAACGGTATGAGCACTGTCCATCAGGACAGCGGTGACATTTTCAAACAGGATAGACATGATCGTTTGCTCCCTTCGTAGGGGCGGGTTCTAAACCCGCCCGCACTCTTTTTGTAGGGTCCGATGAGGACATCGGCCCCTACAAAAAGATATCACGTGATTCTATTTCGTAGGGGCGGCTGTCCTCAGCCGCCCGCCGTTCTTCGGTAGGGGCGCACAGTGTGCGCCCGCTGTCTTTTGCCCCCGTAGGGCGCGGCTTCCCAGACGCGCCGGAGCCGCCTTGGGCGGCTTACATCTTTTCCAGCGTTTTCAGCACCAGCTGGGAGAAGGGACCCTTCCGGGCCTCGGCGGTCTCGTTGACCTCCTCCCCGGAGAGGGGCTGGTCCAGGATCCCGGCGCACATATTGGTGAGCATGGAGAAGCCCAGGACCTCCATACCGGCGTGAGCAGCGGCAATGGCCTCGGGAGCGGTAGACATGCCGCAGGCATCCCCGCCCAGCACCCGGGCGGCACGGACTTCAGCGGGGGTCTCAAACTGAGGGCCGGGGAAATAGCAGTAGACGCCTTCCCGCAGGGTCATACCCAGCTCCCGTGCGCTCTGGCGGGCACAGTCCTGGAATCGGGGGGTATAGATGTGGGACACGTCGGGGAACCGGGGACCAAATTCCTCAATGTTCTCGCCCCGGAGGGGAGATTCCATGAAGAACTTGATGTGGTCGGTGATGAGCATAATGTCGCCCACCTCCCATTCCTTGCGGACACACCCGGCGGCGTTGGTGAGGATCAGCTTGGTGCAGCCCAGCAGCCGCAGCACCCGGACGGCGTAGGAAACATCCTGGTAGGAGTAGCCCTCGTAGTGGTGCATCCGGCCCTGCATCACGGCCACCTTCTTACCCGCCAGGGTGCCGCAGACCAGCTGGCCCTTGTGCCCAGGGGCGGTGGAGACCTTAAAATGGGGGATGTCTCCATAGGGGATGACGGTGGGGTTTTCCACCTTGTCGCCCAGGAAGCCCAGGCCGGAGCCCAGGACCATAACGACGTCGGGGGTAAAGCCATTCAGGCGGGAACGGAGAAAGTCGGCGCTTTCCTGATACTGGGAAAATACGTAGTCCATGTTGTGTCCATCCTTTCCATATTTGTGGCGCTCTGGTTCAAAGTGTTTGTCGCATAAGGGTATTTTACACTGTCCTGGAAGAAATTGCAATCCATATCCTGTGGTTTTCGGGCAGAAAAAGCACAAAAAAGGGTGAGGACCGGGGTTTCGCGATGCAAAGACAGAGTTTCCCCGAAGCGCTGGGGACGCCGGTCCCCCGACGAGTTTATAGGCCGGTTGTGTCCTCCGCATAGGGTCGCCGTCTGTGCTCAATTGGCTCCCAGGCGGGGAGGGGGAGGCGCTGCATGGAACCGAAGACCCGCTCCTTCAGTCCGGGATATTTGTGCTCCAGCTCGCGCACCAATTCCTTCACCTCCTGGCGCTTGGTGAAGCCGTCGGCGGGGCAGGGGTTCTTCACCACGGGCAGGGCGTTTCGGGCGGCCGCTCCACGGACCATGCCCTCCCCGCAGTAGAGAAGGGGACGGAGCTGGGTGATGCCGGTGCGGGTGAGCTCAGTCACCGGCTGGAAGCAGGAAAGCCGACCCTCGTAGAAGAGGGAGAGAAAGAAGGTCTCCACCGCGTCGTCAAAGTGGTGGCCGAGAGCGATCTTGGTGATGCCCAGGTCCAGAAGAGCGTTGTGGAGAGCGCCCCGGCGCATTTTGGCGCACATGGAGCAGGGATTTTTTTCCTTCCTTATATCAAAGATGATGTGGCTGATCTCGCTTTTTACCAGATGGAAGGGGACGCCGTTTGCCCCGCACCAGGCGCGTACGGGGGAGAAGTCAGCCCCGGGGCGGTCATCGGTTCCCCCCATGTCCAGAGTGATGGCCTCCACGGTAAAGGGCTTTGGATAGAACTCCGAGAGCTTGCGGAGGGCCGCCAGGGTCACCAGGGAGTCTTTGCCCCCGGAGACCCCCACCGCTACCCGGTCCCCGGCCTGGATCATGTCGTAGTCCTCCACGCACCGGCGGACCAGAGAAAGAATTTTTTCCATAAAACGCCTCCAAAAATTTGAAAATCGAAAAGGAGTATTCGAGAGTATGAGAGAGAAAACGGGCGGTTTTGAGAGATTTTGCCGCCTTGGAAGAAAAAAGTCAAAAAAGACGTTGACATACCCTTTCCACGGTATTATAATACAAAACGCTCCAATCGTCCAGATTGGCAGCCATTTCTTTGTGAATACGCCCTCTTTTGAGAGGGAATGAGAAACTGGAGGTTACACCATGTCCACATTTATGGCCAACAAGGGCACCATCGTCCGCAAGTGGTACATCCTCGACGCGGCGGATAAGCCCCTAGGCAAGACGGCTGTTATCGCCGCCGACCTGCTCCGCGGCAAGCGGAAACCCGACTACACCCCCCACGCTGATTGCGGAGACTTCGTCATCATCCTCAACGCCGAGAAGGCGGTACTCACCGGCAAGAAGCTGGAGCAGAAGTACTACCGCCGTCACTCCGGCTGGGTGGGTGGCCTGAAGGAGACCAAGTATGCCACCCTCATGCAGGAGAAGCCCGAACTCGCCATGGAGCTTGCCGTCCGCGGCATGATGCCCCGCAACACCATCACCAAGGACTCCCTCTCCCGGCTGCACATCTGCCGCGGCAGCGAGCACAAGTACGCCGCTCAGAAGCCCGAGCCCTGGACCCAGGACTAATAGGAGGTAAATGAAATGTATAAGAGCAAGAAGCCTTATCTTTACGGCACCGGCCGCCGGAAGTCCTCCGTGGCCCGGGTGCATCTTTTCCCCAACGGCACCGGCGCCATCACCATCAACGGCCGTGACATCGACGAGTACTTCGGGCTGGACACCCTGAAGATGGTGGTCCGTCAGCCCCTGGTCTCCACCGACCTGGTGGGCAAGGTGGACATCGTTGCCACTGTCACCGGCGGCGGCGTCTCCGGCCAGGCTGGAGCCATTCGTCACGGCGTCTCCCGGGCTCTTCTGGAGATGAACCCCGAGTACCGCCCCGTGCTTAAGTCCGCCGGCTTCCTTACCCGCGACCCTCGTATGAAGGAGCGGAAGAAGTACGGTTTGCATGCCGCCCGTCGGGCTCCCCAGTTTAGCAAGCGCTGATTTTGCTTCATCAAGGTACCACTCCTTCGGGAGTGGTAC
>CAJUEU010000052.1 GCA_910585735.1 uncultured Oscillospiraceae bacterium | reverse complement strand
ACGACCAAAGAGGGGCAACTTCGGTTGCCCCTCTTTGGAAACACCCCAAGGCTGTCCTCCTTCAAGCTATTGGCCTTCGGGCCTTACTTCGTAACGGCCCTCGGCTCGGGGGGTTTTAGGTTTTCCCAAGGGAAAGGCTTGAAGGGAAAGGGGCAGCGGCGGGGGTCGGTGCGTGCCAGTGGCACGTGTCCACCGATTTGACCGAAGGCGAAGCCGAGACAGCCCCCGTCCTACAAGGGCCGCCCAGGCCCCCATGTGGGAGACCCCCTCCGTCACCGCCTGCGGCGGTAACACCTTCCCCCAAGGGGAAGGCAAAGGGCAAGGGAGAGCGGACCGTCCGGGAGGACGGTCCCTACGGAGGAGTGACCCCACCGTCACGGCTTCGCCGTGCCACCTCCCCTTTTAAGGGGAGGCTAATCGTGGAGCGGTTTTAAGCCTTCCCCGTTTACGGGGAAGGTGGCATTTGCGAAGCAAATGACGGATGAGGGGGCCTTTATTAAAATGACCTCATCAGTCAGCCGAGGGACGTCATTCGGCAAAGCCGAACGACTGTCCCGGCAGCGGCAAAGCCACTGCCCGGCTGACAGCTTCCCCATAAATGGGGAAGCCTAATAGAGGAATGGTTAGGCCTTCCCCCGAAAGGGGGGAAGGCGAAAGACCAGCGGACCGTTCGGGAGGGCGGTCCCGACATAACGGGTCTTGGCTTGGGGGCAACAAGTATCACCCAGGCGGTCCTGCGGCGGATGCCGCAAAAAATCCACCCTGCCCTGGGGAAAGAAAAGGCAAATCGGCTTGTACTTGAATTTGTACCTCTATACCGTTATAATAAAATCAGTTAAAGGGGGGTGCCCAGATGAACCGAAAGAGAGGGATAATAGGAGCCTGTTGCTTGGCCGTGGGGCTGTGCCTGACCTTGTGCGGCTGCGGCCCGACAACGGCGCAGGAAAGCTCTGCCCCAACAGCGGAGGCCACCCCTTTCCCTCTGCCGGAGCACACACCTACCCCGGAACCGATTCCCACACCGGAGCCCGAGCCTACCCCCATGCTGGATCTGCCCCAGGGCACCGTAGTCCTGGACGGGAAGGAGTATCACTATAACCCAGAATCCGCCTCCCATGATACCTATACCATCGATGTGGGAGATGGGGAGCATGTATTCCGCCTGGAGGCGGTGTCGGCGGGGCTATGGCCTTATGATTTTACCAGAGATTTGACACTGACTTTCTATGAAGGAAAAAGCCGGAAACCCATTCAGGTGATTGAGACAGATATTGGGGTCTGGCCTGAGTACTTTAAACTTTATGTAGAGGACCTTGATTTTGATGGCTGTATGGATTTCTATTATCTGTACAGCGAGGGTACCCATAACCGTTACTATGCCTATTACATCTGGGACAAGGAAGCGGAGCAGTTCATTGAGGACCCTTACGGACTGTCAGAGCTGGAAAATCCCACCTTTGACCATGAAATCAATGCGGTGGAAAGCTGGTACCGCACTTCCATCTGGGGAGGCTCTTTTTCCTGGTATCAGTATATCAATGGTGAATTGACCTGTGTTCGGGTATGCGGTTATCCTTATGAGCATAATCCTGAATCTGCTACCCTGTACGCAAAAGATTTGGTGGATGGAGAACTGAAAACAGTGTTTGAGGTGACTCATACCTCCGATACGGAGTTTACCGAAGCGGAACAGGAAGAGTTCCTTCGCTGGTACGACCTGGACTACCACGGCCAGGACTGAGCCATGACGTCTCAGAGAGGAGGGCCCTTATGGACAAGCTGACCCTGGCTGAGGTGAGCAAGATGTATCTGCCACGATTGCGGGATTTGCGTGAAGACAAGGATATGAAACAAAAAGAGGTTGCGGCTATCCTTGGCATTGATCAGAGGGTATACAGCAATTATGAAACGGGGAAACGAGAGATCCCCCTTCATCATCTGGTCGCCCTGGCAGATTTTTATCATGTGACAACGGATTATCTGCTGGGACGCAAAGGGGATAAGTAACACAAAACCGCCGGAGAGTTCTCCGGCGGTCAGTCTTTGTCCAAATTTTTCGTGTAGGCCCCGGCGAGATTATTTTTGCCGGGGGCTCGCTGCTAGGTTTGCGCTCCCTCCGTCACCGCCTCCGGCGGTGCCACCTCCCTCAAGGAGGGAGGCTCAAGGGCAAGGACAAAGGGCCGGCCCCTACATAGCGGCCTTCGGCTTGGGGGCTTTGGGCTTCACCTGGGGGAAGCTGTCGAGCGAAGCGAGACGGATGAGGGGAACTTTGACCCATTTCCCCCAGGCTCCGCTATATGGCAGGCTCCCCTCATCCGCCCCAGTCTGCGGACTGGGGCACCTTCCCCCGTGGGGAAGGCAAAGGGCAAGGGAGAGCGGACCGTCCGGGAGGACGGTCCTTACGGGAAGACCCCTCCGGCACTTTCGGGCCACCTCCCCTTAAAAGGGGAGGCTCAGGGGCAAGGGCAGAGATCATCGGACCGCCGGGGTCCGGCCGCTACATATGGGCCACAAAGCGGAGGTGGGGCATATCCACGCCACGGTAGTGCTTGATCCAGGTGTCCTCCGGCCGCATGCCGAGCCGCATGGCCACCCGCTGGGAGGGGAGGTTGGTGTCCCGGATGATGGAGCAGACCTCCGGGGCGTTCAGGCTCCCGAAGGCGTAGGTCTTGCAGGCGGAGGCTGCCTCGGTGGCGTAGCCCTTGTGCCAGCAGGAACGCCGGAAGAGATAGCCGATCTCCAGCACCTCCCGGTCCTTCCAGGGCTGCATGGTGAGCCCGCACTGGCCGATGACCTGGCCGGACTCCTTCAGGACCACCGCCCACAGGCCGAAGTCCCACATTTCATAGCGGGCAAGCTGCCGGTCCAGCCATTCCCGGACCTCGGTATCGCTGAAAGCCCCCTCATAGGCGTACATGACCTCCGGGTCCTGGAGGATCAGGCGCAGGGCCTCAAAATCGTCCTGGGTCAGCCGCCGCAGAGATAAGCGTTCTGTTTCAAGGAGCATGGTTTTCCCTCCATAAACAGGGGCAAGGATGAAACCATATCCGCCAAGCCGGGCTTGGCGGATATGGTTTTGCGGTTCAGGTCCAATTACAGATTGGCCTTGAGCTTCTCGATCATTTCGGCGTACTCCGCCTCGCTGAGGGTCTTGCGGCCGGGGTTCATGGCGAAAACTCCGCCCCACTCGAAGTCGTCCTCCCTGTACTTGGGGACCAGGTGGAAGTGGAGGTGGCAGCCGGTGTCGCCATAGGCGCCGTAGTTGACCTTGTCGGGGTGGAAGGCGGCGTGGATGGCCTTGGCGGCCCGGGCCACGTCGGCAAAGAAGGCGTCGCGCTCGGCCTCAGAGAGGTTTACCAGCTCGCTGACATGGTCCTTGTAGGCCACGATGCACCGGCCGGGGTGGCTCTGCTCCTTGAAGAGGATGAGGGAGCTGACCGAGAGGTCGCAGATATAGACGCCGAAGGCGTCCAGCAGCTCGGGCTTCTCCTGGCGCATACAGTAGGCGCAGTTCTGGTCTTTCATGATAGATCATCCTTTCTTTTTTTTCTTCTGGCTAAGGATAGCTTACCATAAAAGAGGGAGAAAAGCAAAGAAAATCCCTCAATAATAGAACATAGGCTCATAATTTTCATCGTCACTGACAAAATCCAGAATATCCCGGCTTCTCTCGCCGCTGGACACAAAGGTGGGGTCCAGCCGGGACCAGGCCTCCGCCGTGACGGGGATGACCCCGTCCACCGTGCCCCCGGTCTGACACCACACCTCCACCCAGGCGTGGTAAAGCTGTGTGCCGCCGTCTATGGCGTTGCCCGTCACCAGCCGGCAGGGGATCCCCTGGGAGCGGACCATGGCGCAGAGAAGGGCGGCGTAGTCAAAGCAGATGCCCTTGCCCTGGGCCAGAGTCTTCTCCACATCGGGAAGGTATCCCGGGGCCACCGAGGCGGATTTGCCGTAGTCATAGCGGACATGCTCCGCCACGTAGTCAAAGAGCAGCTCCACCCGCGCAAGGTCGTTCTCCCCCAGGGCGGCGACCTGTCCGGCCAGGGCCGCGGCCTGGCCGTTGGGGGCATAGCTGACGATCTGGTTGGGGCGGAGGAAGGGGGAGAGGGGGGCGGCCAGAGTGAGCTCCAAGGGGTAGGCGTCCCGAATGACATACCGCTCCCCCTCGATGTGCTCCAACAACTTTACGGTGTAGGTCCCGTTTCCCAGGGTGAGGGGGTAGGTCTCCCAATTCCCGGCGTTGTTCAGGTCGTAGTTGTAGTCGCTTCCGTCAGGCTGGGTGATCTGGACCTTCAGCTTGCGGTCCTCCCGCCCGGTATAGCGGACCTCCACCACCCCCTGGTCCAGAAGGGCCTGGTCCAGCTCGGAGCGTTCCCCGGAGAGGATCTGCCGGGGATGGGGGGCTTCCGGGGGGACGGATGGGGAGAAGAGAAACAGCGCGCCGGAAAAAAGAAGGAGGACCAGGGCCCCCACCCCATAGATATGTTTTTTCATGACGGCCCTCCCTTTGTGACCATAGGCTCTTTCCTTTTGGAAAAGTGCGTACTCCGTGGGGAAGGCCTGAAATACCGGCATAGGCACATAGACCGAAGCCACGCCCACGGAACTATTATACTGGAGTATCCTGCCGGAGACAAGTATATTTGTCATAAAGCCGCGATTGATTGACGTGCCCGGAGAAAGAGTATATAATAACAGCGTTGCCAAGGGTTTTATGAGGCTCCCGATCAAGGGTCGACCACTTTTGGAGGAAATGAGGTAGGAAAAGCAATGCAATCCGCAAAACTGGCCAATTCCCCCATTGCATACTTTGTAAGCAGGACCGGGCAGGCTGAATGGATCCTTTTTCTTCACGCCGCCTTTGTGGACCACAGCATGTTCCGGGCGCAGTTCGCGTATTTTGAGGATCAATACAACATCCTGGCGGTTGACGTGATCGGCCACGGACAGTCGACGGATACCCGAAAGGGCGATACGGTCAATCAGATGTCAGACTGGATATTTGACATTTTACAAGCGGAGCAGATTGAGAAGGCGCATATTGTGGGGGTCTCACTGGGAGCGGTCCTGGCCCAGGATCTTGCCAACCGTTATCCGCAGGCGGTAAGCTCGCTGGCCTGCTTTGGAGGCTATGACGTGAATCATTTTGACCCGAAAATGCAGGGGGAAAACAGCGGGAAGCAAGGGCTGATGATGCTGAAGGCCTTTGTCTCGGTCAAATGGTTTGCCCAGGCAAACAAAAAAATTTCCGCATATACCCCACAGGCCCAAAATGAATTTTTCACGATGAACCTCCGCTTTCCCAAAAAGTCGTTTCTGTTTCTGGCCACGCTCAACAGTATGGTGAACCGGTATGAAACCGGGAAAAGGGATTATCCACTTCTGATCGGCTGCGGAGAATTTGACCTTCCAATGGAATTGGAGGCGATCAAGGCTTGGAAAGGCAGGGAGCCCGATTGTACCGTGGTCGTTTTTGAGGGTGCGGGACACTGTGTCAACATGGACGTGCCCCGGGAATTTAATGAAACGATGGAGCGCTTTTGGAAGGGCGTGAGAGGGTAGGGCCGGGCACAAAGGGGAGCGCGGGGAGAACAAAAGGACTGGCCACAGGCCAGTCCTTTTTTGGAGATCGGAAAATAGAGCTCAGGCAAGGTCGTAATAGGTGATAAGCTCCACCCCGTTGTCCTCCACCCACTGCTTGAGGGCCGGGGAGGTCACCGCCTCGTGGTCCCGCATCCGCTCCAGGGAGAGGGTGGTGAGGCCCATGAGTTCGGCGTCCACAAAGCCGGGGTGGCCGCCGAACATGACGTAAGCTTCCCGGAGGAACTCGTCGGCGTACTTCATAAAGTTGGCCAGAGGATCCTTGTTGAGCTGCTCCATGGGGTCAAAGACCTTCTTGTTCTTGGCGGGGTCCTTGGGCATGCCGCCCCCGGGCAGCTTCTGGAAGAGGGAGGAGAAGCCGTACTTCCGCTGTATGTCCATGGAGTAGGGGACTCCCTCCTCCCGGCTCACCTGGTGGATGGCTTCGTTGTAGTGCTCGTGGCCCAGGGAGTGGCCGTGAAGGTAGCCGGGCTTGCGGCCTATGAGAGCCACAAAACGGTCATACTGGGCCCGGATCTCCCGGTAGACCTCCTCATAGGGGAACATCTCCCGGCGGCCTTCCTCGGTCTGGAACCGGGGGTCCTTGAGCCGGGCGCCGGAACGGATAAACTCTCCCTTGTCGTCCACCAGGCTGGGGACCGACTTGGGGGCGGCGGTAGAGGGACCCGAGACAATGTTGAAGTCGATGCCCAGACAGGCCTGGGGACGCTCCTTGGCCTTCCACTGCTCCGCCGCCCAGGGGGCGATGGGCATGTTGGGGAACATGCCCGTGTTGCGAAGAACGCCGTTGTCAATGGCATCCAGAATGCCGTAGGTAACGCCCTTGGTAAAGCCGTAGTCGTCGCCCTGAACCAAAAGTTTCATGAAAACCCCTCCTGTAAATGTGAATTTTGGCGATTTGCCTGACTCTATTTTACAAACTTTTGGTGGGAACGTCAAATTTTTTCTTGCACTTATTAAGGGAAATGAAAGCAAGGCCGAACCCCGTGCCCTGAGGTCCGGCCTTGTTGCAGATGATGTTCACTTGCGGAGGACCGAGACAAGAACAACCATGCCGATGTCCGTCACACGGGAACAAATGTGGAAAAATGTATTTCACCACACGCTAGCCGTCCCTGTGTCTCATGTCTGCCACAAGAACTATACCGCCGTTTCATAAGGAAAAACTATCTTTTTCCCATGATCAAACTATATAACTCAACACCATCACTTTCGGTCCAATCAGAAAGCTGGTAGGTCCTGTTTCCAATTCTGACTTCTCCCCGGTCGGTAACAGATGCTTGAGCCCGAAGGGTCGACTCATCGTAGAAAAGCAAGGTATAATCGATATTCATGTATCGGATATCCATTCCCACTTTCCATACTGGTCTCATACTACGCCCATCGAGAAAATCCACCAGCGCCTTCATATCTTCCTGTTCCAAGGTAATACTGCCCGTAATCTGTTCGGGTGTAGAATCTGTCAGGTCAATATAAAGGACCTGACAGCAGACGATATCGTCGGGCACAATGCGGGAAAAGTGCAGGGGGCCGATCCACCAAAACATGACAACTGCAATTGCTGCCGCAATGAGAAAAACTTTAAAAGTCAGCCGCTTACTAAACCGTGAATTATCCATTTTAAGGTGTTGTCCAATCCAGTGTTACGCTAGTCCAAATAGGAAATTCCAAGGGGGCGCTATAGTTGTTAACGTAAGCTCCCCAGGCAATAATCAAATAATTTTTGTAAGTTTCATAATTCAATTTTGTTATCTCAGGTACTTGCTGCTCCGGCAAGTTATATGTAAATCCCCCAACCTTTGTATCGATAAATATACACTGGAGAATGCAACGAGCTGTCCCGTATTCTCGATTAAGAACATTTTTATATGTATTGCCATCTTTGGCATAGAAGGCTTGAGTTGTAAAATTAAATGTGGCCGATTTCGTCATTTCGTCCTCTTCAAATTGATCAAACAAAGTAGGAATACCGTTCAAAGTCGAAACAGCAGACCATGGAAGACTGAACATACTGCCTCCACTTATAGACACCAAAAAATCAATTGTACCTGCTATCCATT
Source organism: uncultured Oscillospiraceae bacterium (assembly GCA_910585735.1). Taxonomy (GTDB): domain Bacteria; phylum Bacillota; class Clostridia; order Oscillospirales; family Oscillospiraceae; genus Vermiculatibacterium. The sequence continues at coordinate 1,474 of CAJUEU010000052.1, read as the reverse complement.
GAACAAGCTCCCTATGATATTCTTTGCCATAAATCCGCCCGTACCCGCCCTTGCTTACCTCGTCAAAATAAACATCCACGTCCTTATAAGTATCCAGATAACGTGGCGTTGCCGCACGATTCTTAGGAATGAGAACCGTATATTCTTGAAGTATGATACTATCTTCTTCTGAAAATCTTTTCAATTCGGACAAACAGGCTTCCTCAATATAGCTAAAGCCCATTTTCCCCAGATTCAGGGCGAGTACACCCTCTCTTGCTTGTTGGATACGCTCTTCATTTGTCAAAGCGCTCAAAGGCTGAACACCATCTCCTGATATGGTATCGCTGAAAACAACGATTTCATCATATTCGGGCTCATCTTTGGTCGGAGTCTCCGCGAATGCCGGGGCCGCCAGGGTTAGGCACATGGCCAAAGCCAGGAATATAGATACGAATTTCTTTGTCATAATTATAAACCTTCTTTCTTTTGGAGAAATAGGTATAGGTACGGTGGGACAAGGCACAGAACAAGGCGGGGGGATGAAAGAGATAGACCAGTTTAATTCTGCATGGGACTCACCCGGTCCTTTCTGATATGCCGCCGTATATCTACGCTTTGCCTAATTTTATCGAGAAGCTATCCTCTATATTTGTATTATATAACAATAGTTATCGGTTTGTCAATGATGACTTTTCCTGTTTCTTCCATCTGCCCAAGGGAAATCATCCCGGGGGTTGACTTTTGCTTTTGGGAGTGCTACACTATCCACATCAAACCGGCTTTGACGGAGAAGAAACCGCAGAGCGCCGTTCAGAGAGAGGCTCACCGGGTGAAAGAGCCTTACGGAACGCAGCGGCTGTACCACTCCTGAGCCGCCCATGAGGAATGGGCCGGGATTTGCCCGTTACAGCAAACACGAGCGACGGGCTGTCACGCTGCGCCTGCTCGCGACGCGCGGCTTCCCTCCGACTCGGGCTGGTAGGCAGTCTTTGACTGCCACAACGCCCTCGCTTCGGTCCATCCGCGTTGCTCGCGACGGCCTCCGCGCTTCCCGTAAGCAGGGTGGAACCGTGGAGCGTACCGCTTCACCCCTGAATTTCTCAGGGGTGAGGCGTTTTGTTTTGCCCCGAAGGCGGCGTGGAGGTAGGGGCGCACAGTGTGCGCCCGCCCGTTCAGCCGCGCATCTACCACACGGGCGCACGGCGCGCCCCTACAGACGACACAAGGAGGAAAACAGTATGGCAGAAGAAAATTTTGAGTACAGCTTTGAAAACCCCGAATACAAAAAGACCTACTGGCACACCTGCTCCCACGTGATGGCCCAGGCCGTGAAGCGGCTGTGGCCGGAAGTCAAGCTGGCCATCGGCCCCTCCATCGACGAGGGCTGGTACTACGACATGGACGCCCCCTTCGCCTTTACCCCCGAGCATCTGGCCGAGATCGAGGCCGAGATGCGGAAGATCTGCAAGGAGAAGCTGAAGCTGGAGCGGTT
>CAJUEU010000051.1 GCA_910585735.1 uncultured Oscillospiraceae bacterium | reverse complement strand
ACGACGACGCCGAGAGCATCATCACCAACCAGCGGTATGCTTACATCAGCGGCGTTGTGGAGCGGAGCGTGAAGAAAAAGGCGGTCAAACACGCCCTGTCTGTCTCGGACAAGATCGACCGGGTGGTGACCAACCGTGTGCTGGCCCTGCCCATCTTTGTCTGTGTCATGTTCCTGGTCTACGCCATCTCCATGGGCGGCTCCCACTTCGCCCTGGGCACCCGGGCCACCGACTGGGCCAATGATGGCCTTTTCGGAGACGGTTGGTTCCTCTCGGGCGGCGATGGCTACGAGGAGGACGCAACTGCCTTTGAGGAGGCCTCCGCCATCATGGAAGCCTGGGAAGCCGGGGAGACCACCGCCTACCTCTACGATGACGATGAAGGCACCACCGATGTGATCCCTCTCACCGAGGAGGTCTATCAGGAGGCTCTGACCGTGGAGGAGCCCGATCCCAATGACTACGGCCACTGGCAGGACGGTATCCCCGTCATGGTGGGTTCTTGGCTGGAGAGCATTGAATGTGCCGACTGGCTTTCGGGCCTCATCGTGGACGGCGTCATCGGCGGCGTGGGGGCCGTGCTGGGCTTCGTGCCCCAGATGCTGGTCCTCTTCCTCCTTCTCTCCATCCTGGAGGACGTGGGCTATATGGCCCGGATCGCCTTCATCATGGACCGTATCTTTCGGAAGTTCGGCCTTTCGGGCAAGAGCTTCATCCCCATGCTGGTGGGCACCGGCTGCGGGGTGCCCGGGGTCATGGCCTCCCGTACCATTGAGAACGAGCGGGACCGGCGGATGACCATCATGACCACCTGCTTCATCCCCTGCGGGGCCAAGATGCCCATCATCGCCATGTTCGCCGGGGCCCTCTTCGGGGGGAACAGGACCCTGGTGGCCACCTCGGCCTACTTCATCGGTGTGGCCGCCATCGTGGCATCCGGCGTCATACTGAAGAAGACAAAGGCCTTTGCCGGGGAGCCGGCTCCCTTCGTCATGGAACTGCCCCAGTACCACGTTCCCGCCGTGGGTAACGTCCTTCGTGCCACCTGGGAGCGGGGCTGGTCCTTCATCAAGAGGGCGGGCACCGTGATCCTCTGCTCCTCCGTGATCCTCTGGTTCCTCCAGGGCTTTGGCATTGAGAACGGCACCTTTGGCATGGTGGAGGACTCCAACGCCTCCATCCTGGCCCTTATCGGTGGGGCTGTGGCCTTTATCTTCGCTCCTCTGGGTTTCGGCAACTGGCAGTCCACCGTGGCCACCGTCACCGGCCTCATTGCCAAGGAGAACGTGGTTTCCACCTTCCACGTCCTCTTCCCGGGCAGCAACTTTGCCGCTCAGGTGGGCATGGCCTTCACCGGCCTCACTGCCTATGCCTTTATGATCTTCAACCTGCTGTGTACCCCCTGTTTCGCCGCCATGGGCGCCATCAAGCGGGAGATGAACAGCGCAAAATGGACCTGGGCCGCCATCGGGTACATGTGCGGTCTGGCCTATGTGGTGAGCCTGATGGTCTACCAGTTGGGAGGCCTGCTCCTGGGCGAGGTATCCTTCGGCTTGGGTACCGTGGCTGCCGTCCTGTGCCTTGCCGGTATGGTCTGGCTGCTGGTGCAGAAGAACAAATACGATGATGACCGGGCAAGTGTCAGCGCTGTGACCGCCGCTGCGGCCCGGTAAGGAGGAATTTCCATGTCCATGCCCAATCTCTCTACCATTCTGGTGGGGCTTTTAGTCTTCGGGACCTTCGGCGCTATCATTGTCCGGGAGTTCCGCCGTCACAAGGCAGGGAGGGGCGGCTGCTCCTGCGGCTGCGACAACTGCCCGGGCCACGGGATCTGTCACCCCAAAAAGTAAGGAAAAGCCTCCCCGAAACCGGGGAGGCTTTTCCGCATATCCGGGTCCCTTGTCCCATATAGTGGGATATCAACAAAGAAAGGCGGAAGGACCATGGGGTATGAGGAATTGCGCACGGCGGGCCACCATCTGATTTTGGAGGACCGGGAAAATCTGACGGTTTCCGGGGTGGAGGAGGTGGAGAGCTTCGACGAGAACACCATCGTCATGGAGACCGCGCAAGGCTTGCTCATCGTTCGGGGAGAAGGGCTCCACATCGAGAAGCTGAGCCTGGACGGGGGAGACCTGAAGGTGGAAGGGATGGTAGAATCCTTGGTTTATGAGGAAAACCGGCGGACCAAGGGCGGTTTCCTGGCCAGACTGCTGGGGTAAGCCATGGAGGTCTCGCTGTTGGAGCAGGCCCGCACCTTCCTGGGGGCTCTGGGCCTGGGGGTGGCGCTGGGACTGGTCTATGACCTGTTCCGGGTCTTGCGGCTTCGCCTTCCTCTCCGAATTTTGGGGGGCATGCTGGATCTTCTCTATTGGCCCCTGACGGTGTGCGCCCTTTTCGTCTATACGGTGGCGGTGGGGGACGGGGTGGTGCGGATCTACCTGATGCTGGGAGTAGCCCTGGGAAACCTACTCTATTTTGGGCTTCTCAGTTCCGTGGCCCGGTATTTAGGGGATAAACTGGCTGATTTTTTCGTGGTTTTGGGGAAGTTTTGTCTGAAGCCGGTCCAATGGGTGGAAAAGCTGTGGAAAAATTTTTGGAAAAAATTAAAAAAGCTCTTCCATTTCAGATGGAAATGGTATAGAATAAAATATATTATTATAGGTGGATTAGGTGGAGTGGGTCCTGGGAAGGAGGGCGGCGCCCGTGCAGATCAAAAAAGCGAGTTTTCTGACCAAGCTGGTGGTGCTGACCCTGCTCATCGCCGCCAGCGTGGCGTTGTTGCGCCTCCAGGGTCAGATCACCGCCGCAAAGGCCGAGCGGGACAGTCTTCGGGTCCAGCTGACCAATCAGATCCAGGTAAACGCCGATCTGCGGGACGCGGTGGAGCACAGCGAGGATCCCCAAAGACAGGCCGACATCGCCCGCAATGAGTTGGGCCTTGCCGCCCCCGGGGAAAAGATCATTACCTTCACCGACTGAGCTTGTCTGATATTCCCGGCTTGTGTGGGCCGGAATGGAAGAAAAAATAGAATGGGGAGGACATGTTCGTTGGAGCAGCTTGAAGTGGGTTCGATCGTGGAGGGAAAGGTCAGCGGGATCACCAAATTCGGCGCCTTTGTCTCCTTGCCCGATGGAAGATCCGGGCTGGTACATATTTCGGAGATCTCCTACACTTACGTCAATGACGTGAAGGACCATCTGCAGGAGGGGCAGGCTGTGAAGGTCAAGCTCATCGGTGTGGATGAGAGCGGCCGGGTGAACCTGTCCATCAAGAAGGCCATGGATCCTCCCCCCAGAACTGAGGGCGCGGCCCCGCCCCGCCCCGGACGGGACAAGAGTCCCCGCCCCATTACCTTTACCGGCCAGCGGAAGCAAGCGGAGCCCGTGACGTTTGAGGATAAGCTGAAGCGGTTTATGGCGTCCTCGGACAGCAAGCTCTCCGAACATCACATGAACGAGCGGAAGGGTTCCCGCCGCGGTGGCGGCGGAGGCCGCCGGTCCTACGACGGATGAAAAAGCAGACCCCGGATCCTCCGGGGTCTGCTTTTGCTATTATGATACGGTTACGGTGTTTGGTTCCCTCGGGCCGGGGCTTAGAGGGGCAGGGGCTGCTCCACCACCTGGACCTTCATCAGGTTGGTGGTGCGGGCCACGCTGAGGGGTACTCCGGCGGTAATGACCACACGGTCCCCCACATTGATGTATCCCTCCTTGCGGGCGGTATCCACGCACAGGGAGAAGAGACGGTCGGTAGAGTCAACTGAGCCGTAGAGCAGGGGCACCACGCCCCAGGAAATGGCCAGCTGCCGGCGGACCTTCTCCGAGGTGGTGAGGCCCAGAATGGGGCAGGCGGGGCGGAACCGGGAGATCATCCGGGCGGTGTGGCCCGAGGTGGTGGCCGCCAGGATGGCCGAGGTGCTCAGGTCCATGGCGGTGATACAGCAGGTGTGGCAGATGGCCTGGTCCACCAGCTGGGAGCCTACCTCGCGGTCCAGCTCATATTCCCGCTGGAAGCGGTCCCAATAGTTGATGGAGTTCTCGGCGGCGGTGACCGTTTTGACCATGAGCTCCAGGGCTTCGATGGGGTATTTGCCAGAGGCGGTCTCCCCTGAGAGCATGACGCAGGAGGTTCCGTCAAAGACCGCGTTGGCCACGTCGCTCACCTCGGCCCGGGTGGGGCGGGGATTGCGGATCATGGAGTCCAGCATTTGGGTGGCGGTGATCACGTTCTTTCCGGCGGCGGCCGACTTGGCGATCATGTCCTTCTGAAGCTTGGGCACCTCGTACGGAGGGATCTCCACACCCAGGTCGCCCCGGGCCACCATGGTGCCGTCCGAGGCGGCCAGGATCTCCTCAAAATTGTCCACGCCCTCCTGGTTTTCGATCTTGGCGATGACCCGGATCCGCTCGCCGCCCCACTTGGCCAGCTCGGCCCGGATATCATAAATATCCTGAGGCTTGCGGATGAAAGAAGCGGCCACAAAGTCAAAATCGTTCTCGGAGGCGAAACGCAGATCCTCCCGGTCCTTGTCGGTGAGGGCGGGGAGCTGGATCTTGGCTCCGGGGATGTTGATGGATTTGTTGTTGGAGAGGGGGCCGCCGGAAACCACGGCACAGTGGATGTCTTGGCCGTCGATGTGGTTGACCGTCAGCTCGATCAGACCGTCGTCGATGAGGATACGGGTCCCGGGCCCAACTTCGTTGTGTAGGTTTTGGTAGGTCACAGAGACCTTGTGCTCATCACCGGGCAGGTCTTCGGTGGTAAGTACAAACTCGCTGCCCGCCTTGAGCTCAATGGGGCCCTTCTCAAAGGCTTTGATACGGATCTCGGGACCCTTGGTGTCCAGCATGGTAGCCACAGGACGGCCCAGCTCGTCCCGCACCCGGCGGAGCCGGTTCAGGGTCTCCAGGTGGCTTTCGTGGGTACCGTGGGAAAAGTTGAACCGGGCGCAGTTCATGCCGGAGAGGATCAGCTTGCGGATCATTTCCTCGCTGTCCACGGCGGGGCCCAGAGTGCAGATCACCTTGGTTTTTCTGATATTCATGCTACTACCTCCATAGGAGTAAGAATTCTTCTCTTTTCTGTCCCAGGATATCATACCACGAAAGAGGTAGAAAAAGAAAGTGGTAAAACTGCCAAAACCTTTGGGATTTTGCGAAAAGTTTTTTAAAGGTATTCATTTCGAAGGTCGAAAAATTTTTTAAAAAGGGCGGTTTCCTTATGGAAACCGCCCGAAAAAGTTTGCCTCTTATGTGAGGAGCCATCCCAGAAAAGGGAGCTTAGAGATCAGCCAGGCCACAGCGAAGGAGAGAAGGAACACCACCGCCGTAAGAAGGGGCACCGAGGCCACCGGGGGAAGGGAGAACACCGAGATATGGAGGAAACGAAGGAGCATAAAGAAAAATTCATGGACCAGGTAGATGCCGAAGGCCACCCGGGCCACCCCGGAAAGCCTCTGCCGGCGGGAACGCTCCTCGCTGACGCCCAGCACATAGCGGAACAGGACCACAATGGCAACCGAGAAGCACGCCACATTGGGGGTCGTGTAGCCGTAGAGGGGCTGGGAGGTGCCGCCCAGAGACAGGGCGGCGGTGCCCCATACGGTGACGATGGCCCCAAGGATACCCAGAACGTAGATGAGGGCCTCGGCCAGGCGGCTGATGAGATATTCCCGCAGGTAGTGCCCCGCCACAAAGTAGCCCACATAGCCCATGACCAGCTGGACCTCCAGCCGGTCATACCAGACCTTCAGCACGGCGGTGGAGCCCGGCCACAGCCGAAAGGCCAGGGGGAGAAGAGAGGCAAAGAGGAAGCAGAGGAGCAGGAAATAATGAAGGTCCCCCCGGGAGGCTCCCCGGCAGAAAGCCCGGAGGATAGGGGCGATCAGGTAGAGCCCCATAAAAATGTAGATGGGCCACAGGTGGGAGTGGGTGTTTCCGCGGAGGGCGGCCAGAATGGCCTGCCACAGCCCCCACCAGGAGAACCGGCCCCCGGCGGTGACATAGCCCACCACGGCGTAGACCCCACCCCAGACCATAAGGGCGGCCAAAAGCCGAAGCAGGTTGTGGAAGAAGAGCTTGGTAAGGGGAAGGGCCCGTTTGTCCAGCAGGAACATGCCTGAGAGCATGATGAAGACCGGGAAGCACCACCGGGTCAGTCCGGCGTAGAGGTTGAAGACCTGCCAGGCATGGCCGCCCGCCGCCGCGCTTTCCAGTCCACCCAGGGCCAACCGGTGGAGAATGGTCCCGAGAATGGCCAGAGAGCGGAGCAGGTCGGCGTAGGCTACACGCCCGTTGATTTTTTCCGCCATAGGATAACACCTCACAAAAAAGTCGCCTTATTCTATCATAAACGACTGCGTGTGGCAAGAGAAAAGAAACCGGGTCAGAGGGGAAGAAGGAGGCCGGACAGGCGGCCCTCCTCCACGGCGGTGACAGCCACCCGCCGCATCTGGTTGTGGAGGGACTCTCCGCTTTCGCACCATACCTCGGCGTAGTTGGGGGCGTGGCCACGCCATAGCCCCGGTCGGTCGGGGACGCTCTCCTCGAAGAGCACCGGGAGCTTTTGCCCCACAAAGCTTCGGAGGTAGTTTTCCTCCATCTGACCTGCCACCTGGGCCGCCCGGTGGGCACGGTCCTCCTTCACCGCCTTGGTGACCTGGCCGGACATTTTGTCCGCCGGGGTGCCCGGCCGGCGGGAGTAGGGAAAGATGTGCATGGCGGAAAAGCCGCATTTCTCAATGAAAGCCAGGGTCTCCCCAAACTCCGCCTCGCTCTCCCCGGGAAAGCCCACGATGAGGTCGGTGGTGATGCCTGGATCCTCAAACCATTGGCGGAGAAGGACTACGCTCTCATAGTACCGTGCGGTATCGTATTTGCGGTTCATCCGCTTCAGGGTGGCGTCGCAGCCCGACTGGAGGGAGAGGTGGAAGTGGGGGCACAGGTTGGGCAGCCGGGAGAGCCGGCGGCAGAAATCCCCGGTCACCGTTCTGGGCTCCAACGAGCCCAGGCGGACACGGCAGCCCGGGGCGGCGGCGCAAACCGCTTCGATCAGGTCGGCAAGACAGCAGGGACGGTTCTTATTGTCTTGGGCAGCTTCACCAAGACAAAAGAACCGTCCCTCTGTCTTGCTTGGTTTCAAGTCTTGCCCCCAGGAGGAGATCTCAATGCCGGTGAGCACAATTTCCTTGTAGCCCTGCTCCGCAAGATGTCCGGCCTGGGAGATCGCCTCTTCCAGAGGGAGGGAGCGTACCGGGCCCCGGGCGTAGGGGATGATGCAGTAGGAGCAGAAGTTGACGCAGCCGTCCTCCACCTTCAGCATGGCCCGGGTGCGGCCCTCCAGCCCTCCGGCGGGGAGGGCCTCATAGGTCCGGGTGGACATGATATTGCCCACGGTGATCCTGGTTTCCTCCTGCCTTGCGTCCCACAGTTTTTCCAGCTCGTCCAGAAATTCCATCCGCCGGTCGGAGCCTCCCACCAACTCCACCCCCAGGTCGGCCACCGACTGGGGATCGGTCTGGGCGTAGCAGCCGCACACCGCCACCAGGGCGGCGGGGTTCTGCTTTTGGGCCCGGCGGATGATCTGCCGGGACTTGTGGCCGCTGACGGCGGTGACGGAGCAGGTGTTGATGATGTAAGCGTCGGCGCGCGCCTCAAAGGGGACCAGGGTATGTCCACGGCCTTGGAGCACGGTCTCCATGGCCTGGGTCTCGTACTGGTTTACCTTGCAGCCGAGAGTATAGATCGCAAATTTCATGATTTTTCCTCCATCCCATTTCTAACACTTGAAAGCGTGGGGGATTCTGTTGTATAATGAAATACATTGATTTTCAGCTCCCATTATAAAAGAAAAAAGTGCGTTCGTCCAGAGGGAACGCCAAGGAGGGGCTTCTATGTCCTACAATTTTTTCGCCTACCTGTCCCGAATGCGTTATATCCAGCGCTGGGCCCTGATGCGCAATACCTTTCAGGAGAACATCCAGGAGCACTCCCATTCGGTGGCTGTGCTGGCCCATGCCCTGGCGGTGATTGGACGGGAAAAGTTCGGTTCTCGGGTAGACCCCGGGGAGGCCGCCATCGCCGGGCTCTATCATGACGCGCCGGAGATTTTGACCGGGGATATGCCCACCCCGGTGAAGTACGACAATCCTGCCATCAAGGACGCCTACAAGGCGGTGGAGAGCGTGGCCGCCGACAAGCTGCTTTCCATGCTGCCTGAAGAGCTTCAGGAGGAATTTTCTCCTTACGTCCGGGAGGAGTTGGAGCCCGAGCTTCTGCGGGTGGTGAAGGCGGCGGATAAGCTCTCGGCGTACCTGAAGTGTGTGGAGGAGCTCAAGGCGGGAAACAACGAGTTCAAGCAGGCTGCCCGCCAGACCCGGGAGGCCCTGAACAAGATGGAGCTTCCCGCCCTGGACTACTTTCTCAAGCACTTCCTCCCCGGCTTTGAGCTCACCCTGGACGAGCTGGGGTAAGGGGATATGGAATTGACGCTGCGCTCCAACCAGCCCGGCGAGGCCATGACGGTGATGCGAGAGGTGGCCGGGTGGTACCGGGACCATGGATACCGGGTGTGGCGGTCGGAGTGGCTCACCCCTGAGGAGCTGATCACCGAGGAGGCACGGCCGGAGAACTTCTATGTAGGCACGGTGAATGGCAAGACCGCCTGCGCCTTCATCCTTCAGTGGTCCGACTGGGAATACTGGCCCCAGGCCCCGGAGTATGAGGCCGGATACCTCCACAAGCTCTGCGTCCGCCGGGACTTTGCCCACCAGGGCATGACGGCGCGGGTAGTGGAGGCCCTGAAGGTCGAGTGCCGCCGCCACGATGCAAAATATCTTCGGCTGGACACCGGCTATGAGGAAACGGCAGTGCGGGACATCTACCTGGCCGCCGGGTTCCGGATCGTGAAAACCCTGGAGCGGGACGGAAAGCCCGTGATGCTGCTCTATGAGATGGAGGTGGGGAAATGAGCCAGCACTTCAAAGCCCTGTCGGCGGTGCTGCCCGTGGTGCTCCGGGAGCAGGATGGCCGGGAGGAGGTTTTGCTTCTCCGCAGGGCCAATACAAACTACATGGACGGCAGGTGGGATTTTGCCGGCAGCGGCCATGTGGAGGAAGGGGAGACCGCCTCCCAGGCGGTGTGCCGGGAGCTCTTGGAGGAGACCGGGCTGGTCGCAAAGCCCGGGGACGCGGAATTCCTTCATGTGGCCCACCGAATCAAGGAGTCTACTTACTACGATTTCTATTTTGAAATCAGAACCTGGACGGGAGAGCCGTCTATCCGGGAGCCGGAGAAGTGCAGCGGCATGGCCTGGTTCCCGGTGGACGACCTGCCCCAGGACATGATCCCCAACCGCCGCCGGGTCTTCCTTTTATCCCGCACCGGAGCACCCTACAGCGAGATCATCTATCACACCCCGGAAGAGGAGGAAACATTATGAGAGCAATCGTCACCGTCATCGGCAAGGACCAGGTGGGCATCATCGCCGCGGTCTGCGCCCTGCTCAGCGAGCACAAGGTCAACGTGCTGGACATCAGCCAGACCATTTTGCAGGAGTATTTCACTATGATCATGCTGGTGGACGCCTCCCAGACCGACCTGCCCTTCGCCCAGTTGGTCAAGACCCTGGAAGAGGCCGGGAATGAGAAAGGGCTGGCCATCCATGTGCAGAGGGAGGATATTTTTAACGCCATGCACAGGATTTGAGCAGCGGAGGATAGGCGTAGACCTTGCTTCCCCGGAATCACTCCCTCAGTCTGGCGGGGGACGTCATTGACCTTCGGTCAACGACTGTCCCGGCAACGGCAAAGCCGTTGCCCGCCAGCCAGCTCCCTCGAAGAGGGAGCCTAAGGTCTTAGCCTCCCTCCTTGAGGGAGGTGGCACCGCCGGAGGCGGTGACGGAGGGAGCACAAACCCGGCAGGCTCGCCTCATCCGTCAGCCCTTCGGGCTGACACCTTCCCCGTAAACGGGGAAGGCAAAGGGCAAGGGAGAGTGGACCGTCTGGGAGGACAGTCCCTACAGGGCAACCCCTCCGTCACGGCTTCGCCGTGCCACCTCCCCTTAAAAGGGGAGGCTCCGCAGGTGGGTAATGCTCGTTGGCCCCCCTTTTAAGGGGGGCTCCCGCCGCAGGCGGGTGAGGGGTTTGGATCCTGCCGGGCAACGGCGGGGGGCGGTGCGTGCCGGTGGCACGCGTCTACCGATTTGACCGAGTCGAAGACGAGACAGCCCCCGCCCTACAAGGACCGCCCAGGCGGCGGAGGATTCAGCGAACATTTCCAAAGGTTATTGATACCGTCAATGGCAATGGCGCAAAAGGTCGTCTGTGTCGCTGTGAGGGAGCCGCCGGAGTGAGTCGATATTGCTAAACTTCTCCGTTGGTCCACCTTTTTTCTTTTTTCGGAGTCCAGAACCGCTACTTTTCTTTTTTCTAAAAAAAGAAAAAAGCGGTTTTGGCCCCATGCCGGGCAGGCTAAAAATATTCCGCCCTTTGGGCGGCGGTGTGTGCCCTATGGCAACGGCAAGCCGTTGCCTTGCGGATGCCGCAAAAAGACGCCCTGCCCTTGGGCAGAAAATCAGTCAGATTCTCCGCAACCACAGAAAAGGAGGCATGCACCATGCCCATGTTCAATCAAAACGAGATTTTAGACACCATCCACATGATCGACCAGCAGCACCTAGACGTGCGTACCATCACCATGGGGGTCTCCCTGCTGGACTGCTGCGACCCGGACCCCCGGGCGGCCTGCGGTCGGATCTACGACAAGATCACCCGCGCCGCCAAGGACCTGGTGAAGACCGGGGCGGACATCGAGGCCGAGTTCGGCATCCCCATCGTCAACAAGCGTATTTCCGTGACCCCGATCGCCCTGGTGGCCGGGGCCTCGGAGACCCTGGACTACACCCCCTTCGCCGTGGCTCTGGACCGGGCCCGGAAGGAGACCGGTGTCAACTTCATCGGGGGCTTTTCGGCTCTTGTCCAGAAGGGCATGACGCCCGCCGACAAGAATCTCATCCGCTCCATCCCCTCCGCCCTCAGCGAGAGCGAGTTGGTGTGCTCCAGCGTGAACGTGGGCTCCACCAAGGCGGGCATCAACATGGACGCGGTGGCCCTCATGGGCCG
>CAJUEU010000050.1 GCA_910585735.1 uncultured Oscillospiraceae bacterium | reverse complement strand
TGAACTCGGCCACCATCCAGTCCATGATGCACTTGTCGAAGTCGTCGCCGCCCAGGCGGTTGTTGCCGGCGGTGGCCAGCACCTCGATGACCCCGTCGTCGATGTCCAGGATGGACACGTCGAAGGTGCCGCCGCCCAGGTCGTAGACCATGATCTTCTGGGCCTCCTCCTTGTCCACGCCGTAGGCCAGGGCGGCGGCGGTGGGCTCGTTGATGATGCGCTTGACCTCCAGGCCGGCGATGCGGCCGGCGTCCTTGGTGGCCTGACGCTGGGCGTCGGTGAAGTAGGCGGGGACCGTGATGACGGCCTCGGAAACGCTCTCACCCAGATAGGCCTCCGCGTCGCTCTTCAGCTTCTGGAGCACCATGGCGCTGATCTCCTGGGGGGTGTAGCCCTTGCCGTCCACGTTCACCTTATAATCGCTGCCCATCTCCCGCTTGATGGAAGAGACCGTGCGGTCGGGGTTGGTGACGGCCTGGCGCTTGGCCACCTGGCCCACCATCCGCTCCCCGTCCTTGGCGAAAGCCACCACCGAGGGGGTGGTGCGGTTGCCCTCGGCGTTGGGGATGACGACGGCCTCGCCGCCCTCCATGACGGAAACGCAGCTGTTGGTGGTGCCCAGATCGATACCGATGATTTTAGACATAATGCTTGCCTCCAATATATAGTAAATTTGTTTTATTTGTTTTCGTAGGGGCGCACAATGTGCGCCCGCGGTCTACCGCCCGTGCTACGTAATGTGCGGACGCACAATGTGCGCCCCTACATCAGTTTGCTACCTTTACCATTGCAAATCTTATGACCTTCTCTCCCAACATAAAACCTGCCTGGAAGACCTCGGCCACGGTGCTTTCTCCCAGAGCCTCGTCCTCCACATGCATCACCGCGTTGTGGATGTTGGGGTCAAAGCTCTGCCCGGCGGCGTCGATCTCGGTGACCCCCAGGGACTCAAAGGCCTTACGGAGCCCTGCCATGGTCATTTCCACGCCTTTTTTGTAAGCCTCGTCGGCGGTCTCCTGCTTCAGGGCCCGCTCCAGGTTGTCATAGACCGGCAGGAGAGCGCTCACCGCCTTGGCGGTGGCGTCGGCATAGATGCTCTCCTTCTCCTTCTGGGTCCGCTTGCGGAAGTTGTCATATTCAGCACAGAGGCGGAGAAATTTATCCTCCTGCTCGGCCACGGCGGCTTTCCACCTTTCCGCCTCATCGACCCGGTCCTCCTGAGGGGCGGGTCCCTCCGTGGAAGCCTGGGGAGCTTCGGCCTGGGGAGTCTCCTCCACCGCCTGCTCCTCCCGGGGCTGCTGGTCCTTTTCCTTTTTACTCAAGGCGCTTCCTCCTTTGTACTGGTTTCACCGGGCAAGCCCTCGGGGGGAAGGCCGCCCTGGCTCACGATCCAGGACAGGCCCTTGGCCACGTAGGAAAGCCGGGCGGAGATCTTTGCGTAATCCATTCGGGTGGGGCCTACCACGCCGATCAGGCCCTTCATCCCGTCTCCCAGGTCATAGCTTGCCATAATGACGCTGGAATCCTTCAGTGTTTCGTTCACATTTTCCGGGCCGATGAGGATGCTGGGCCCCACGTCGCTTCCGGCGGGGGCGGGAAGGGGAGAGAACTCGGCGTCAGATAAAAGGCTCATCAGGGGCTGAGCCTTTTCCAGGGACTGGTATTCCGGGTGCTCCAGCAGATTGGCGATGCCGGCGGTGTGGATGCTGCGGGCCCGAAGCTCCTCCAGAACCTCCACGGCGAAGCCGGTCACCAGCTCAATGAGCTCGTAGGCCTCCTGCCCGGCGTGGCGGGCCACCTTGTCCCGCACCTGGGGCAGCTCCTCCAGAGAATGGTCGGTAAAGCTGGTGTTCAGCAGGGTCCCCAGCATTTGAAGCTGGGCCTCTCCCACCTCCACCGCCATGCGGAAGAGCTTGTTGCGGACCACGTTGGTGTCGGTCATCACCACGGCGATAAAGGAAAACTGGTCCACCGCAAGCAGGTCGAACCGCTTGATGGAGACCCGCTCCGGGGCGGCGGTAAGGGCAAAGGCGGGATACTGGGTGAGCTTGGCTACCACTTGCCCCGCCTCGTTGATCACCTGGTCCAGAGCGCGCATTTTGGTGTGAAGGGCCTCGTTGATCCGCTCTGTCTCCTGAATGGAGAGCTTGTAGTCCTCCATGAGCTCGTTGACATAGAGCCGGTAGCCCTTCGGGGAAGGGATGCGCCCCGCCGAGGTGTGGGGCTGCTCCAGATAGCCCAACTCGCTGAGTTCGGCCATCTCATTGCGGACAGTGGCGGGGGACACGTCCAGCCCGGCCCATTGGGCTACCGCCTTGGAGCCCACCGGCTCGGCGTTCTGGACATAGAGCTCGACGATGGCCCGGAGTATTTTCTTTTGGCGTTCGCTGAGCTCCACAAGTGCCACCGTCCTTTTTAGGATTAGCACTCCGCTTTTCTGAGTGCTAACTTACTCTACCACCGAAGGGAGAGAATGTCAAGATGCGGGGTTGTAAATAAAATATGAATTCTTTCTTTTTCCAAAGAAAAGCCCCCTCCTTCTTAAAAAGGAGGGGGCAAATCAAATTAGCGGTGGGGGAGGGAGACTGCCAGAGGCCTTATCCGCCGAAGGCCCCGAACATCAGCTTGCCCGAATCGGACAGCTCCTCCCCGGTCCAAGCCTTATAGGGAGGGGTACCCGGCTTCAGGGCGGCCGAGGTCTCGTTCTTGTCGCAGAGGGACCAGCCGCACCAGCTGATGCTGTGCTCCTTCAGCAGCTCCAGCCAGACCTTGGTTTCCTCGGGGAAGACTCCACCGCTGCCATCGGCCCGGCTGGCGCCCCACTCGGACACAAAAACGGGGAGACCGTCCGCCAAGGCGTTTTCCAGCCGCTCCTGGAGCTCCTTTCCGTGGGTGCCGGCGTAAAAGTGAAGGGTATACATCAGGTTTTCTCCCTCCACTGGGTCTGCGGCGGGAAGGTGAATGTCCTGGCTCCAGGTGGGGCTCCCGATGAGGATGATCCCGTCGGAGTGCTCCCGGATGGCGGCCACCACCTTCTCCGCGTAGGGCTTCACGTCTTTGGCCCAGCTTACATTTCCGTTGGGCTCGTTGCAGATCTCGTAGATCACGTTGGGGGTGTCCGCATAGGTTTCCGCCATTTCGGAGAAGAAGGCCACCGCCTCATCCACATGGTCCATGGGATTGCCGTCCGAGAGAATATGCCAGTCGAGGATGACATACAGGTCGTTTTCCACGGCGGCCTCCACCGCGTTGGCCAGCTTTTCTTTCATAAGGCCGGGCTGGGAGAGATACCCTCCCTCCCCGGTGTACATGGCCAGGCGGAATACGTTGGCCCCGTAAGCGGCAGTATTCGCCATAGCCTGGGAGGACACAAACTGTCCGTACCACTGGAGCCCGTGGCTGCTCATGCCCCGGAGGACCACCGGATCCCCGTTCTCGTTGCAGAGCTGGGTGCCCACCACCTGGAGGGTGCCGTTTTCCTTCACTCCGCCTTGGATGGCCTCCGCGGGGGAAAGGGCCTCAGCGGGGGCCTGGGAGGTCTCGGGGGCCTCGCCGGGGCCGGGAGTACCGTAGGGCCAGGGGGGCGTCTGCTCCTCCATTTGGGACCGGGCCCGCTGAATGAGGGCGCAGGCTTCGGCGCGGGTGAGGGAGCTGAGGGGCCGGAAATTGCCCTGGTGGTCCCCCTTGGCCACCCCGGTGGAGTAGGCGGCAAAGGTGGTATCATAATACCGGCCGTTGAGGGCGGAAAGGTCGTTGAGCTTGGCCGCTTCCACGGCAAAATTCCCCCGGGCCTGGGGGAGCAGGGCTTTCATAAGCACCTTCACCGCAAGCTGCCGGGTGATGGGCTCTTCATAGCCCTCCCCGGTGGGGGGCAGCTCGTCCCAGTCGTACCAGCCGGCGTTGAGGGCGGCCTGGAGCAGGGGAGCCGCCCAGTGGGAGCTGGAGGCCGGAGCCTCCTCCAGCCCGGCGCACCGGGCTACGATGGTGATAAACTGTCCGGCGGTGATGCTGTCCTGGGGCCGGAAGGTGCCGTCCTCAAAGCCCAGCAGAATACCCTCCCCGGCCAGAGCGTTCACATCGGCCTCGTACCAGCTCCCGCTCTCCACATCGGGGAAGGAGCCCCGGGCGAGGGCCGGGGCGGACAGGAGGAGCGTGAGTGCCAGGAAGAGCGCGGCGGGGCGAAGGAGCAGAGGCTTCTTTTTCATGGTGGGTCCTCCCTTCTCGGTTAGGGGTCAGGCCGCAGTCACATCCCGGATCCAGGCCCCCGACCGAAGCCGGGCTACCCCCAAAAAGAATTTTACTACATTTTCCATGGCGATGGAGACCTGCACGGCAAGGATACCCCACTGAAAGACCAGGCCGGAGAGGGCGGCCAGAGGAATGGCCACCAGCCACAGGGGGGACAGGTCGATGAGGGAGGCCATTTTCACGTCCCCGCCGCCCCGGAGGACGCCCACCACGT
This sequence comes from uncultured Oscillospiraceae bacterium, assembly GCA_910585735.1. Classification (GTDB taxonomy): domain Bacteria; phylum Bacillota; class Clostridia; order Oscillospirales; family Oscillospiraceae; genus Vermiculatibacterium. The sequence goes on along the minus strand of CAJUEU010000050.1, from coordinate 6,835 downwards.
TGGCCGAGTTGAAGGTCCGCACCGACAGGGTGGAGAAGGCCACCATGAGCATAATGGTGGCGATATTTCCCGCCTCAGGGGACAGGTCGAAAAGGGGATAGAGGTAGGGCTGGAGGACCAGGAAGGTGGCGGCGATGGCAATGAGCCCGGTCATGAGTCCCGTCAGAAAAGCCAGAGTGTCCAGGCAAAGCCCCACCTCGTAGACCGTGTCCTGCCGTCCGGCCCCGATCTCCCGGCCAATGATGATGGCCACCGAGCCTGCCACCCCGAAGGCCATAACGGCGGCCAGGTTCACGATGTTGCCCGAGAGGCCGTGGGCGGCCAGGATGGGCTGGGAACCCTCCATATGGCCCATAATGGTGGGGTAGAGGGAGTTGCCCAGGCCCCACAGGGCCTCGTTGAGGACCACCGGGGCGGCGTAGCGGATATACCGGCGGACCATGTCATGCCCGGGGCGGAAAATGAGGCTGGGACGCAGACGGAAGCTCCGGCTCACAAAGGCGTGGACCACCACGATGACAAACTGGAGCATACAGGACAGCAGGGTGGCCAGGGCGGCCCCCTCCACCCCCATGGCGGGGAATCCGAATTTGCCGAAGATAAACACCCAGTTGAGAAAAGTGTTGGTGAACATGGGCGCCGTGAGAACATAGAGCCCTAACTTGGGGTTGGCCATGGAGCGGTGGGCGGCCAGGTAGACCTGGGTGGTGGAACTGAAGAAGTAGGAGAAGGCCACGAGCCGGGCGTACCGGGCGGCGAGGGCAATTACGGCGGGGTCGTTGCCGAAAAGGCCCATAAATTGCTCCGGCACAAAAAACAGAACGGAGCCGAAAAGCAGGGTAAGCCCGCCGGCGGCATAGAGCCCGATCCCCAGCACCCGGTTGATGGAGTCCTTGTCCCCCTTGCCATAGTATTGGCTGATGAGCACCGAGGCGCCGCTCTGAAGCCCGAAGGTGGTGAGCTGGATCACAAACACCGGGATGTTGGCCAGAGTGACCGCCGCCATGGGGCCCTCTCCCAGAAGGCCCACCATGAAGGTGTCCAGGAAGCCCATGGAGCTGGCGATGAGATTTTGCAGGATGATGGGGAGGGCCAGGGAGACGACGTCCCGGTAAAAGTCCCGCCCCCGGTTCATGTAGGAAAACAAGGGTATCACCTCAATAAAACCCATATTAGCCTTCCCCCTTCAAGGGGGAAGGTGCCCCCGAAGGGGGCGGATGAGGGTGCGTTTTTGGGAGAAAAATGTTGCCTCTCCTATACATCCCCTCATCAGTCTCGCGGAGGGATGTCATTGGCTTTTAGCCAACGACTGTCCCGGCAGCGTCAAAGCCGCTACCCGCCAGCTTCCCCCCTTAGGGGGGAAGCCTTATTTTCAGAACAACAGACTTTTCTTCTCACAGATGTGGCGAAGCAGACCTGCCAGCCGGTCCACTTCCTCCCGGGTGCTCTCCGGGCCGAAGGAGATCCGAATGGCCCCGTATTTTACCTTCTGGGGAAGGGGCATGGCCTCAAACACATGGCTGGGCTTCCCCCGGTGGCAGGCCGAGCCCGAGGAGACGCACACCTCCTGGCCCCCCAGGGCCTCCACCAAGGTCTGCCCCGAGAAATCGGGGAGGGAGATAGCCAGGATATGCGGAGCGTCGCCGCTGGAAATAAGGGTGACCCCCTCAATGGCGGAAAGGGCCTGGGCGGCGTAGTCCTTCACGGAACGGATGCGGTCGTTGAAGTCCGGGCCCCAGGCCTCCACCGCGGCGGCAAAGGCGGCGATCTGAGCCGTGGGCTCGGTGCCGGGCCGCAGGCCGTTTTCCTGCCCGCCCCCCAGAAGGAGAGGCTTTAGCTTGGAGAGAAGCTCCTTCCGCACGTAGAGCCCCCCAATGCCCTTGGGGGCCCGGACCTTGTGGCCGCAAATGGTCACCAGGTCGGCGCCCAGCTCCTTGGGCGTAAAGGGCACTTTCAAAAAGCCCTGGACCGCGTCGGTATGTAAAAGGGCGGGAGCCCCTTTTTCCCGGATGGCCTCATGGGCCGCTCTCACCGGGAGGATGGTCCCCACCTCGTTGTTCACCAGCATCATGGACACCAGGATGGTGTCCCTCCGCACCGCTTCCCGCACCGCCTCCGGGTCGATGTGTCCCGTCTTGTCCGGCTTGAGATAGGTGACCTGGAAGCCCTCCTTTTCCAGGGCCTTCATGGGCTGGAGCACCCCGTCGTGCTCCATGGCGGTGGTGAGGATGTGGCTGCCCTTTCTGCGGTTCAGCTCCACGGCGGCCCGGATGGCCCAGTTGTCCCCCTCCGTGCCGCAGGAGGTAAAGACCAGCTCCCCCGGCGCGCAGCCCAGGGCGGCGGCGATCACCGCCCGGTCCGCCTCCCGCCTCCGGGCGGCCTCCCGGCCCAGGGGGTATTGGGAGGAGGGGTTGCCGAAGCCCCCGGTCATGGCCTCCAAAGCGGCTTGCGCCGCTTCGTGGCATACCGGGGTGGTGGCCGCGTGGTCCAGATAGGTCATGGGGATCCCCTCCTGAAATACAAAATGCAGGGCCGCCACAAGGACGGCCCTGCACTATTCTAATGGGTATCCGGGGGAAAGTCAAGGGAGGGGGCGAAAAAGTGCGGGTGTTGGCAGAGTCAGTCCACGCTGTTAAAAACCTCCGAGCCCAGGATGCGCACCACGGTGCCCGTCAGGAACTCCGGCCCGCCCTCCGGCCCAAGCCGGTGGACAAGTTCCACCCGGTAGAGAAGGGCCTGGTAGACCTTAGTGCCGCCGTCCTTCAGGGTGGAGGGGATGGGGATCAGCAGAGCCAGAGCCAGCAGGGCGCATAGACCGATGACCAGCTTCTTTTTTGCCTTCATGAAAATACCTCCTTTGATTGGCAAATCTACCTTTTAGACGGTGTCACAGGAAAAAAGTTCCCGGCAGGATCTTTACAAAAAGCGGGCCCTCCCAACTTGGGAAGGCCCGCGGCAGAAGGGACCTACTGGGCCTTTTTCAGCTCCTTCAGCTCCCGGTTGATCTTCTTGACCATGGCCTCCAAGGCGGAGACCCGGGTGTCCAGGACCTCCAGATCCTCCGGCTTCGCAAACCGTTCCATCATGATCTGCTGATTTTCCGCCAGCAGATTAAATTTGGGGACAAAGAAATTCTCTATCATCAAATTCATCTGTTTGGTATTCTCTTCCTGGACAATGGAACGGATCTCCTGCAGCTCTTCCTTTGTCATAGTCCAACGATCTCCCTTCTTATTTTTCTAAAGATAGTATATCACAGTGTTCTGAAAAAAGGAAGCAAGAATTTTACCCAAAGAGCCCGGCCAGCCAGGACACCAGATTCACCTTGGCGAACACGGGCACGGCCACCAGGGAGACGGTGGACATGATCTTGATGAAGATGTCCAGACAGGGGCCCACGGTATCCTTCAGGGGGTCGCCCACCGTGTCGCCCACCACGGCGGCCTCATGGGCCTCGCTGCCCTTCAGGTGGCCGGGCACGCCCCCTGCCTCGATGTACTTCTTGCCGTTGTCCCAGGCGCCGCCCGCGTTGCCCGAGAAAATGGCGATCATGATGGCGCTGAGGGTGGAGCCGATGATGACGCCGCCCACGAACTCAGGGCCGAACACGAACCCGCACACCACGGGCACCACGATGGCCAGCAGGGAGGGGACCTTCATCTCCCCGATGGCTCCCTTGGAGGAGATGGAGATGCAGGTCTTGTAGTCGGGCTTCTCGGCCCCGTCCAGAATGGCGGGGTGCTCCCGGAACTGGCGGCGGACCTCGTCCACCATCTTCCGGGCGGCCTTGGCCACCGCCTCAATGAGCATACCCGAGAAGAGGAAGGGGAGGGCGGCGCCCACGATGGCTCCCGCCAGGATCATGGGGGTCATGATGTTGAGCACCAGCTCGGTGCCCGGCTCGTTGAAGGAATAAAGGTAGGAGATCATCAGGGCCAGGGCGGCCAGGGCCCCCGAGCCGATGGCGAAGCCCTTGCCGATGGCGGCGGTGGTGTTGCCCACGCTGTCCAGGGTGTCGGTGATCTGCCGCACCTCAGGGTCCAGATGGCTCATCTCGGCGATGCCGCCGGCGTTGTCCGAAATGGGGCCGTAGGTGTCCACCGAAACGGTGGCCGCCACGAAGGAGAGCATGCCCATGGCGGCCATGGACACGCCGTACATGCCCGAGAGCTGGTAGCTGGCGATGATCCCGGCGCCCAGCACCACGCAGGGGGCCATGCAGCTCTTCATGCCCAGGGCCAGGCCCTGGGTGATGGTGAGGGCGGGACCCTCCACGGAGGCCGAGGCCAGACGCTTGGTGGGGTTAAAGTCAGCCGAGGTGTAGAACTCGGCCATCATGCCGATGACCACCCCGGAAAGAACGCCGATGGCGGCGGCGATCCAGGGGGAGAAGGCCCCGGCGGAGAAGCCCAGGGAGGCCTTGAGAACGGCGGCGTCCTCCCCCTGGAAAAGGACCAAGGAGGCGGCCAGACCCAGCAGGATGGTGAGGGCGGCGGCCACATAGGTGGCCCCGTTCAGGTCCTTGTGAGGGTCGGAGGACATCTTTTTCTTAAAGAGCAGGAAGGCGATGCCCACGCAGCAGGCCAGCATACCCGCCGACACGAAGATCAGGGGGAAGAGGACGCATTTCTCCAGCATGGCCAGGGTCATGCCGGTGGCCATGGCCTGGGACTGAAGGAACATGTGGTAGGCCAGGATGATGCCCGAGGTGATGGCCCCCACAAAGCTCTCCAGCAGGTCGGAGCCCAGTCCGGCCACGTCGCCCACGTTGTCGCCCACGTTGTCGGCGATGGTGGCGGGGTTCCGGGGGTCGTCCTCGGGGATATGGACCTCGGTCTTGCCCACCAGGTCGGCCCCCATGTCGGCCGCCTTGGTGTAGATGCCGCCGCCCACCCGGTTGAACATGGCCACGATGGAGCAGCCCAGGGCATAGCCCGACAGGGTCATGGTGAAGGGGACGAAGCTCAGCCCCAGGAGGTTGGTGTAGCTGGCGGTGGTCTCTCCCAGCTGTCCAAGGCCGATGCCGAAAATGATGTACACCAGGAAGAGGCCCAGAAGGGCGAAGCCGCCCACGCACAATCCCATCACCGAGCCACCCCGGAAGGCCACCTTCACGGTCTCGCCGATGTCCCTGGTCTCTCTGGCCCGGTTGGACACCCGTACGTTGGCGTAGGTGGCGATCTTCATGCCGATGAACCCGGCGCAGCCCGACATGATGGAGCCCAGGATCAGGGCCACGGCGGCGTGCCAGGTGGTGACGATGGCCAGCAGCACGGCCACCAGGGCCACCACAGTATAAAGGATCTTGTACTCGTAGTCGATGAAGGCGTTGGCCCCCACCCGGATGGCCGAGGCGATCTCGCTCATCTCGTCGGTCCCTTCGGGCATTTTCTTGACCATCGTGAAGTTGAAGGCGGCAAAGGCAAGGGCCAGGCCCGCCGCGAAAACAACCAGAATGATGGCGATCTGCATACCCATTTTCTCCACTCTCCTCTCAAAATAAGGGAGCAAGCTTGACGCGCATTGATCAATAAGCGCCAAACCTACCACATTATATCATATAGCATATTGTCAAGAGAATGTCAAGCAACCGGGGCCATTTTTATACATTTTAGCAATCAAGGTCGTCTTTTTTGCAAGGCCGGGGGTTCAGGCCTGTCCGCGTGCTATGATTTTTCCTGGCCGGTCCGGGCGGCACGCTCCAGAGCGGAGAGCCGTTTTCCAAGACCTTCCGCCGCAAGGTATTCCGGGTCGTTCCAAGCTTTCTGAAGCTCAGAATAATTGCCCCGGCAATCCTTCATTTTCCACGACTGAAAAAGGGAAAGGATACGCTGGAGCGTTACGGCCTCTCCCACCGAAAGAGAAAAGGAGACCATGTTCTGGTTCTGCTCCTCCCGGAGCGCGTGGAAGCGGTTGACCCGCAGCTTGCGGGTCGCCCGGTGATAGGCGTAGGAGGTTTTGCTTGCGCTCAGCTCCAGGCGTTCCCCGATGGCCCGGAAGGAGAGCTTTTGCTCCTCCCGGAGGGTGACAATGGTTTGCTCCTGGTCGGTCAGGGTGTATTTCATGGTAAATTTCCTCCTGTATTCTTGTGCCTTATAGGATGCCAAATAAAATATAGCACCTTATAAGGTGCAAGTCAACAAGGAATCCTATAAGATGCGATATTTTTATATTATTATATTGCTGAAAGGGGAGAGATGCATGGAGTATTACGAGAGACTAAAGGCCGTTAGAGAGGACCAAGACAAAACCCAGCGCGAAGTGGCAGAAGCGCTTAAAACAACAAGACAGCAAATTGGGAAATATGAAAGTGGAAGCCAAGTTATGACCATTGGAAAACTAAAAGAGATATGTCAGTTTTACCAAGTATCAGCAGATTACATTTTGGGCTTACCGAAGGGCTTGAATTGGCCGAGATAGGGGAATGTTCTTTTTGCCCGAGGGCAGTGCCTCAGACATGGGGGACCATTCTTGATGGCAAGAATGGCCCCCCACACCCCCCAAGAACCACCAGGGGAAGGGCGTTTCGATTCGCCCTTCCCCTGGACCCTATCCCCCAACGACCAAGGGAGGGGGACTGCGGTCCCCCTCCCATTGGATTCCTCCCCGGGCTGCTTTATTTCAGGTTAGCGGCCTGCGGGGTGCACTTCGTAGCACCCCTCCGGGCACGGGGGCCCGAGCCGAGGGCCGTTACGTAGGGGAAGGGCTTGCCCCTCCCGCTGCCCCCCGAGCCGAGGGCCGTTACGAAGTAAGGCCCGGAGGCCACAAACTGAAAGGAGAACAGCCTTGGGGTGTTTCCAAAGAGGGGCAACCGAAGTTGCCCCTCTTTGGTCGT
>CAJUEU010000049.1 GCA_910585735.1 uncultured Oscillospiraceae bacterium | reverse complement strand
CCTCAGAATTTCAATCCGCGCCCCCCGTGCGGGGGGCGACTTGTTCACCTCCTTTCTGATAATATAATAACACATTTCAATCCGCGCCCCCCGTGCGGGGGGCGACTGACGGGGGTGCCGTCATACCGGGCAACGCCCTTATTTCAATCCGCGCCCCCCGTGCGGGGGGCGACGCAATACCAGTCAGTCCATATCATACTCCGATGAATTTCAATCCGCGCCCCCCGTGCGGGGGGCGACTCTGCGCTGGAGGAGCGTGAGTTTATCCGAGTTATTTCAATCCGCGCCCCCCGTGCGGGGGGCGACTTCCCATCTTGATGGCGGGGATGCGGCCGGCCATTTCAATCCGCGCCCCCCGTGCGGGGGGCGACCGGGCGTGGGCCCGGTAGTAGGCCCAGAATTTTTCATTTCAATCCGCGCCCCCCGTGCGGGGGGCGACTGCAGAAATGCACAAAAACATTCCTGCAAATTTGTCATACGTCACAAATTATTTACTAAATAAATAAAAATCACGAAATTTTTCTGGAATTCAAAAGAAAGACGCCCTGTCCGCTCCTCTTTTTCAGTGCGAACCTTCCGGGGAAACTATGACCACTCTCCTTTCGCACTCAAAGGATCAAAGGTTCTTCGGGCAGATAGGTCGTTTTGGCTCCAAAGTGTTCGATTTTTCGTTCGTATCGGTCGCCCAGATAATAAAACCGAAGACTGTCCCGGGTTGGATCCATGATATGGCAGAGGCTGGCCTGCAAGACCCTGCACTGTGCAGGATCCACCAGACATTCAAAAACAGAATTCTGGACCCGCTGGCCATAGTTAACACATTGCCTTGCGATTTGCCGCAGACGCTTTCGTCCGGCAGCATCCCCGGTGTTGACATCGTAAGTGATCAAAACCAGCATAAAGACCTCACTTCCACAAAAAGGGCGGGTAGGCGTCCAAATCGCCCCGGATGTACCGGGCCAGGAGAAGCGCTTGAATGTAAGGAACCAGTCCCCAAGGCAGCTTTTCTCCCAGATAGGGGTGGGTAATGGTTTTCCGTTTTCGCTCCTGCCAGGCGCGAAGGAAAGTCCGCCGGGCGTCATCGCGCATAAGGACGGCTCCGCCTTCCCGGTACTGAAAGCTGTCGGCGTTCACGACCCGGTTATTGACCAGAGTAAGTACAAAGCGGTCGGCCAAGCAGGGCCTTAACTCCTCCATCAAGTCCAGCGCCAAAGAGGTCCGCCCGGGCCGGTCACGGTGGAGAAAGCCCACATAGCTGTCCAGTCCCACGCTCTCTAAGGCGGAGGCGCAGTCGTTGGCAAGAAGGCTGTATGAGAAAGAAAGCAGGGCATTGAAGGGGTCCAATGGTGGTCTTCGTGTACGGCCCTGGAAAGAGAAGGTCTCTTTGTCGTTGAGGATCATATGGTCCAGCACCTGAAAGTAGGCGGAAGCTCCGGCTCCCTCCAGGCCCCGTAAACTGTCCAAAGAGGTTTCGGCGTTTATGAGAGGGAGAAGGTCCTTCAAGACCCGGGAAGCGCCGGACAGAGCCGCCCCGTCTATTCGAAGCCCGTGGTCCCGCTGAGTACGCTCCATACTCCAGCGGGTATTGTAGACTTTTCCGAAGATCATGTTCCGGGCAATGAGACAGCTCTGGGCCGGATCATCCGCCATACGGTACTGCATCCGCCGCAGCAGGACATTCCCACTACTTTCGCCCGAGACCCGTGCCAGAAACTTTCCCCTGGGGGTACAGAAGGTCAGGCCGATCTCCCGCTGGGCACAGGCGCCCATCAGCGCGGGAGAGGCGCCGGAATAGGAGAAGGACAGGATCCCGGACAGCATGTGGAGAGGATAACGGGCCACCGCCTGCCCCTCCCGGTTGGCCACCACATTTTCTCCATCCAGGGAGAGATAGATGTCCTCTGAGGTGATGAACAGAGTATTGAGAAGATGTCTCATCGGGAGCCCTCCATGGCCTGAGCCAGATAATCTGCCACAGGTTTTTTGCGTGTCAGGGCTGGAAGACATAGATCCTTCAGAGAGCAGGCATTACAGGCTTTGGCGGGTTTTACCCTGGGTGTGTGGCCCCGGGCATAGAGCCGGTGCATCTCCTCACTCAAATCCCGGACCTGTTGGCGCAGAGCCCCGTCCAATGTTACCTGAGCGCGCCGGTGGGTCTCCCCGTAGTAAAGGGAGCCTTCGGGGATGGAGCAGCAAAGCATTTCCTCCAGGCACAGAGCTTGGGCACAGAGCTGGAGGGCGTCTTCATTTCCTGCCTTTGGGGCGCCTCTCTTATATTCCACGGGGTAGGGACGCCACAGCCCTTTTTCGCCGCGGAGAGAAACGCCGAAGGGATCGGCGTGGAATTCTACCACATCGCATTTACCGGATAGACCAAGGGAAGGAGAGAAAACGGTCAGTCCCCGCAGGGTCAATATATCCCCCCTCAGCTCCCGCAGCTTTTCGTTATGGGCCCGGGCGTGGAGCAGGTCTCCCTCTACCGTGCGGAGATTTTCCGCCCATTGATTTTCAACGTGGATAAGCGCCCACTGGCGGCGGCAAAAGGCAAAGTGCTGCAGGCCGGAGAGCTGGAGGTAGTCCTCCTCGGCATACATTATCCCAGCCTCCGGCAGGTGACGCCGGCGGGGAGGGCGGCTTCGTTTACAAGGACTTGATAGTCTCCGTAGGCCCGGGCGGCGGAGGGATCCTCCTTGTCGGCGCGCTCTACTTTCACCGCGTCAAAGAGCTTCCAGGCCGGGGCGCAGCCCAGTTCACTGTCATGCTTAAAGATAATGAGCTCCCGCACGGCCATTTTGCCCCGGGCGGCGGAGCGGTCATTTTCAAACATGTTGAGGATGGCCTGCCACAGAAGCTCCAGGTCCTCCTCAGAGAAGCCGGTGGACTTTCGGGCCAGGTTGGCCGAGACATAGCCTTCGCAGCGGTAGAGCCCGTAGGGAACGATGTATTTCCGGCCCATTTCCGTGTTCTTTTTCTCCGCGTCGGCCTCGGTGGTGATGGCCACCCGGGTGATGGTCATCTCCTGGGGGAGCACCGGCTCAATGCTTCGGGCAAAGCCCAGCTGTACTGGGCCCCGGACCTGGCCGCAGTTGAGCGCCGTCTTGGTAAAGGTAGTCATAACGGCCCCAAAGGTACGAATGTCGTAAAAGTTGGCGCACATACAGTCCCGGATCTTCTCATCCAGAGAGGGATCGGCCTTCTTGGCATCCTTTACGGTCTTTTCCGTGACATCCAGGGCGGCAAAAGCCTCGGCGTCACTGCGGTTGAGGGGTACCCCATCCTTGACGTAGATACGGTATCCGGCGGCGTCCTCCTTCACGGTCTCCACATAGTTGCGGATCTTGCGCTTGAGGCATACATCGGTGACCAGGCCCAGGCCTGTCTCCGGGTCTACCCGGGGCATATTGCCGGCGTCGGGATCCCCGTTGGGGTTGCCGTTCTCCACATCGAACAGGATGACGAACTCGTAACGGTTTTTAATAGGCTCAGACATTTTTGGTATCCTCCTTTTTCTGATAGCGGTCCTGAGTTTGATGGTAATAGCCAAGCTGGAACGAGCCCTGCTGGGGCAGGGACATACGGGTGGAGAAGGTGGGGCCCAGCAGAGAGGAGATCTCTCCCAGCTGCTTTTCATAAAAGACATACAGTCCCATGTTGGAGCCTTTTAGCTTCCTCTGATGCTTCTGGGCCAGATTGCCCAAAATGGGAAAAATAGTGGCCGGGGTGGATGCGGCCGAGTTGAAGTATTTGTCCTTGATGGTAGTGTTGATGCCGGGGTTGGCGGCAGTCTGGATGGCCTCATAGACCGAGAACAGTCGGCCAAGGACATAGGCAGGGTCATCGCAGGTGGAATTCAGAGACACAGTCAAAACCTCCTTTGGAATATCTGGATTTCTGTTTTTTAAATAGTAAGCCTTCAAAATAGCGGCCCGTGTTCGGTCGATTTGATGCTCAGCCCGGATCCGAAGTGTCACACCGTTGAGAAGAGAAGCGGGATAGCGGGTATTTGTGAGAATGGCCCGCAGGGTCTCTCCGGCCATTACAGGAGAGGGAGATTTATCTCTGGAATTCTGGTTGACCGTGGCTCCCAGCAGCCGCCAGAGAGGAATGGAATCAAACTTGTCGTTGGTGGGGCGGACGATCTTCAGCCGGTCCTGATGGGCCTGGGTATTTTTCAGAAAACCGCCGAAGGTGTTGTGGAGGAAAAACCGTACGGACAGCCGGGCGGCGTTGGGAGAGAGGCCAAGAATGTAGAAGTCCATTTGGGGATCCAGCATGGTTCCGTTATATTGAACGTGATCTCCCTGGAGCATGGACTTGACCATCCCAGCGATCTCTCCTGGGGCGTAGGTGGGCGTTTCGCCAACCAGGGCACCGAACAGAAGATCCTGATAGCCGATCTGCCCGCCTTTTGCCCAGAAGAGAACAGTGGTATCTCCGACCCGAAGTAGGTGATCCCGGTCGGCCAGCATGTAGTTCAAAGCGGCGGTGTAGGCAAAGGCGGCCTGCTTGCTCACCGGGGCGTTGAGGTTTTGTTCCTTACCGTAGGAGCAAAAGGCGGGGGCGTTGAAGGAGACCAGGGCGGCGCCGCTGGACTGAGCGCCCGCCACTCCCTTGATGGAGGGATGAACGGCTTCCACAGGTCCCTCCCGCCCGGTGACCAGGCAAACCGTCCGGGGGCCATCCGTCTCGGCGTCATAGTGGTTTTGCCAGGCCTGCCGGATAAGGGGATCTTCATGAACAAAGGAGCCGTTGTGCCGAAAAACCAGATTGGCGCCGGCGATCAGGTCCTCCCAGTCATCCTGAAGGGCGGGATGGTGCTGAGCCTGAGAGGGGTCCCAATGGTCAAAAAAGGCCAGCAGGGCTTTGGCGGCGGGGGAGTCCACACCGTCAAGAAGCTCATGGTGCAGGGCTTTGCAGGCGTTAAAGCAGTCGATGCTTCGCTGGGGCTTGCCCTTGCTGTCAACCCCGAGAAGATAGCTGGAGTTGTCCCAAAGAAAATTGGGTGCTACGCCGCTGGAGCGTTTCACCGGGGCAGGAAGGGATATCGTTCGAGGGATGGGCGCGGCTTTCTTCGCGTCCTGGGGAGGCAGGATCTTGGTGATACCCACTTGCTCCAACTCTCCCTGGGCACTCACAGAGAGGGCGTAAGAAATTTTTGCGTTGGCCCAGCCCGGCTGATCCAGCTTTTTCTGCTGGACCAGGACCTCATAATGCTTTGCCAGGGCTTGCAAAATCATCCGATCACCTCCCTGCTGTTTCGTGTGGGCACGTTCAGCACGCCGTCTGCCAGCTTGGCCCGGAAGAAGAGCGGGGAAATGTTTTCAGGGTCAGAATAGTCCATATCCCAGAGCATATATCCCAGATCTCTTTCTCCTTTCAATTCCTCCGGGCAGGGAGGAAGGGCCTCACAGAGCTTGAACTGGGCTGGGAACTCCCGGCAGCCAAAACAAGGCTGATGGTAGAACTGGCCCCGTTGGATCCGGCGCTTGAGGATGTCCTGGAACTTGCCGGGGTTATCCTCGGGGGCGGCACGGTCGGTCATGTCAAAGTGGGCCTCAATGACATACTTCACATCCCGCAGCAGCAGGGCGGCCCGCTGCTGGATGTCTTCCGAGGTGGCCAGGTACAGCTCTCCCCTGCCCCGCTCCATCACGGTCCGGGCCGAGCGGGCGCTGACGGTGGATTTGACCTCGTTGCGCCTCAGGTTCATGGTCCGAATGGGAGCGCAGACGTGGATGCGGTCAATGGTGTACCGCAATCCGGGATGCCAGTAGATGGCCTCCAGCAGCCCCCGGGCCGCCGAGGGGGTCATAACATCGTAGGAAACCCTCTCGACCTTCATCTCAGGTCTGGAAAAGCAGGCGTAATCCCCCCAGACCTCCAAACGAATGGGCATGTTGTTCACTCCTTTCTCATTGGGTAGATACTCTATCATAACATAATATTTGTCCCAATAATAGGACTTTGAATATGCTATTATAAAAAGAAGGCCTTTCCGCTTTCGGGCTCCAAGGTCAACCCGGTAGCCTCGGAATAGAGGGACAAATCGGTTAAAAGGGCACTGCCGTCCTCCAAAAGCTCCAGGGTACCTGCCCGGTCCAGAGCTTCAAAATGTTTGAAATGGATGGAGACGGCGTATTGCCCCAGAGCCCGGAAAAGAGCCCGGCTTCGCTCGCCCTGACGCAGGCGTTCCGCCAGCTGAACACCGTCTCCTCTGGGAATGTAAACTGTTTTGGTATCTGATTGGATCAGGCGGAACCGGCAGGCCACCTCCTGGAAGGGCATACATATATCGGGATCCTCCATGAGGGGGAGGATCCTGTCCTGGTCCTGGCCCTCCTTGCCGGTGAGATCCAGAAGCTCGTGGAAATAGCGGGCGATGGCTTCGGGGCTGTCCGGCCGGTCCGAATGGGCAAGGGCGGTCTGCCCGGCCCCGATATTCCGGCGGAAGAGGTCGGGGGTAGGGGCCTCACCTTGGAAAATGGTGACGATGCTTTCCTCTGCCGGACGATTTCCTTCCCGGTTGCATCTCCCGGCTGCCTGGAGTATGGAGTCCAGCCCGGCCTCCTCCCGAAAGACCGCGGGAAAATCCGCATCCACCCCAGCCTCGATGAGAGAGGTGGAAACCACCCGGCAGGGAAGCCCATGCTTCAACCGCTCTTTGATCTCTTCCAGTACGGCCTTGCGGTGGGCGGGGTACATAAGGGTGGACAGGTGGAAAGCTCCGTCGTGGTCCAAAAGGTGGAAGACCTCCTGAGCGGTCTTGCGGAGGTTGACAACGCAAAGGACTTGAGGCAGGGCGTTGAGCTTCTGCGAGAGGGCGCGGTTGTCCAACATCTTTTCCCGGCGGAAGGTGACCCGGCGGAAAATGCGGGACTGATAGATATGGGGTGGGCAGAGCTCCACCACGGGCTTGTCCGGCAGAAATTCCCGGAACAGGGGGCCAAGAGCAGGCTGGGTGGCGGTGCACAGCACAGCGGAAACGCTGTAATGCTTCACCAGCTGGGCGATAGCATATACGCAGGGACGCAGGTAGGGCAGGGGGAGCATTTGGGCCTCGTCAAAGATAATGACACTGTTCGCCAGATTGTGGAGCTTGCGGCACTTGGATGAGCGGCAGGCGTAGAGAGATTCAAAAAACTGGACGGCAGTGGTCACCACCACCGGCATGTCCCAGTTTTCCGTGGCCTTGGCCAGACGTATTTGCGCCGGGTCGGCTTCGTTCTCCATGTCATACAGCACGCCGGAGTGGTGTTCCAGAACATTCTCCGCACCCAGAATGTCACGGAAAACCTGGGCGTTCTGCTCGATGATGGAGGTGTAGGGGACCACATAGATCACCCGTCTAAGTCCGTGGGCCTTGGCGTGGCGGAGGGCAAAGGCCAGGGAGGCAACGGTCTTGCCGCCTCCAGTGGGGACGGTGAGAGTGAAAAGTCCTGGCTTTTGGGCTTCTCCCCGCTCTATACAGCGGTTCAAAATGGCGCAGCGCTGTTCGTTTAACTCACCCTTTGGAGGGAACCAGCCGAATATGTGGGCTTGCAGCTTTTGCTCCAAAATTTCCATGGACTCGCCGCCCCCTCTGGGGACGGGGGAGCCCGCCATAAATTCCTCAGTGTCCAGAAAGTCGGCGTCCACCAGACAGGAGTATAGCATCCGGGTGAAGAACATTCCCTCGGCTTGACTGGGTGCAAGTTGGAGAAGAGGGGCGGAGGGGAGGGTGAGCTCCTGCCGCCAGGTGTCGTAAGGCTCCAGCTTTCCGTCAGATACCCGATTCATTCGGGCCAGAAAAGTAGCCTGATCCGAGGTGTCGCCCCGACTGCCGCCATTGGGAAGTCCACCGTGGTGCCCGGCCACCGCGAAGGCGGCATAAGGCTGGCGAAGCTTGTAGCATTCCGCGGCTCCGGCGGTGGAATGGTCTACATGCTCTGTGCTTCCCTGGAGCCGCCGCTGGAAGGCATCCGTGTATTTTCCAATGTCGTGGGCCATTCCCGCCAGTTGCCCTTGTTCCTTGGCGCCGAAGGCGGAGGCAAACAGGGCGCAGAGCTCTGCTGTCCCGATCAAATGGGCGAAAACCGGCTGTTCCCTGCCGTCTTCCGCTCTATGCGCAAAATATGTTTCCTTCCGCATAGCCGCTCCTTTCTGTGTGCCGCTCCGAATATTTTTGGTGTTCAGACGCAAAAGCTGCGTATAAGCAGCTTTGCTTCAATGCTTCACTTCATTGGTCACATCCCAATGGATATTATATATGAGGCGCGGTCGTTACGTAAAGAGGAATAAGAGAAAAACGCGGCCCAAAACAGGCCGCGCGGTAAAAAAGATGTGTGAAATATAGAGATAGCTATCACATTTCAAAAAAATCAGGGGATGAGAAAGCAGAGCGGATCAAGAGCTCGGTGAGAGGGGCGGGGTGCACGACCTCCCACCGTTCAATTTTTGTAGCGTAGTTTTCCCTCGTTCCGCTGGTGGAATACCAGATCCGAAAGGAGAGCGGGATGTAATGGACCTTGATGGTGATGGATTCCTCGCATGCCACGATTTCCTCTACAGCCTCGGCAAAAACCTCCTCGGAGCGGGAGACGTACTCCCGAATAGTCTGGGCCAATTCCTGAAGTTCTCTGGTCCGCTCTGCCTGGATACGTTCCATATCGGCATATTGGAGAAGTTGGACATTGATTTTTTCCAGCTCCTCGTCATATTTGGCCTTCATTTGAAGCATTTCCTCCTTGGAGATGTCCCCGCCGAAGTAGGAGTCCATGACCCGCTCTTTTCGGCGCTCCAGGTCTGCCTGACGGGTCTGAAGACGACCGCGGCCTTTCCCTTGGGGCGTGTTTGTCAGGACGTTTTGAATATCGGAGGCCAACTCCTGGGCCAGAGTATCGTAGTCCAGGTCAAGCTGCTGGAGGACGAACTGGACGCAGGTAGTGAGGGTTTTGTCGTTGAGTATCCGCATGCTGCAGCCCACATAATCACCCTGGCTGTTCTGCTTTCGGTTTCCATAGTGGGCCCGGCTGTGGCATTCCCAGATCTTATAGGTGTCTCCATTGCGGCGATGGGTGATTTTGGGGACAAACCGGGAATCGCAGGCGCCGTAGCGGATCTTGCCGGAACACCAATAGCGGCGGGAATATTTGCTTTTGGCTGGTCAAAGAATTAGCCTGATCCTCCCAGTCGGTAGAGACCCGGCAGTAGGCGGCAACACGCAAGAGCATTTCGGTCCACCTCTTTTCAATACGAAGGAAGGCCGCCGGTGGAATTGACCGGCGGCCTTCTAAATCAAATCACCGCGCTTGCTGATGCTGCAGGAGTGAGGAAAGCTGAGCCTCTGTGAGTAACTTACGGCGGTACGCCTCCCGCAGAAGGACCAGCTTGATCCGGCTGCGTAATATAGAAGTATCAATGTTTGACATGGCATGATCCTCCTTTCAGAGCCAGTCTATGCGGACGGAAGGGCGGGTTAGTCATGGTTTTACCGCGGTACAAAACAATGTGTCCCTTCACCCTTTTCCGTTCCTGCGCATAGAATGGCCCAGCCAATGAAACGGAGAGGTGCTGTCTATGCGTCAAAAGCTGAATTTCTGGATCGTGGGGGGAGACCCCAGGCAGGCCGCGTTGGCCCGTGCCCTGGCAGAGGACGGCCACAGTGTACATACTTACGCCCTGGAGCAGGCTGTAGAGTCCACCCTGAGCGCCCCCTCACTGGCTGGCATTGAAGACGCCCACTGTGTGGTTCTCCCGCTGCCGGCCCTGGATGGAGAGCGGATCAATGCCCCTCTCTCCCGGGTAAAGCTTCCTCTCTCCCGCCTGCTGGATGCTCTTACCCCCGGCCAGCTTCTCTGTGCCGGCATGCTCAAGCCTCCGCTGGTCGGGGAAGCCCAGGCCCGCTCCCTTCTCCTTGCCGACTACTTCGCCCGGGAGGAGCTGGCGGTAGCCAATGCTGTCCCCTCTTCCGAGGGAGCTATTCAAATCGCCATGGAGGAGCTTCCCATCACGCTCCACGGCGCCCGGGCGCTGGTCATTGGATACGGGCGGCTGGGAAAGGTCCTGGCCCGGCAGCTCAGGGGCTTGGGCGTCCGGGTGAGCGTGGCCGCGCGAAAATACGCCGACCTAGCCTGGATCCGGGCAGAGGGGCTGGAGGCCGAGCGCTCCGACCAGCTCTCCGGCTGGCTGTGTGGCTATGACCTGGTGGTCAACACCGTCCCCGCCCCTATTTTGGGCCGGGAGGAGCTTACTCAACTGAAGCCCGGCTGTCTGGTCATCGACCTGGCCTCCAAGCCCGGCGGGGTAGACTTTGACGCCGCCGTTCAGTTGGGCGTCAAGGCAGTATGGGCCCTCTCTCTCCCCGGGAAGGTCGCGCCGGTCACCGCCGGTCTGGCCATCCGGGACGCCATCTATAATATCTTAACTGAATTAGGAGTGTGAACCCCATGAACGAAACACCGGCCCGCATTGGTTTCGCCTTCTGCGGCTCCTTCTGTACCTTCTCCAAGGCCATGGCCGCCCTGGAGGAGGTGAAAGCCCGATTTGGGGACGTGACCCCCATCGTTTCCGAGGCCTCGGCCTCCCTGGATACCCGCTTTGGCGAAGCCCACGAGTTTATGATGGAGATGGAGCGGATCTGTGACAAGCGGGTCATCAACTCCCTCACGAAGGCTGAGCCTTTGGGCCCCAAAAAGCTGCTGGACGCTCTGGTGATCTGTCCCTGCACGGGCAACACGCTGGGCAAGCTGGCCGCCGGGATCGCCGACTCCACCGTCACCTTGGCCGCCAAAGCCCACCTGCGCAACGGCCGTCCCCTCATCATCACCGTCTCCACCAACGACGCTCTGGCCTCCTCGGCCAAAAGCATCGGGGCCCTGATGGACAAAAAGCATGTGTATTTTGTCCCCTTCCGCCAGGATGACCCGGTGGAGAAACCCACCTCCATCGTGGCCGACTTCTCTCAGGTAGCCGATACAGTGGCCGCCGCCCTGAAGGGAGAACAGCTCCAGCCCTTGCTCTTAGGCCCCAAAAACTGAGCCTTTCTTTTTTCCTCCTTTCATATATGAAAGGAGCCGCGGAGACCTCCGCGGCTCCTTTTTCTTTTGCGGCAGCCCCTGAATCAGGACCGGCATCGGTCCAAAACTTCTCTCAGAGCGTTCTGAATTCCCAGTTCCCCCGGAAAATGTTTCGTAAACTTCCACCCTCCCCGGGGTTTCCTGAATCTTTTCTGGTCAAGTCATATTCTCTCCACCATATTTAGAAGGCCGTTTCAAAAATTATCCCTATATCTTGTGATTTTCCTCTTGCATTCCTCGTCTCTATGGTATATACTGTATTCACTGACGCGCTCCGCGCAACCAGATTATGTAAATTATTATATTTGCGTCGCATAGACATAGAGAGGAGAAACATCATGAAGATCATCAAAAGAAGCGGACAGGAAGTCACCTTTGACGTGGAGAAGATCTACAACGCGGTGGCCAAGGCCAACGCCGCCACCACCGGCGCCCGGGAGCTGACCCCCGGGCAGATCCGGGAGATCTCCGACCACGTGGAGGCCATGGCCGCCCAGATGGGCCGGGCCCTTTCGGTGGAGGAGATCCAGGAACTGGTGGAGACCGAGATCATGAAGGCCGGGGCCTATGAGACCGCCAAGCGGTACATCCGCTACCGTTACACCCGTACTCTGGTCCGGCAGTCCAACACCACCGACGAGCAGATCCTCACCCTCATCGAGTCCAACAACGAGGAGGTCATGCAGGAGAACTCCAACAAGGACCCCAAGGTCAACGCAGTCCAGCGGGACTACATGGCCGGCGAGGTCTCCAAGGACCTGACCCGCCGTGTCCTTCTGCCCCAGGATATTGTGGAGGCTCACCAGCAGGGCATCATCCACTTCCACGACATGGATTACTTCGCTCAGCACATGCACAACTGCGACCTGGTGAACCTGGAGGACATGCTCCAGAACGGCACGGTCATCTCGGGCACCATGATCGAGAAGCCCCACTCCTTCTCCACCGCCTGCAACATCGCCACCCAGATCATCGCCCAGG
>CAJUEU010000048.1 GCA_910585735.1 uncultured Oscillospiraceae bacterium | reverse complement strand
CTTGCGGACATAGCCCCAAAGAACCCCCACCGTAATGCCCACCACCGCCTCCACCAGGGTAACGGCGATGCCGATGAGGAGGGAGGTGCGGGTACCCGACCACAGCCGGGCCCACAGGTCCTGGCCGATGGAGTTGGTGCCGAACCAGAATTCTTCTCCGGGGGGAATGTTGTTGAGCGGCAGGCCCCACTCGTTGGTATGGATAAAAAGGGGGTCTTTTTGGCCGGGGAGGTAGGGCTGGATGAAGGTAAACAGCAGGGTAAGGGCCATGAGGCAGAGAAAAAATACCGCGGTCTTGTTGTGAAAAAAGGCCTGGAGGGTGGAACGCCAGTAGGAATAGTCCGGGGCGCCGGTACGCTCGGCCTGGGCGGCGTCAAACCGGGCGAAGGAGAAAAGCTCCTCCTCGCTCATGGCCTGACGGCGCTTTTGCAGGTCCAGGTCCTTTTTCAGCTGCTGGTTGAGCTTATCTCCCAGAGAGTCGGAGGCTTGACGGCGAAAAGGCTTCATCAGCGGGCATCCTCCTTTCCGGTGAGGCTGATCCGGGGGTCCACCAGGGCCATGAGCAGGTCGCCCAGGAGAAGCCCCGCAATGGAGAGCACGGCGTAAATGACCACCAGGGCCTGGACCAGGGTGTTGTCATGGATCTGAATGGCGTTCACCAGTAGTCCGCCCATGCCGGGCACCGAGTAGAGACTCTCCACATAAAGGGAGCCCATAAGGGTGGACAGGATGGAGCCGGGAATGTATTGTACCAGAGGGATCATGGCGTTGCGGAACACATGCCTGCGGGAGATCTGCCCCCCCGGCACCCCCTTGGCCCGGGCCAGCTTCACATAGTCCTTGTTGGCCTCGTCCACCATGTACCGCCGCAGCCACATGGCATAGTAGGCGGTGGAGCCGATGGAGAGGGAGAGCACAGGCAGGATGTAGCTCAGAGGATTTTCCGCCTTGAAAAGCATGGGCAGCTGCAGGGCCCAGCCGCCGATACGGATGACACCCTGAGAGCCTACAAACTGGAGCACAATGTGGTAGACCGCCGCGGGCACCGCCTGGATCACCACAATAAACACGGTGCCCAACTTGTCGCCGATTTTAAACCGGGTGCGGGTGGACCGGGCCATAAGGATCCCCAGGAAAAGTCCGGCGGTGAGGGAGATACAGAAGGACATGAGCCCCAGACGGAGGGAAACCGGCATTTTCTCGGCGAGGATGGTGTTGATGGAGACCCCCTGGCGGAACTTACTGGAGGTGCCCAGGTCGCCGTGGAGGAGCTGTCCGTAAAAGTGGGAGAGCTGCTGGGGAAGGGGATCTGTGAGGCCCAGGGACTGGAGCTTCACCTGGATCTCCACTTCGGAGACCTTTTCAAAGTTCTCAAAATACCCCTCGATGGGCATGAGCCGTAGCAGGGAGAACAGGATAGAGAGAATGATGAAAAGGGTCACGAAGGCCCGGAGGACCCGCTTCAGGATATATTTTGCCATGGTTTCACTCCTTTCCTGAGAATTTCAAATAGGCCGGGGAGGGAGTCCCCTTGAAGGAGCTCCCTCCCGTTAGGCCCATTCCTGCATCAAACAGAGGTCAGCGGCCGTTCTGCCACTGGATGTACGCGGCGTTGAATTCCTCCACGCTCATGCTCTTGTCCAGCAGGTGTTGGTCCTTGTAGCGCTGGGAGGCGCCGCCGAAGGGAGCGTACTGGCCCTCAAAGGTGTTGAGCCGGCTCATGTAATAGCCAGAAGCGTTGGTGGAGAAGGGGATGGCAAAGCCGTGGTCCAGCAGGAAGGTCTCGGCTTTGGCAAAGGCCTCGTACCGGGCATCCATGTCGGTGGTGATGGCCTTGGCGGCGTCCACCAGGGCGAGATACTCGCTGTAGAGGGCCTGGGTGGTGGGGTCGGTGCTCTCAAAGATAAAGCTGTAGGAGCTGCCCAGGGTAAAGGGATCGGTCCAGGTCTCGGGGTCGGCATAGTCGGCGCCCCAATTACACTTCATAAAGGCATAGTTGCCCGCCTTGCGGACGTTGGAGAGGAAAGAGTCCTTGCCGGCCTGATAGATCATGATGTTGATGTAGTCGGTGCCAAGGAGGCTTTCCATCTGCTGCTTCACCACCTGGCACTCGTTGCCCCAGCTGTCCATGGAAACATTGTAGGGCATGTAGACCTTGATGGGGAAGGTAGCCCCGGCGGCGGTGAGCTCGGCCACGGCCTTTTCCTTATATTCCAGTGCCTTGGCCTCGTTATAATTGTCGCCGTTGACGTAGGCGGACAGGCCGCCGTACTCGGTGTAGTCCTTGCCGTTGTAGGACGAGAAGGACACGGGGGTGACCGTGTTGTTGATGTTGCCCGTGGGGTTCACCGGGTCGCCGGTGGAGAGGGCGGGCACCCGGTTGAGAGCGTGGACCATGGAGAGCCGGAAGTTCTCATTGTTCACCGCAAGGGTCCAGTTTTCGGGCTCATACTCGGCATCGAAATTAGCCTTGAAGTTGAAGAGATACCAGTAGGAGTAGGATGTGTTGGGCCGGGCGGGGTGGATCTGATCGGCGGTGGCGGAATCGGCCATCATGGCGGAGAGCAGGTCGGCGGGGACGTCGGCCTGGTCAATGTCTCCGTTGAGGAACATGGAGGAGGCGATGGAATTGGCCTCGGCGTTGTAGGTCTGGCGGATCTCGTCAATAAAGACCTGCTCAGGCTCCCAGTAGGTGGGGTTCTTGGTGAGCACCCGCTCCTGCATGTGCTGGAAGGTGGAGAGAATGTAAGGCCCGCAATAGAGAAGGGTAGCGTTGTCGGTGCCGAACTTATCGCCGCACTGCTCCAGGAAGGGGGCGTAGGTGGGCATATAAGAGCCGAAGGAGACCATGGAGATGAAGTAGGCCCGGGAGCCGGTGAGGGTGATCTCCAGGGTGTACTGGTCAACGGCCTTCACACCGATGTCCTCGGCCTTGGCCTCGGCTACAGGCTCCAGGACCTCCTGAACGTCTTTGCCGTCCTTTTGCCGGGTGATCAGCTTGCAGGGGTTGCCGTTCTCGTCGGTGCCGTCCACGGCCTTTTCCAGGTCCAGCAGATAGGCGGTGTAGTTGTAATACTCCTTGGCGCCGGCAACGATGCCGTTGTAGGTGCTGAAATTGGAGGAGCTGTTTTTGGCGTCGCAGACGTAATGGGCCGAGGTGACCCAGTCCTGCGCGGTGACTTCAGCCACCTCCTGGCCGTCCTTGTCCACCCACTTGACCCCCTGGCGGAGCTGGAAGGTCCAGACGGTGGCGTCCTCATTGGGCTCCCAGGAGAGGGCAAGGGCGGGCTCCACGTTGCCGTAGGAGTCGTACTCCACCAGGCAGTCCACCACGTTATAGGTGATGGCGGTGTTCTTGGAGGTGCTGGTGGTCAGGTAATTGAGGGTGTCCACCTCAGAAGAGTAGAGGGAGCGGTAGACCACCTTCTCGGCTGTGGGAGTGACCGAGGGGTCGGGGTCCTTGCTCTCAATGGGCTGCTTGGGCGTGCAGGCAACAAGGGAGAGCCCCATCACAAGGGTCAGAGTGAGCGCGGCCAGTCGGTTCCGTCTTTTCATGGTAATACCTTCCTTTCTTGGATGAATGCGGTTTGTGCTTCTTGGTACAAGGGAAAGGGGTGTTGCCCCATTGTACATAAGGGGTTCACCGGGGAGCAAAGATCTGGTCGGGAAGCTCCAATCCGATGCCCGGGGAGCCGCAGAGCCGGATGGTGGGGCCGTCAAAAACGGGACCGCCGGGGAAGGGCTCGGAGGCGCAGAGGGAAGGGCCGTCCAGGTCGGCCATGGTGATGACCGACTGCCCGCCGCAGAGATGGGCCGCGGCGGCCACCGCAACCTGACTTTCCAGCATGCAGCCGATCATGCAGTCCATGTGGTGCTGCCTGGCCAGCTCACAGATCTTCAGGGCGTTCCAGATGCCCCCGGTCTTCATGAGCTTGATGTTGATGAGGTCGCAGGCCCGGAGGGCAATGAGGTTGGCGGCATCGGTGGGGGAAAAGACCGCCTCGTCGGCCAGGATGGGGGTCTCCACCTGCCCGGTGACATACTTGAGCCCGGCCACATCGTCGGCGGGCACAGGCTGCTCCACCAGCTCCACGTTCAGTCCACGGGCCTCCATGGTTTTGATGATGGCCACCGACTGGGCCGCCGTCCAGCCCTGGTTGGCGTCCACCCGGAGCTTGACGTCATTGCCCACCGCCTTACGGATGGCGGTGATCCGGTCGATATCGGCCATGCCCTCCTTGCCCACCTTGATCTTCAGGGTGGTGAAGCCGCGCCGGGTGGCCTCCAGGGCGTCCTTCACCATCTCGTCCACGCTGTTCACCGAGATGGTCAGGTCGGTCTCAAAGGAGGAGCGGGCGTTGCCCAAAAGCTGATAAAGAGGTTTTCCCTGGCTCTTGGCCCACAGGTCGTAGAGGGCCATATCCACGGCGGCCTTGGGAGAGGTGTTGTGGACTAAGCAGGAATTGAGCCGTCCCATCAGGTTAGGAAGGTCGTTGAGGTCCATGCCCACCAGGGCGGGCTTGATGTAGTCCTCGATGGCGCAGAGGATGGAGCCGGTGGTATCCCCTGTGATGACGGCGGTGGGGGGCGCCTCGCCGTAGCCCACAAGGCCGTCCTCTCCCACCACCTTCACCGCGATGTCCTCAATACGTTCCACGGTGCGCAGGGCGGTTTTGAAGGGGTGGGCCAGGGGAAGGGAGAGCCTTCCGATTTGAATGTCCATGATCTTCATAGTCTCGATCCCCCTTCCCGGTCAAAATACAAAAACGCGGATACTTTTCTCCCTGAAAAGCACCCGCCGGCGAGCTTGAAGCAAAGGCTTCAACGGCCAGGATAGCACTCCACAGGAAAGCCTGTGACAGTCCGGCAGGTATTCCCTGACGTCCCGAAGGAGCCTCCGGCAGGCACCGTACTCTCCCTCTCGGCGGCGCTCCCTTTTCCATCGGCGGCTGCCTGCCCCTGCCGGATGGTACTTTTGAGAACCGCACCTCTATCTGGTTTAATTTTACTTATAATATCACAACCTGGCCTTCCTGTCAAGTTTGACCAAACGCTCCCAAACGAAATGGTAATTCTCACAAAAATGAGGAGGAGAGAGGTTTTATTTCCGCTCTTTTTCTGCTTTGTAAATTCCGGGAACGGTTGTCAAAGAGGGCGGAATGTGGTATACTCCCATTTATAGGACAGAGGTGCGGGTAAAATGGACTTGCCGTACAAGGAAAGGAGGATGCTTTATGGCGAGAAAAAGCAACCAGAAAACCAAGATGCTCTTGCTCTATCAGCTGCTGCTGGAAAAAGGGGACGAGGACCATCCCATCCCCACCGCCCGGCTGCTGGAGGAACTGGAGCGGCAGGGAGTCTCCGCCGAGCGGAAGAGTATTTACGCCGACATGGAGGCCCTTCGGGAATTCGGCATGGATGTGCAGTGCCGCAAGGGGAAGGAGGGAGGCTGGTTCGTGGGAGAACGGGACTTCCAGCTTCCTGAGCTCAAGCTGCTGGTGGACGCCGTTCAGTCCTGCCGTTTTATCTCCAAGCGAAAAAGCGACGTCCTCATCCGAAAGTTGGAGGGCCTGGCCAGTGAGCACCAGGCCCGGCAGCTTCGCCGGCAGGTCTATGTGGACCGGCGGGTCAAGACGGGGAATGAGACGGTGTACTACGCCATCGACAAGCTCCACACCGCCATTGGCTCAAATCGGGCGGTGACCTTCCGCTATTTTGATTATAATGTCCGCAAGGAACAGGTATTCCGCCGGGAGGGCAAAAGATATACAGTTTCTCCTTACGGACTGATCTGGAGCGACGAAAATTACTACCTGGTGGGCTGGGATCACCAGGAAAAAGAACTGCGCCACTACCGGGTGGACAAGATGGAGGGGCTGAGCTGTGTTTCATTCCCCCGGGAAGGGGACGAGCGCTGCAAGAGCTTTGACCTGGCCGAATACGGGCAGAAGCATTTCCACATGTTCTCGGGCATCGAGGCCAAGCCGCGCCTTCGGTGCGAGAACCGCATGGTGAACGTGATGCTGGACCGCTTCGGTATGGACGTTATGCTTATCCCCGACGGGGAGGACCATTTTGTCCTGACGGTAGACGCGGTGGTCTCCCCCCAGTTCTACGGCTGGCTGTTCGGACTGGGCGCCGGGGTGGAGCTCACCCACCCCCGGTGGGCGGTGGAGGAATATCAAGCATTGCTGCGGAGATCCCTGGAAGGAAGCGGTCAAGCTGCCCATTAAAGCTATGTGCGGGCCACCCCAGGGAGGAACCCGCCAAAACAAGAAAGCCGGACCCTCGTCAAAGGGGTCCGGCTCTTTGCTTTGGCGGATACGCTGCGGCACATCAGAAGACGAACACCAGGTCGTCCCCGTCCAGCTCTTCCGACCTTTCAAATCCGATGGACTCATACAGCCTCTGGGCCCTGGTGTTGTCCGCCTCGGTGGACAGCTTGACGGGCGTTTGCGGGTCCGCCGCTTTCAGGATGGCCACGGCCAGACGGGCCGCCTCTTTTCCATACCCCATACCCTGAAAGCGCCTGTCCAGGTAGTAGCTCCAGGTGAAGGCCCTGCCCTCCCCCAGCCAGATATGCAAAACGATATACCCAATTTTTTCCCCGTCCCTTTTGCAAATTACACAGGGGACATGGTCCCCGGGGGAAAGATAGGCCCTCCCGATGGAGAAGCCCGCAGGGTTCACATACTCCTCCTGCCCGGTTGCCAGGGTGCATTCCATCACGGCGTACCACAGGTCGTCATCGTTTTCAATGGGCCGGATGGTGAGCCGTTCTGAGGTCCAGACGTCCTTCGGAAGGCTTTTGATTTGCTCCGCAAATGACCGCTTCATGCCGTTTTCCTCCTGCAAAAGAGAGCTCCATCGTAATCAGGTCACAGCTTTTTCTTCAATCTTTCCATCTCCCGGCGGACCTTGTCCACCGTCTCTCCGGCGGTGGAGTTCTATTCATCGGCCAGGAGAGCGATCTCTTCTTCCAACGCGGCCATGGCGCCGGGGATGTCTCCCATGATCTCTTTGACCAGGGCGATGGACTCCAGAGGGTCCACATACCGGGGGGCCTCCTGGAGCTCCATGGCCTTGCGGAAGTCAGCGGCGGCTTCCGCAAACCGCCCGGTCCGGGCGTGAACATTCCCCATGGAGAGCCAGACACACCACTCCCCGGGGAAGTCCCAGCACATCTGTTCCCAGATGGCCTGAGCCGTTTCCCGGTCTCCCTGGGCCCAGGCGATGTGGCCCCGGTAGAGAGGGAGGCGGTAGCTGTCGTCGATTTTGGCTAGGGCATCGCAGACCGCCTGGGCCTCGTCCACCCGGCAGTCGGTGAGAAGCAGGTCCATGAGCCAGAGGTAGCCGCCCCGGTAGTCCGGGTTTTGGGCCACGAAGTCCTTATACCAGTCGATGCCCGCGT
Organism: uncultured Oscillospiraceae bacterium; assembly: GCA_910585735.1. Lineage (GTDB taxonomy): Bacteria > Bacillota > Clostridia > Oscillospirales > Oscillospiraceae > Vermiculatibacterium. The sequence goes on along the minus strand of CAJUEU010000048.1, from coordinate 5,423 downwards.
TGTGGGCGCCGGCGTACCAGTCCTCAGTGGTCCAGCCGCCTCCGAAAGCCTGAAAAAGCTCACTGTGGGCATCCTTGCTGCGGGGCTCCCGGCGGAGGGATTCCTTGGCGTAGTCGGCGGCTAATACCCGGTGCTGGTTGGCCAGGTGGTTCTCCATGTCGGCCAGAAGTTCGTGGGGGCGGCCGTTTTCCGGCTCCCGCCGGGCCTTTTCCAGCAGGAAGGCCCGCTCCCGCTCCACCGCCAGGGGGTCCAGCACCCGCTCATCCCAGAGCATGTTCTGGATGCGGTCCAGCCGGTCCTCGTCGGAGATGGCGAAAAGCTGGTCGATGGTGACCCCGAAGAGCACCGAGAGTTGGGGCAGCAGCCCGATGTCGGGGAGAGCGGCGTTCCGCTCCCACTTGCTCACCGCCTGGGCGGTGACCCCCAGCTGCTCAGCCAGGGCCTCCTGGGTCAGGCCCTTACTCAGCCGCAGGCTTTTGATCTGATTTCCCAATTCCATGATGACAGTCTCCCTTATTTGATGGTTTGCCGGCGTGAGACCATCATAGCAGAGGATTTTTTGGGGTGCCAGCGACCGTCAGGCCAGGGGAACTCAACCGGGGGTTGAGCTACTCCCACCCTTTCCACACCTCGGGCTGGTAGCCCACGGTGGCCTGCTTTCCGTTGCGGACCACGGGGGTCCTGATGAGCCGGGGGTCCTCAAAGAGCTTGTCCAGCTTGGCATCGTCATAGGCCAGGTATTTGAGCAGGGCGGCATCCGGGTTCTTCCAGTCGACGAGTGCATCCAGGCCCACAGCCCGGACCACGCTCTGAAGCTCCCCCCGGCTCATGCCGTAGCGGAGGATGTCCACCGCCTGGAATTTCACCCGCCGCTCCTTGAAATACCGCTCGGCCTTCTTGGTGTCAAAGCACTTGGACTTTCCGAAGATCTGAATATTCATGACAATATCCCTCGATCGCATTAAAGCAGATAGTTGTTTTCTTTTTCGGCCACCTGAAGAGCCTTTAGCTGATACGTGGCAAAGCCCTCCAGAACAAGAGGCTCCTGCCGGCAGAGAGCCTCGGCCGCCTCATAGTTTTCGGCCCGCAGGATATACATACCGGCCACACCGGGATACCCCTTGAAAACGCCGGCCAACTCCAGGTGGCCGCTGTCGTCTAGGTCTTTCAGGTTGGCGACGTGCCGCTCCACCGCGGCTTTGGTGAGCCTGTTGTAGGTTTTGGTCTTGTTGATAAACATGACGTACAGCCAATTTTGCATTGTAAGATCCTCCTCTTCTTATTCTTCGATATAGGCAAAGCGGGGGCCGGAATAGCCGTCCCGGTCGATGTGCTCGCTCCACATACACGCCGGGCGGACCCAGATGCCCCGGTCACCGTAGAGAGCCTGGTAAACCACAAGGGGCTCAAGGGTTTCGGAGTGGCGGGCCACATACAAAAGACGGTATTCATTGCCCTTAAAGTGGCGGTAGCGGCCGGACTTTAATTCCTCCATGAGAAAGCCTCCTTCTCTTAAGATGTATCTGGTTGTATGTAGGTTGTACTCATTTTACCATAAAAAGAGGCTCAATTCAATGAAAAACGGGGCAATTTCAGAGCGGGAAGGGAACTTTTTGGCAGGCGAAAAATTTTCGGAGAGGGAAAGAGGAGCTTGGCGGTGGGAGGCCCTACTTTTTTGACGCGGTCGTTTATTTTTTCGCCCGTCGGGACACAATAGAGACATCTTTTGAGAAAAAGGGTGTTTCTGTCATGAAAGCTGTGATCCTGGCGGGCGGCGAGGGAAGCCGCCTGCGTCCTCTGACCCTGGGCCGTCCCAAGCCCATGACCCCCCTCTTCGGCAAGCCGGTGCTGGGGCACCTGCTGGACCTGCTCCGCCGCCATGGGGTGAAGGAGGCGGCCATCACCCTGGGGTATCTCCCTAATGTGGTGATGGACTACTTTGGGGACGGCTCGGGGTGGGGCATGGAGCTGAAGTATTTTGTGGAGGATATGCCCCTGGGCACCGCGGGCAGCGTGCGCCAGTGTCTGGAATTTATGGGGCAGGAGGACTTCCTGGTCCTCAGCGGGGACGGGGTGTGCGACCTGGACCTCACCGCTTTCCTGGAGAAGCACAAAAAGAGCGGGGCGGCCGCCTCCCTGGCCCTCAGCCGGCGGGAGCAGCCCCTGGATTACGGCCTGGTGCGGGTGGACCGGGAGAATCGAATCACCGGGTTTGTGGAGAAGCCCGGGTGGGGCCAGGTGGACACCGAGCGGGTGAACACCGGGGTCTACGCCCTCTCTCCCAAGTGCTTTGAGCTTCTTCCCGCCGCCATTCCCCAGGACTTCGGCCGGGATATGTTCCCCGCTCTTCTGGAGATGGGGGAGGATCTGCGGGGCTGGACCCTTCCCGGCTACTGGCAGGACATGGGGGACTGCGGGGCCTATCTGGAGTGCGTGAAGGACGCCCTGGCGGGCCGGGTGACGCTGGACCTGGAGACCGGGCGGGCCGAGGCCCCCGCCGGGGTGGAGGTGAAGGAGCCCTGCTGGATCGGCAGGCGGGTCTCTCTTGCCCCCGGAGCGGTGATCGGACCATACACCGCCGTAGGGGAGGGCTCCACCGTGGAGACCGGGGCGGTGGTGGAGCGTTCCGTGCTGCTGGGAGGCCATGTGGGGGAGGGGGCCGAGGTCACCGGCGCCATCCTCTGCAAGAGCGCCCGTCTCCACCGCCGAAGCATGCTCTCCCCCGGGGCGGTGCTGGGGGAGGGAGCCTCGGTGGGGGCCGAGGCCATCGTGGCCCCCGGGGTGAAGCTGTGGCCCGGGCGGAAGGTCCCCGAGGGGGGCAAGGCCACCGCCTCCCAGGTCACCGCCGGGGGAAGCGTGCCCCCCAAATTTTCGGGGAGCGGTGCCCTGTTGGGCATTCTGGGGGAGGAGATGACCCCCGAGCTGCTGCTGAATTTAGGCTCGCTCCTGGGGGAGAGAGGCCAGGTGGGCGTGGGCTGGGCCGGGGGTGACGGAGCCGGGATGCTGGCCCGGGCCGCCCTCAGCGGCATCAACGCCGCCGGAGGCCAGGCCCTGGTCCACGACGGACCCTGCCCCTCGGCGGGAGCTTGGGTGGGAAGGTACTACAAGCTGCCCGTGAACCTGTTTCTCTGGCAGGACGGGGACAATATCCAGGCGCGGCTGTATGGCCCCGAGGGGCTGCCCCTCTCCAGGGAGGAGCAGCGGAAGCTGGAGGGGGCCCTTCTCCGGGGGGAGGGAAGCCGCGTCCCCGCCGCCCGGGTGGGGAAAACCGAGACCCTGGTGGGAGCGCGCACCGGCTACCCCCGGGAGGCGGCCACCGCCGCCCGGTCCTCGGTGATGCCAATGGGGAGCCTGGCGGTCCAGGTGGAGCGGGGGGAGGTCAACGACCTGCTTGCCATTGCCTTGGAGGCCATGGGCTGCCGGGTGAGCCGGGGAAGCGCGCGGGGAAGAGCCGTCTTTTCCGTAGATTGGGGCGGTTTTCGGGTCTCCGCCTGGGATGAGGAGGGGCGGGCCATCGGCCCTGACCGGCTCATGGTGCTCCTCACCCGGCTGGAGATGGAGCGGGGAAAAGGGCGTATCGCCCTGCCCGCCTGGGCTCCCACCGCCGCCGAGCGGGTGGCCGCCGACTTCGGGGGCAAGGTCCTCCGCCTGGGCCGGGACGGGGAGGAGGCCATGGCCCTTTGGAAGAGCTCCCCCTGGCTGTGGGACGGGATCTTTGCCGCCTGCCGGATCTGCGAGCGTATGGGGCAGACCGGGGAGTCCCTGGCGGCGCTGGACACCGGGCTGCCCAGGTTCGCCACCGTCCGGGGGGAGGTCCCTCTCCATTCGGGACGGGGAAAGGTGATGGAGGCCGCCCTCAGCGCCCACCCCGAGGCCCGGCGGGAGGGGGAGGGAGTCCGCCTCCCCGCCGATGCCGGGTGGATCTACGTGGTGCCCATGGCCGGACGCCGGGCCCTCCGGGTCATCGCTGAGGCGGTGGACATGGAGGCCGCCGGGGAGCTGTGCGACCTGTGCAGCCGGGAGCTGAAGGCCCTGGACGAGGAAGGCCGGGAGGGGAAAAAGCCCTGAGCAAGGGGAATTTCCAGAAATTTCAAAAAACCTGTGTACTTTTGAGAAAAAGTGTGATATACTAAATTGACCGTATGTTCCATGCCGTCCCGGGACGTGCTCCACGCGCGGGTCTCGGGCAGGCGCCCCACATTCGGCTTTACACGCCAAAACGGCGTTTTTGATAAGGCAAACCAGACCGCGAAGCACCCTCCGGCGAGGGGGCCGGGTCACTCTTGGGCGATTCAGGGCCAAAGAGGACTCCCGGCCTCCTGGCCTCCTTTTGGTACGCTTTCGGTCTACATATTGATTGAAAAAGGAGTTTTTTGAACAAATGGCAGAAAAATTAAGGATCGTATCCCTTGGCGGTCTCAACGAGATCGGCAAGAACATGACCGTTTATGAGTACGGCGGCGACATGATCGTGGTGGACGCCGGTATGGGCTTCCCCGACGACGACATGTACGGCATCGACGTGGTCATCCCCGACTTCAGCTACCTCATCCGCAACCGGGACAAGATCCGGGGGGTGTTCATTACCCACGGCCACGAGGACCACATCGGGTCCCTCCCCTACCTGCTGCGGGAGCTGAACGTGCCGGTGTACGCCACCCGGATGTCCGCCGGGCTCATCAAGCTCAAGCTGGAGGAACACCACCTGGTGAACAAGACCAGGCTCATCACCTGTGAGGCGGGAGAGACCGTCCGGGCGGGGGCCTTCCGGGTGGAGTTCATCCATGTGAACCACTCCATTGCCGACGCGGTGGCCTTCGCCATCCACACCCCCGCCGGGGTGTGTATCCACACCGGCGACTTCAAGATCGATCCCACCCCCGTGTCCGGGGGCATGATCGACCTGGCCCGGCTGGGACAGCTGGGGAAGGAGGGGGTGCTGGCTCTCCTCAGCGACTCCACCAACGTGGAGCGGCCCGGCTACACCAAGTCGGAAAAGAGCGTGGGGGCCTCCTTCGACGCCCTGTTCCGGGGCTGTGAGGAGCGCATCATCGTGGCTACCTTCGCCTCCAACGTGGACCGTATCCAGCAGATCATCTCGGTGGCCGCCAAGTACGGCCGGAAGGTGGCCATCACCGGGCGGAGCATGGAGAATGCCATCAAGGTCTCCACTGAGCTGGGGTATATGAACGTGCCCACCGGGGTCATTGTGGACATCGCCCAGATTAAGTCCCTCCCCAAAAACAAGGTGTGTGTCATCACCACGGGGTCTCAGGGAGAGACCATGTCGGCCATGACCCGGATGGCCTTCAACACCCACAAGCAGTTCGAGATCCAGGCGGGGGACCGGGTCATCTTCTCCGCCTCCGCCATCCCGGGCAACGAGAACGCCATCGGCAGCGTCATCAACGAGCTTTACCGCA
>CAJUEU010000047.1 GCA_910585735.1 uncultured Oscillospiraceae bacterium | reverse complement strand
GCGGTGCCCTGCCGGCCCGAGCAGAAGAGCATGGGGGAGTCCAGCTGCTCATCGGTGGCGTCCAGGTCCAGTAGCAGCTCCAGGACCTCGTCCACCACCTCGTGGACCCGCTGGTCAGGCCGGTCGATCTTGTTCACTACCACGATGACCCGGTGGCCCAGCTCCAGGGCCCGGGAGAGCACGAACCGGGTCTGGGGCATGGGGCCCTCGGCGGCGTCTACCAGCAGGATGACCCCGTTGACCATCTTCAAAATACGTTCCACCTCACCGCCGAAGTCGGCGTGGCCCGGGGTATCCACCACGTTGATCTTGGCATCCTTATAGTGGACGGAGGTGTTCTTGGCCAGGATGGTAATGCCCCGCTCCCGCTCCAGGTCCCCCGAGTCCATGACCCGGTCCACGGTGCTCTGGTTCTCCCGGTAGATGCCGCCCTGCTTGAGCATTTCGTCCACCAGGGTGGTCTTGCCGTGGTCCACGTGGGCAATAATGGCAACGTTACGAAGTTTGTTGTTCTGCATAAACCGTAATCTCCTTCACGGCAAGACCACGGGGCCCCATCGCAGATGGGGCGGCGCGGAGCGCCGTTATTAAAATCAATCAAAAGGGTCCCCCGCAAAATTGGTCCTCAAATTTTGTGGGGAGAGGAGGGGCAAGGGAGCGGTTGGAGCTTTCGCCGAAGGCGGAAGCGGAGCTAAGCGGGCTTTGCTCCGACGACGTGGGCAAGGATGGCAGCGTTACAAGGCCTGTTGTTCCGCATAATCTGTACGCTCCTTCACGGACATAGCCTCTCCGGCCACACCCCTTTGAAGCCTTACGTTTTTCTCTTCCTTACACACAAATTGGTATTATACCTCACAAAAGGGAGAAAATCAACCGTTTTCCAACAAAAAGTCAAAGGAAGCACGCCCAAATCGGCCCTCCGCCCCTTTGAGGAATCTGGCGAAAATAACAAGACCCTGCTTTTGTCTCCAAAAGCAGGGTCCCTTTCACTTCCCTATCAGGCCAGTACGCCGTGTTCCTTCAAGGCGGCCACCAGCTTGGCGGCGTCCCGCTCGTAGAGCCGGTCCACCAGTACCTCGGCCAGGTCCCAGCCGTACTCCGCCTTGGTAAAGGTAGGCGCGTAGGTGGCTACGTCGTCCACCTTCTCCGAGGTCACCGACCCCTTCTCCTGGAGACGGGTGAGCAAGGACCGTACCGTGGTACGCTCCCAGCCCCGGCGTTCCTTCAGGATCACCTGGAGGTCCTTGGCGGCCATAGGCTTCCCGATCTCCCACAGAATTTCCATAACGGACAACTCAGCTTCCGAAATGCGGCGGCTTGTATAATCAGACATAGCGAATCCCTCAATTCCTGATTTTTAGACACTTTATTTCTGTTAGCATAACCGATTTTATCAGGAATGTCAAGAGAAAGCACTGGAAATGTGCCCCCGGCCGGAGATTTTGTCCCTACGCTCCAAACCAATTCAGGAAGCTTTTGATCTCCCAGCTGATAAAACGGTACTGGTGGTCATGTACATAGTGGGGGCAGTCCAGCTCGACCCGCCACCATTCCCTTACCTGGGCCAGATAGTCTCCGGCGATCTGCCGCCAGGCTTCGGTGTCAAAGCCGGTGCCCTCCCCATTGGACAGGAAAAACAGCATGGGGATCTGAGGGACCTCTCCCTCCCCCACCAGCCGGGCGCTCTCCCGGATGGCAGCCGCCTCCCGGAGCATGGCCCCGGTGGCCGTCCCCTTGTAGAAGAGGGCCCGGTAAATGTCCCGCTCCTCCCCGGTGAGGGTCCCAAAGCGGATGGCGTCGCTCTCCGCAAGGCTGGGGATCAGCCGGGCGATCCCCAGCCGGGCTCCCAGCTGGCCCAGCCGCAGCAGGGGAAGGTTCACCCTCATCTCCTCATAATGGCCGGGCACCGCCATGTCCAGGCCGATGATGGCCTCCACCTCCTCGGGGTAGGTCTGGGCCCAGTAAAGGGCCTCGATCCCCGACATAGAGTGGGGGCAGAGCACGTAGGGCCCCTCCAGCCCGGCCGCCTCCAAAGCGGCCCGGGTGTCCTCCAGCACGGTCTCCAGATCCCGGCCCCGGACCGGGTCCTCGCTGAATCCGTAACCGAATTTCTCCACCACGGCCACCCGGTAGTCCTCCGAGAGCAGGTCGGTGAGAGACTTGAAATCCAGAATGGGGGAGCAGGTGCCCGCCCCGGACAGGAACACCAGCGTCTGTTCCCCCTCCCCGGCGGTGTAGACGCTCATGGTGTGGCCCTCCACCTTCACCAACTCCCCCATGGGAGTCAGAAGGGAGGCCTCCCGGTTCAGCTCCACCCGGTGGATCAGGTAGACCGACCCCACCAGCAGAAGCAGGACGGCAGCCACCGTCACCAGAAGCCGCTTTCCCCGCCCCGGCTTTTTCATGGCCCGCTTCCTCATTGGGCGTCCAGCCAGCGGCAGGCCGCCGTGGCGGCCACCGAGCCGTCAGCGGCGGCGGTGGTGAGCTGGCGGAGGGACTTCTGCCGACAGTCCCCCGCCGCGAAAACCCCCGGGGTCCTGGTCAGGCAGTCCTCCCCGGCGGTAAAGTACCCGTATTCATCCAGGTCGGCCAGGGAAGCAAAGGGGCCGTTTTCCGGCTCCTGCCCCACGGCCACAAAGAGCCCGGACACCGCCAGATCCTTGGTCTCCCCGGTCTGGGGGGCGGTGAGGGTCAGGCCGGTGAGGGACTCTTCCCCCTGGAGAGCGGACACCGTCCAGCCCAGCAGGGGCTCGATGTTCTCCCGGCCCTCCATGGCGGTGACGTGGGCCTTCTCCGCCCGGAGCGCATCGCGGCGGTGGATCAGGTACACCTTCCGGCAGTGGGCAGACAGGTAGAGGGCGGATTGAAGGGCGCTGTCTCCCCCCCCGGCCACCGCCACATCCATGTCCTTGAAAAAGGCTCCGTCGCAGGTGGCGCAGTAGCTCACTCCCCGGCCAATGAGGGCCTCCTCCCGGTCAAGGCCCAGGTGCCGGTGCCTGGAGCCGGTACACAGAATAAGCGCCTTGCCCTCGTAAGTCTTTTTGCGGACGGTGAGCACAAACCCGTCCTCCGTCTTTTCGGCGGCGGTGACCTTTCCAAACCTCACCTCAGCACCCAGCGCGGTGGCCTGGCCGTGCAGGGCCTGGGCGTATTCGGCCCCGCTCACCGCAGGCACTCCGGGGTAGTTCTCCACCAGAGGAGAGGAGGTGATCTGTCCCCCCAGGGAATTTCCCTCCAGCACCAGCACGGTCCTGCCCGCCCGCCGGGCATAGATGGCGGCGGTAAGTCCCGCGGTCCCGCCCCCCACGATCAAAATGTCATACATGGTAAAACCCTCCCAATCAAAAATCACAGTGAAAAAGACTTGCCAAGCTCTTCCATATAGAGTAAAATAGAACCGAGGAAAACAAAATAGTGGGCAGCCCGTGAGTATTGCCGTACTCACGGGCCTGCGCGGGTGAAGCCACCACCCACACAACGGAAAACCGTACCACAGCGCTATTATACCCTGTGTGCCTGTTATCTGGCAAGGGTTTTTAGCGTATGTGTTGCTATTTTTACGTGCTGTGCTGGGGCCATGCCCGCATAGCACGTTTTGTTTTTCCTCGCGGAGAAGGGAAAGGGGGGGCTTTGCCCCCCTACCCCCCGTGAGAAAAATTAAAGGAGGTCCCCCCTATGAAACGTTCTGTCCGCTCCCTGGCCGTGGCGCTGGCGCTGCTTCTCTCCCTCTGCTCCTCCGGCTTCGCGGCAGGGAAAGCCCCCGTCCAGCATTTTTCCGACGTCCCCTCCACCCATTGGGCCTATGACTGCATTGAGGAGCTGGTGAGCCGCGGCGCCATCAGCGGCTATCCCGATGGAAAATTTTATCCCGAAAAAACCGTCACCCGGGAGGAGTTCGCCAAGATCATGGTCATGGCCGCCGGCCTGGTCCCCCTTCCCGCCGGGGAGAGCAGCTACGCCGACGTCGCCCTGAGCCATTGGTCCAGCCCTTACATCGAGACCGCCCGGCCCTATATGACCGCTTACCGGTCCATGGGACAGCTCTGGTTTTACCCCTTCAGCGGCGCCCTTCGGGAGGACATGGCGGTGGCGGTGGTCAAGCTGCGGGGGTTTGACCCCGCAAAGGCTGACCTGAGCCTTCTCTCCACTATGTTCAGCGACCTCGCCTCCATCTCGGAAGTGGCGCGGCCCTATGTGGCCCTGGCGGTGGAGCACGATATTATCAGGGGCTACAACGACGGCACCTTCCGGGGCCAGGGCACCATCACCCGGGCCGAGGCCGCCGCCATTCTGTACCGTGCCTTCCAGACGGTAAGCGGGGACAAGGTCATCCCCGATGACCTTCTGCCCACCCCCAGCCCGGAGCCCTCCTCCGAGGTCACGCCTTCCCCCGCGCCCTCTCAGGAGCCCACGCCTCCCCCGTCCCCCGAACCCACCCAACCGTCGGAGCTCCCTGCTCCTGTTGCCCGGTACGGCTACATCACCTCCCATTCTTGCTCTGTCTATTCCCCTGAGCACAAAGCCATCCTTACCACCTTTGACCTATGGAATGGAGAAGAAACTGTCACCGTGCTTACCACCTCCTCCGGCAGCTATACCGCCGGGACCGCCATCTCCTATTTAGACCTGGGGGACGGCCACGTCGACCAGATCACTCCCATCCCCGATGTTGGGGCCGTCATTGCCTTCGATGGCCAGAATACGCTTCTTCTCCAAAAAGCCGATGGCAGCCAGTCTGGTGAGTTTTCCCTCGATAAAACCACCATCATTTTCTTTGATTCCTCCCGGCGGTCAGGCATCGCTTCAGCCTCCCTCTGGCTGGCCGAGCAGAACGGGGATGGGGCATACATCCCCAACGTATTCTATCAGCTCAGCGGGAACGGCCAGGAGCTGAAGGCCCTGTTTGTGGATGTCAACAACCAGATCCCGGGCGCTCCCGCCATCCCCCGCACCTGACATTCCCGCTCCTCGCCGGACCCCATAAAAAAATGATCATCCGCCAATTCCCGGCGGATGATCATTTTTGTCCCCCTTCTCTTAACAGGGCGGCCGCTCCTTACAACGGGCAAAATACAAATACGATAAAATACTGATGGGGCAAAAATAAACACACCAGAATTCCAATACCGCCACGCCTATCCACGTTGGGCCGCCCGCTTTGAACAGTCCAAGCATGGGAACAATGAGGCAGGACAGAAAAAACACACCGTGTATGATGAGCAACCATTTCAGCCATCGGTCCGCTTTTGTCCGCGGCGTCACAGTCAATCCCGCAAAAAACGTGGCCAACGACATCACGGCATATCCCAGCAGATCATAGTTAAACAATAATCCGCACTGCTGAAAATCAAGAAGCCCGGCCGCCTGCGGCGTTAAATCACTATACCGGACAGTTGTAAGCTGCGCAAAATAGACCAACAATATGATGGCCGTATAGATGGCGGAAAATACCACGGCGGCATAGCCCGCCAACTTTACCTCCTGTTCGGCAAAATAAGCATACCCACACATCATCAGCACAAAGCTGAACGCAATGAACATAGAGAAAAAATAACTGCCGGCGTGGAGGTCAAACAGCATAGACAGGGCAAAGCAGATCACTGCGGCAAAATTCGCCATAGATCCATACATGCCTATTTTTTTATTCATGGACCCACACCGCCCCCTTTGATTTTTCTATCTTACCATATTTTTTCCCGGTTGTATATCCCCCGGCAGCCCTTTTTGCTCCCTCTCCTCCTCCATAAACTCGGTCATCACATGGCGGTACCGCTTGGGCAGATGGGTGGCCTGGCACTTGGGGTTGATGCGCCCCTCGATGGCGATGGTGTTGAAAAAGCTCTTCCACAGCCGCCGCCACTCCAGCTCCTCCCCCCCGGCGGGGCCCATATGGAAGTCCTCCACCGGCTCGATGGTCCAGCGGAACCCAGCGGCAAACAAGGCCTCCCGGTGGGTGCGGTCGTAGAGAATGACCTTCTCCCCGTTGAGCCGGGCGGCAAAATGGGGCGCCAGCAAAGGAAGCACCCGGTTTTTGGGCTCGATCTCCCCCACCAGAAAGCCATCCAGCTCGGAAAAGCGGACAAACCCCTTCAGATGGTCCCACTCGGTCCACATTTTCTGGAGGGCCAGGGTCACCTTGGCCATATCCGGGTCGGTCAGGTCACGGCTCACCCGGTCCCCCTCGTCAAAGCCCCGGCGGATCAGGCGGTACAGGATCATGTCCCGGTCGGGCAGGCAGGTGAGGTAGGCCCGTTCCATCTGGGTGCGGAACTGGGCCGAGGTCTTTTTCCCCAGCCCCTCCCGGACCCGCTCGGCGTGCGCCGGGTGGGTCTCCACCACCCTCTCCGGCCAGAGGGTGAGGGCCGGGTCATCCAGAAGGAGGAATTCCGCCGGGGGCTCTTTGTTTACATAACTTTCAAAAACGCAGGTAAAAAAGCCCTCAAAGGTGCCGTCATAGCGGTAGCAGACCTGCTCCAAGCGCGCTCCCTCCTTCCTTCAAACGGTAGTTTTTCCCGGACCTTTATCCCTTTTGCTCCCGCCGCTTTTTCCACCAGACCAGCCAGTCCTTGTCCAGTGTGGTGGCGTGGGGCTCCTGAAACAGGGCCTCACAGGGGAATTCCGTACACTGAGGGCAGAACCCCACCCCTTTGCGTTCCACACAATCCCGGCTATAGCACTCGCCCCCCTTGTGGGCGGGGATACAGCCCTCGCACTCCTGATTTACATAACCTGGACAGCAGCCGCAGTAGAACCCACACCGCCCCATAGGATCGGTCCCCGGCATATCCTTTTGAATCTCTTTCTTTTTGCCATTCATACGTTTCCCCCTCCGCTCAATTTATGTAAACTAAATATAATATTATGTAAATATGATTATGTAAAATTAATTATGTCTATTAAATTACGTTAACAAATTATGTAACCTTTCGATGCCTTGGTTGCCTTCCGCCTTCCCCGCTTGCGGGGAAGGCGGATAGATGTGGTCCTCACACCGCCGCTTGGTCAAAGAGGCTCAGCTGCTCTCCCTGCCCGGAGGGCAGCTCCTCCCGCTCCAGGCCGGAGAGCCGGCGGTAGACCGTCTCCTGTCCGCATTTCAGCCCGGGGAGGAAGTGCCCTGAGCAGGTGATGAAGTACTGGGCCCGCTTCATCACGATGCCCAGCCGCTTCACCCCCTCGAAGGTGAGGGGGCCCACCCGCCGGGCGGTGACGATCCGCTGTGCCCCCCGGACCCCAATACCGGGGACCCGTAAAATCACCTCGTAGGGAGCCTTGTTCAGCTCCACCGGGAAAAACTCCGGGTGCCGCAAAGCCCAGTCGCTCTTGGGGTCCAACGCGGCGTCAAAGTTGGGGTGGTCCTCGTCTAAAATTTCCCCCGCCGAAAACCCGTAAAACCGCATAAGCCAGTCGGCCTGGTAGAGCCGGTGCTCCCGGAGGAGGGGCGGCTTGAACCCGGCCGGGGCGGGGAGAAGCTTGTTGTCGGATACCGGCATATAGGCCGAGAAAAACACCCGCTTGAGCTGATACTTTTGGTAAAGCCCGGCGCTGAGCCGCAGGATGTGCAGGTCATTCTCCGGGGTGGCCCCCACAATCATCTGGGTGGACTGGCCCGCTGGGGCGAACTTGGGGGCGTGGCGGTAGAGCTTCAGCTCGGCCTTGGACTGCTGGGCCCCGTCCCGGATCTGGGCCATGGGGGCTAAAATGGCCCCCTTGGTCTTGTCGGGGCATAGGAGGTTCAGGGACTGCTCCGAGGGCAGCTCAATGTTGACGCTCAAACGGTCGGCCAACAGCCCAAGCTGATGGGTGAGCAGGGGGTCGGCCCCGGGGATGGCCTTGGCGTGGATGTAGCCCCGGAAATGGTATTCGGTGCGGAGAAGCCGCAGGGCCTCGATCATCTGCTCGGTGGTGTAGTCCGGGCTTTTCAGCACCGCCGAGGAGAGAAAGAGCCCCTCAATGTAGTTCCGGCGGTAAAACTGGATGGTGAGCTCGCAGAGCTCCCGGGGGGTGAAGGCCGCCCGGGGCAAGTCGTTGGACCGGCGGTTCACGCAGTAGGCGCAGTCGTAGCAGCAGTGGTTGGTCATGAGCACCTTCAGAAGAGAGATGCACCGCCCGTCCGCCGAGAAGGAGTGGCAGCAGCCCGAGCTCCCAGCGTTGCCGATGGTCCCGGCCTTGCCGCCCCGGGTGACCCCGCTGGAGGTACAGGCGGCGTCATATTTGGCGGCGTCGGCCAGGATATTCAGCTTTTCCATCAGGTCCACGGCGTCTCCTCCTCTCAAACAGATGTACTATTATTATAATACGTTTGTTCGATATGTCAAGACCTTCTTTTCCCATACTCCCACCCCGTCCCTCTTGCGCCAGAGAGGAGTGTATGATACAATAAACTGCAAGTGAGGGGTGAGGATAGGATGATGAAAAAAGAATTTTTTGCTTATCATTAGCCCTGGGAGATCATAATTCCGATATACCGCGACTACCAATATGCACAGCACGAAAGATGGTTTTATCCGATATGGTTCTTAGACACATTCGATGTGGACCATCTCGATTATCTGCCAGACGATTATAAGTAAGGCCTTCTTACGACACGATTTAGCGAGGTACTTCCATGCGTTTATTCGACACTCATGCCCACTACTACGACGAACATTTTGCCCCCGACCGGGACGAGGTGCTCTCCTCCCTCCCCTCCCATGGGGTAGAGCGGGTGGTCTGCCCCGGCTGCGATCTGGAGTCCTCCCGGCAGAGCATGGCCCTGGCCGAAAAATACCCCTTCCTCTACTTTGCCGCCGGGCTCCACCCGGAGAACCTGGTGGGAGCTACCCTGGCCGACCTGGCGGAGGTCAAGGCCCTCTGCGCCCACCCCAAATGCGTGGCGGTGGGGGAGATCGGCCTGGACTACTACTGGGTCAAGACCCCCGAGGACCGGGCCAACTCCCGGGACTTCTTTGACGCCCAACTCTCCCTCGCCGAGGAGCTGGACCTGCCCGCCATCGTCCACGACCGGGACGCCCACAGGGACGCCCTGGACATCGTGCGGGCCCACCCCAAGGCCCGGGGGGTGTTCCACTGCTGCGCCCTCTCCGCCGAGGACGCCAAAGAGGCGGTGAAGCTGGGCTGGTATGTGTCCTTCACCGGGAACGTCACCTTCCAAAAGGCCCGGCGGGCTCTGGAGGTCATGGCAGCGGTGCCCGCGGAGCGCATCATGATCGAGACCGACGCCCCCTACATGACCCCAGAGCCCTTCCGTGGACGACGGAACGACTCGAATTATGTCTACCGGGTAACCGAGACCCTGGCCCAGGTGAAGGGCCTCTCCACAGAAGAAGCCGCAGAGCTTACGTTTCTAAATGGTTTGCGATTTTTTGGATTGGAGGATCCTGCCTTATGATGACCATTACCTACGAGTACGAGGGCTCACTTTATGTAAACCTGACCAATCGCTGCAACTGCTCCTGTGTGTTCTGTCTGCGGCACAACGGCCACAAGGGGAGCATCTACGCCGACGACCTGTGGCTGGAGCATGAGCCCACTCACGAGGAGATCCTGGCCGACTTTGCCCGGCGGGACCTTTCCCAGTACCGGGAGCTGGTGTTCTGCGGCTTCGGGGAGCCCACCTTCCGCTGGGATGACATTGCCTGGACGGTGGACCGGCTGAAGGAGCAGGGGGTCAAGCTGCCCATCCGCATCAACACCAACGGCCACGGCAACCACATCAACGGCCGGGATATTACCCCGGAAATGACGGGGCGGATCGACACGGTCTCCGTCTCCCTCAACGGCTCCACGGTAGAGGAGTATGTGGCCGTTACCCGGCCGGGCCACGGGGAGCAGGCCTGGGAGGATATGCTGGACTTCACCCGCCGGGCCACGGGGCACGTGCCCGACGTGGTCATGACCATCGTCAACAAGGACAAGACTCCCGAGGACATCGAGCGGTGCCGGGCCATGGCCCAGCTCCTGGGGGCCAGGCTCCGGGTGCGGGAGTACATCCCCGAGTGACAACACAGTGCGCCGGGCTTTCGGCGCCGGAAGGAGCAGCCATGAACAAACGATACCCCTATCTGGATCTTCTCCGCTGTCTGGCCATCTTTTTTGTGGTGGTCCTCCATGTGATGACCCCCGTTTTGACCAATCAGGGCCTTTACGGCTCCACCAGCTGGTATGTCTGTCTGTTCCAGAATTCCCTGAACCGGGCGGGGGTACCCCTCTTCCTCATGATCAGCGGGTATCTCATGCTCCGGGATGCCCGGACCCTGGCGGTGGGCAGGTTTTACAAAAAGCGGCTGCCCCGGCTCCTCCTTCCCCTGGCGGTGTGGAACGGCATTTACTACATTGCCCACGCCCTCCGGGCTGGGGAGGCTCTCAGCCCGGTGGAGTACCTCCGCCAGCTTCTGAACAACGGCAGCAGCTACCACTTCTGGTTCGTCTACACCCTTCTGGGCATCTACCTCATCGCCCCCTTCCTCAAGCGAATGGTGGACGCCGCCGGGGTGCGTGAGCAGCTCATTTTGCTGGCCATCGTCCTGTTTCCCGGGGCCATCCGCCCTTGGCTCAACATGGCGGGGCCCATCTACATCTTCCTCTTTGACCCCCTGATGGAGAGCTATCTGGGCTACTTCCTGCTGGGGTATCTACTGGGGAGCCAACGTTTGAGCAAAAAGGTCCGGGCCGGGATCTATCTGGGGGGCGTGGCCGGGTTCCTCATCGGCTCGGTGGGCAATCTGGTCACCGCCTCCCCCGAGGGGATCCCCCTGCCCTTCAACATGGCTTACGGCCTGAACCACTATCTGGTGGCCGGAGCCATCTTCGTCCTGGTCAGGACCTTCTTTGAGACGCACGAAGCCGGACTGGCCCGGCTGACAAAGCCCCTGGCCTCCCTGTCCGGCCTGGTGTTCGGGGTCTACTGGGTCCACGTGATCGCCCTGGACCTGGCGGGCAGCTTCCTGGGCACGGCCATGCCCCTGCCCCTCCTGCTGGCCCTGGAGACCGTCCTCACCCTGGCCCTCAGCCTGGGCTTTTCCTGGATGGCCTCCAAGGTCCCCGTTCTGCGGAAATGCCTGCTATGACAGGCTTTCCAGCCATTCCTGCCCCCCAAATCTGACGATTTTGTGAAGACTTCTTCCCAAAATCTTCATAAAGTCTTTCTCTCGGCTTAATTGCCTTTCTCCCTGCAATGGGGTATCCTTTTGGTATCGTAAAGGATACCGGGAGGACAAGAAAATGATGTATGTATTCGCCGTTTTGATCATCGCCATGATGCTGCTCTGCGTGGCTGCCGCCGCGGGGCTGTTCCCCAACGAGTGGAGCCGGAGGAAGCTGGAGTGGCTTTGGAGCAAAAAGCCGGGAAGGCTCCTGCTGACGCTGGAGCAGGCCCTGGCGGAAGAGAAGCATAAGGCAGCGTGAAGAAAATCCCCCGTTCCTTCGGGAACGGGGGATTTATTTCGTAACGACTTCCGGGCCGAGAGGCAAAAAACCAGAAGGACGGTCCTTTCGGGCCATCCTTCTGGTTACTTTTTCTCCGTCAGCTTCTTTACCAGGTCGGACACAAGAGACAGAGAGGCCGCGTCCAGCTTTCTCATATCCTCTACTAAGCTTTCAAGGTAAGTGGGATATTTGTCGCCCTCATCGAAAAACTGCTTGGGTGTGATCTGGAAGTAGTCGCAGATCCAGAACAGGGCCTGTAATGAGGGAAGGGATTTTCCGTTTTCGATTCGATTGATATAGCTTTCATTTTGTCCCAATGATAAAGACATATCTCGGGCCGATGGGCCTTTGGCCGTTCTCAACTGTGCAATTCGTTCTCCCACAAATTTTTCATCCACGAGGCGCACCTCCCATGTGCCTCATTTTATCCCTTGCTCTTATCGCTATTAGGATATTGAAAGCTATAATTCCCTTGACATAGGATTTTATAATCTGTATTATTGCACTGCATAGGGTTTTTTATATCTCACATTATAAATAAAGGAGAATCATCATGGAACAGGAGCAGTATCCGGGCAAGCTACCTACTTTTGAGGAATTTATAGACTGGCATGATCGGATCCAATATGTCGAGAATCCCAGAAAGCTGGCAAACTATAACTGCTGCGCCGCCATCATCAAAACCATGGCTCAGGAATACGAGGAAATCAAGTTTGGATCCCACTCCATCGAGGGCGGGGTCGAATTCACCCTCCATCTGAACACGGTTTCCTACCTTCCCGACTTCAACGTCCTTTTGGGCGAGCTCATCTCCCGGTGTCAAATGTTCTCCGTGAGCCCAGACCCGGAGGAGCCGTCCGAGATCCTCCTCTCCTTAGACTTTTTCACCTGTGACCATATCGTGGACGGGAGACTGCTGTTGGACCTTTGACCGGCAGCTTTTAGGCCCTGGAGCGGGGGACTTCTATGCTCACTGTGACTGGGAGGAAGATGAAACAAATCTGGGCCTGGTGATATTCTACGCCCCACTTCGATATTGATATATGGAAAACTGCACTGCCAAAGGCTATCTTGACCCCCATGGTATAATAGTCGCATAGCGACTATTATACTGATTGAACTGATATACCACAACGGTGCTTCGCACCTGTGGTATAAGTCCCAAAGGAGTTGATACCTATGCCGCACGTTGCCGAGCTGATCGCCGTGGGCACCGAGCTGCTGCTGGGCAGCATTGCCAACACCGACGGACAATTTCTCTCCCGGGAGCTCTCCGCCATGGGCATCGCCGTCTACCACCACTCCGTGGTGGGGGATAACCCGGGCAGGCTCCGGGAGGCGGTGGAGCTGGCCAAAAGCCGGGCCGACCTCATCATCACCACCGGGGGGCTGGGGCCCACCTGCGACGACC